>JBBSRM010000006.1:0-32738 GCA_038243055.1 Actinomycetales bacterium
TGAGTTCTCAAACAACAGACGCTTCCAACTTCCACGATCCCGCCTTCCGGCCGACCGCTTCGCTCTGGAGCAACTTGTCTAACTTACCTTACTGCGTGTCGCTCCGCAAATCCATCGTTTCCGGTGTTTCTGCAGTACGCTCCGCAATCAATCCGGGCTGAATTCGGGGCACAGAACGCCCCGGTCCATTTCGGACTGATTTTGTTAGGTGGCCGCCTTCCGATCTTCTGCGTTTCCGCTGTACTCGTCTCGGCGACTCAGAAAACTTTACACGGATTCGGGCCCCTCACCAAATCGGACGGCCTCTTCATCGAAAACCCCGCGATGACGCGGGATTTGAGGCGGTATCCGCCCTTGTTGGACCAGATTCAAGCAGCGCAGGATTTGAGGTCTGCATCACAAACCTCGTCCCTAGACTGGGACCATGCCCAACGATCAAAACACCCCGGACCAGCAGACCGAATTCCCGCCGGCCTCCTTCGACCTACCGACCCGGTTGGGATTGGACCAGCCACTGATCAGCGCACCCATGGCCGGTGCCGCCGGCGGCGCCTTGGCCGGCGCTGTCAGTTCCGCCGGCGCACTGGGTCTAATTGGGATCGGCTCCACCGCCAGCCCGGAGTGGATCTCCGAACAAGCCACGCTGGCCCGGGCCTCCGGCCGCGCCTGGGGCGCCGGGCTGATGGCCTGGGTCCTGGAGCGTTCCCTCCAGCCCCTGCGCGAGGTCTTGAGCCACGGACCATCCCTGGTATGTGTCAGTTTCGGCGATCCGGGCCCCGCCGCAGCGCTGATCCGCGAAGCCGGAGCGCTCTGTGCGATGCAGGTGGGAAACGACGCCGACCTGCGTCGGGCCCTCGAAGCAGATATCGATGTCGTCGTCTGCCGTGGTGGAGAGGGTGGCGGTCACGGCCGCAATGACGTGGCCACCCTGCCGTTGTTGCAGGAGGCCCTGGCAGCGACCAGCAAACCGGTGGTCGCCGCCGGTGGCATCGCCGATTCCCGGGGTGTCGCCGCCGTCCTGGCCGCCGGCGCCCAAGCCGCCTGGGTCGGCACCCGTTTCGCGGCCTCCACCGAATCCTCCAGCCACGATCGCGTCAAACAGGCGATTGCCGCCGCCGGGTTGGACGACACCGTCTTCACCCAGGTCTTCGATATCGCCCAACGCATCCCCTGGCCCACCGAATTCGGCGGGCGGGCGTTGCGCAATGACTTCACCGAGCAATGGGCGCAGGACCGGGAGGGGCTCATCGACGCCCTGGCCGCGGACCCTTCGATCACCGAAACCGTCAATGCGGCCCGCGCCCAAGCCGATGTGGCGAAGGCCCCCGTCTATGCGGGGCAGTCGGCCGCCCGGACCGCCGGCCGAGAGACCGCCGCCGACATCGTGGCCGAACTGTCAGGCTTCCGGGCCCATCTGGACGCTGCCGCCGCGCGCTGGAGTTGAGGCCCATGACATCGAACTGGGGACACCCCGGGCTTTCGCCCCGGCAACGAACTCGCCTGGAGCAGCTCTATCCGGAGGCCCACGGCATCGCCGACCATAGTTGGCCCTACGGCATCACGGTCCTGGAGTTCACCCATGCCGGACGCCGGCTGCTGCTCAAGGCCTGCGAAAGCCCGCACCATCTCGACCGCGAATCCCGGGCCCACCGCAACTGGCTGCGGCCGCTGGCCAACGATGTACCGGAACTGGCCGGCTACGACGCCGATGCCGGGCTACTCGTGAAGACGTTCATCGACGGGGAGTTGGCCTGCAGCACCCGGCAAGAGCACGACCCCCGGATGTTCGAACGGGCAGGGGAACTCCTGGCGCGCCTGCACCGCGGGACCGCACCGGTGGTGGATGCGCACTATGAACACTCCGTGCTCTCCAAGACCCTCGCCTGGCTGGCACGGGCCCCGGGGCTTGCCCCTTCCGATCAACTGCTCCAAGTCCAGGACTGGTTGGACGACTTCGTCCCCTCAGGAGCCCGGAACTGCGGGAGGCCTTCCTGCAGGGCTACCGTCCGACCGGCGCGGCACCTCTTGGCGGAACCACTGACGCAGGCCGCCGACTCGACGAGCTCATGCAGTCATTGGGGACGATCGTCTGGGCGAACCAGGTCGGTGACCCGACCTTCGAGGAACAGGGCCGGGACATGCTGACCCGGACCCTGAAAAGGAACTAGGACAACCCGCCCGCTGATGTCAGGCGCGGGCGTCGCCAAGAAGCATGTTGTCGATCAGCCGCACGTCGCCCACCCGCGCGGCCACCAGGACCAATGCACCTCCAGTGAACGGGGTTTCCCGGCAGTTGAAAGCAAGGGGTTCCAACGTGTCCGGATCCACCACCTCCAGGTAGTCCAGATCCACCAGCGGCTGGCTGGCCAACAGGTACTCCGCCTCGTCGATCATCAACGCCTCGTGGGCCGCGGCACGATCGGCCAGCAGGAACAAGGCCCTGCTGAGGACGAGGGCGGCCGCGGCCTGCTCGGGGGTGAGGAACTGGTTGCGGCTGGACAACGCCAGCCCTTCGTCGGACCGCACGATCGGAACGGCCCGGATGCGCACCGGGTAGGACAGGTCGGTGACCATGCGTCGCACAATGGCCAACTGCTGGGCGTCCTTCTGTCCGAAGTAGGCGCTGTACTCTACCGGAACCGGGGTCAGGGCCGACGGCGCCGCGTCATGGAGCAGCTTGGCGACGACGGCGAGCATGCCATCGAAGTGTCCGGGCCTCGAGGCCCCTTCGAACTTCTCCCCCAGTTTGCCGCTGGACAGGCGCACCAGCGGCGCTCCACCGGGGTAGATTTCCGGTTCCCCGGGCGCGAAGACGATATCCGCTCCGGCCGAGGCCAATAATGCGCAGTCGCCGTCGAGGTCGCGCGGATAGCGTTCGAAATCGGCAGCGTCATCGAACTGCAGGCGGTTCACGAACACCGAGACGACCACGACGTCGTTCTCCGCACGGGCGGCACGCACCAGATGTTCGTGTCCTGCATGCAGGGCACCCATCGTGGGGACCAGACCCAACCGTCGTGGCCCGCCAGCAGAGGGGGCTTGCGTCAGAAGCCGGGTACTTAGGGCGGCCAGTTCGGCGGCGGTTCGGACCAGAAGAGGACGAGCGGCGCCCGGGGCGGTCGCGTCGTGGTGGCCTGGTGCTGCGGTATTCACGCGATGAGTCTATCCCCGCAAGGCGCCCGCCCACCTCAGGACAGTGCGTCGAGGATCGTTGCCGCCTGGTTCTCGCTGAGCAGCCCCCGATCCAGGGCACGCTGGGCGGTGGCCCGTCCCATCGCCAGGTAGGCGTCACGGATGTCGGAGGGCACCTCCCCGCCGGCCAGGGCGGCCCGATGCGCATTGATCGTCCCGGTATCGCCGCGGGCAACGGGCCCGGTCAGGGCGCCCTCCCCCGAGGCCAACGCGTTCTCCAGCGAGCCACGCATCAGTGGTCCCAGAACACGTTCGGGCGCCTCGACCCCGATGCGACGCAGCAACTCCGCGGACTGGCCGGCAAGGGTGACCAGATGATTGGACGCGTGGGCGAGGGCCGCATGGTAGATCCCGCGGTCCTCCTCCTCGATCACCGTGGACTCGGCTCCCATCTCCACGACCAGGGCCTGGGCGATCGGCAGGACCATCGAGGCGGCGGTGACCCCGAACATGCATTCGTTCAAGCGGACCAGGTCCAGGGACATCCCGGTGAAGCTCATGGCCGGATGGATGGCCAACGGGATGGCCCCGGCAGCCTGCGCCGGTGCGAGGATCCCGGTGCCGTAGCGTCCGGAGGTATGCACGACCAGCTGACCGGGCTGCCAGTGCCCGGCGTCGGCCAGACCCTTGACCAACGGGTGCAGGGCGTCGTCGGGTACGGCCAGCAGCACCAGTTCCGAGCGCCGGACGATCTCGGGGATCTCCAATACGGGAACACCCGGCAGCAGGATTTCGGCGCGATCCCGCGAGGCTTCGGAGACCGCGTGGACCCCGACGACGGCATGTTCGGCTGACCGCAATGCCGCACCGAGGACGGCACCTACCTTGCCGGCACCGATGATGCCGACGCCCAGACGTCCGGGTTTACTCATGATTCTCCTCTTCCAGCCAGTGGTCGCGGTCCTTCAGGTGGCGGGCCCGCGCCGCGCGGGAAGCCTGGGACATGAACAATTCGCGGCCGGTCTCCAATGACATCTGCTTCACCCGGGGTGAGATCGGCCCGTCGGTGGTACACAGTTCGATCCCCGTCAGCCCCAGCGGACGGTTCAGCGGCCCCTGGGTGAGGAAGATGCCCTGGATGCGTTCATGCGGGATGATCACCAGCGAATGGATGAGCACCCCGGCGCGGGAGAACAAGGCGGTGTCGGTGACGGCGAAGCCCTGCCTGCGGTAGGCGAACGGTGAGAGCCAGCGGGCGCTGCGTGGGGAGGTGACGAACCCCTCGGCGTTTCCGGAGCCGCCGATCCCGGCAGCGACGAGTTCGGCCGGCCGGTCCGTTCCCGGTTCGGGCAGCACGATGCCCAGCACATTGAGCACGTCCTGCCGGGTGCCCACGGGCAAGAGCGTGGAGCGCAGGGCCTCCTGGTTGCCGTAGCCTGCGACGTTGACGACGACCTTGTACCAACCAAAGCGCCGCCAGATGATGCCCTGGATGACCATGACCGCCTGGACACGTCCCGGCGGCACGGTCTGGTGCCGGGTGTCCAACAGGCCGTAACTCAACCGCAGGCCGTCTTCGCTCATGGCGGCACGGAAGTTGTAGCCCTGGTTGAACTGGCCCCAGAGGGCCGGGACGATCCCGATCAGGGCCGGGAACAGGTACAGCACGCTGATCTCACCGTCGGAGGCCACGGTGGCGACGATCATGGCGATGACGAACAGCACGACCACCAACAGCCAGGGGGAGAGCAGGGTCGAGGCGATCAATCGTGGGGGCGGGACCGTGGCCACGATCCGTTCGGGCGCCTCAGGGGAATGGGCCCGGGTTTCTGATGGTTCCGGGGCCGGTGCCGGAGTATCGGCGGCGGAACCGGTGGTCTGCGGTTCCAGGGCAGCACCGGGGTCGGCAGCTGCGGCGGGTCCTGCAGGTCCGACGGGCGAGGGAACGACGCCGGTGTTGCCGGCATCGCGCTCCTGCTTCAGCCCGGCAGCGCGGGCGAGGATGTCATTGCGCAGTTCCTTCGCATCGCCGATCCTGATGTAGGCCAGGCGCATGGCGGTGGATCCGGCGTCGGCCACCTCGAACTTGAGCTCGGCGAGCCCGAAGATACGGGCCACCAACGGCTGGACGATGTCGATGGCCTGGACCCGATCGATGCGGGCCTGGCGCTGCTGGCGGAAGACGACGCCGGAGTTCACATGCACATGCCGTGCGGTCACCTGGTATTTGGTGAAGTACCAGGACAGGAAGAAACCGGCCATGATCAAGATCAGGATGCCGACGCCGCCGGCGACGACCAGCAGCAGGCTGGGGACGAAGTTCCAGTCCTTCTCGGCTTCGGGCGGGAGATCGCCGGCGTTGAAGATGTTGTTCAGCGAGTTCTGGGCGAAGAAGTAGAGGAACGCCACCACGACGAGCCAACCCCTGACCATCGGGGAGACCGGGTGGACCCGACGCCAGGGGGCCGATTCCTCCGCCTCGGGAGACGGCGTCTGGTCGCCGGTCACAGTCCGGCCAACCTCGCCTCGCCGCGGGCCGAAAGGCGCTCGCGCAGGCGGGTCCCCTCGGCCGAGGGTAGCCCGGGGATCTCCGCCTTGGCGGAGGTGGAGGCGGTGTGCAGTTGGACCTTGCACAGGCCCAGGGCCCGGTCGATGGGGCCGACGGCGACATCGACATACTGCATGCGCCCGTAGGGGACCACCAGGACTTGTTGGAACAGGAGGCCTGAACGGATGAGCAGATCGTCGTCGCGTTCGGCATAGCCGATGGCCCGGACCTGCCGGGGAATGATGGCCATGCGGATCACGTCGAACACGACGGCCACACCGAGCAGCCCCCAGGCCAGCCAAGCAGGGTAGCCGGACCAGACGCCGGTCAGCATCAGGACCAGCGGCACGGCCAACACGGCCCACGTCACCAACGCCGAGACCGCCCAGCCGACCAACCGCACCTTCGCGTAGGCCGGCGAGACCCGCTGGAACTCAAGGCCCTGCGGATCAATTGGTTCCTGCGGCATACCCCTCGTCTTCCTCCCGCTTCCGGCTCCCCGAGCCGGGGGCCGATGGATCTTCGGGAGGCAGTTTGCAGAACTGCTCCACGACCCATCCCACGATAACCATCACGAGCGCCCCGACAATCATCACCAGGGATGAGATCACCAACTGGTTGCCCCATCCTGCGCCGCGCAGCACATCCAGCAAAAGACCGATATGCCAACCGCCGATCAACGAACCGGCGTAGGCGGTGGCCTGGGCCAGGACCAGGGTCCGGGCGGCCTGCAACGGATCCAGACGGCGTTTGAGTTTGCCCTGGGTATAGCGCCGGACCCGCAACCCGAAGGCGAAGGTGATCGCCATGCCGGCGACCATCGTGACCAGCGAAGGCCACTGGAGCACCGGGGAGGCGAAGCCGTTGGTGGTCAGCAGCACCTGGGCCACCCAACCGGCCAGGGCTGATCCCAGGCAGATCAGCAGCAACCACAGTGGGCGGATGGCACTCATCAGGCTCAGCCGTCCTCGTCGGCAGTGTAGAGGCTGAGCCCCTCGAGGTCGGCGGCCTCGGCGGCCAGTTCGGCCACCCGCCGTCCGCCCAGTGTTGCCTCGGGGTCCATCCAGGCCCAGGGCTGCAGGACGAAAGCGCGCTCGGCGGCGCGCGGGTGGGGCAGGGTGAGGACTTCGTCGTCGGAGACGGTGTCCGCATAGGTGATCACGTCGACATCCAGGGTCCGCGGGCCCCACCTGACGTCGCGGGTGCGTTGATGGTTTTGTTCCACCGACTGGCACCAACGCAGCAGGTCCATCGGTTCCAGGGTGGTCTCGACCTCCATCACCAGGTTCAGGAAATCGGGTTGATCCCCGGGGCCCCCGACGGGTCTGGTCTGCACGAGGCGCGACACGCGGCACAGCCGGACCGCGGGATCGGCGACGAGTTCGACGACGGCATCGGTGAGTGTGGAGGAGCGTTCGCCCAGGTTGCTGCCCAGCGCCAACACCGCCCGGACCGGGGCGCTCATGCGCGTTCCCTGTGGATGTGGATGCTCACGTCGCCGAAGGGGACCTCGATGGGCGCCTTCGGTTTATGGACGGTGATATCGACCGCGGCGACGTCGAACTCGGCCAACACCATGGTGGCCAGCTGGCCGGCGAGCTTCTCGATCAGGTTGTACGGGCCCGCGGTGATCTCGTCCTTGACCCGCTCGGCCAGTTCGCCGTAGTGGGCGGTGTCGGTCACCTCGTCCGAGGCTTCGGCGGTGCGGATGTCCGTATACAGCACGACGTCCACGACGAAGGGCTGTCCGTTGCGCTTCTCGTGCTCGAAGACCCCGTGGTGGCCGATCGCGGTGATGCCACTGAGGCAGATCCGGTCGCGGTGGTCAGCCGGTGCCGTCGGCGTCAGGGAAGGTCCGCCGCCCATGGTCAGGCTCCCGCCGGCGCTGGTGTGGTTCCGGTGGAGGCGGGGTTCGTCCAGGCGGCGGCGACCTTCAGCGCGTCCAGGGTCCCTTCGACGTCGTGCACCCTGACGCACCAGGCTCCGGCGGCAGCAGCCAGGGCACTGGTGGCTGCCGTGGCGATATCGCGTTCGGCCGGGGGCGCCGGCTTGCCGGCCTCGGCCAGCAGGGCACCGAGGAATCGTTTGCGGGAGGTGCCGATCAGGACCTTATGTCCCAGTGCCTTCAACTCGGGGATGGCCTGCAACAAGGCCCAGTTGTGTGCCGGGTCCTTGGCGAAGCCCAGCCCCGGGTCGATGACGATCTGCTCCGGGGCGACTCCGGCGTCGGTGAACGTGGAGCGCACGGTCTTCAGCTCGTCCACGACCTCGGCAACGACGTCGTCGTAGTTGGCTTCGGCGACCATCGTCTGCTGGTCACCACGGCGGTGCATCAGCACGTAGGGGACCTTGCGTTCGGCCACCAGGGCCGGCATGTCGGCTTCGTGGGTCAGCCCCGAGACGTCGTTGATGATCTGGGCCCCGGCGTCGAGCGCGGCGCGTGCCGTGGCGGTGTGCATGGTGTCCACGGAAACGATCGCACCGGCCTTCACCAGTGCGGCGATGACCGGGACGATGCGCCCCTGCTCGGCGGAGGGTTCCACATAGTCTGCGCCGGGGCGGGTGGATTCCCCGCCGACATCGATGATGTCCGCACCGGCGTAGAGCATGCGCAGTCCGTGCTGGATGGCATCGTCGGTCTTGAGGTATTTGCCGCCGTCACTGAAGGAATCCTGCGTGACGTTGAGGATGCCCATGACCAGCGTGCGGTCCTTGGGCAACTGGGCAACATTCTTCGCCGACTTCACGGGACGGATGACGGGCAGGGGGGAGGTGGCGGGACCGGTTCCGGGGATTGCTCCGAGGGACATGGTGACCTACTTTCCGAGAATGAGGCTCATGGCCTCGGCACGCGTGGCCTGCTCACGCAGTTGACCGCGCACGGCACTGGTGACGGTCTTGGCGCCGGGTTTCTGCACGCCACGCATGGACATGCACATATGTTCGCATTCAACGACGACGATGGCACCGCGCGGCTGCAGATGGTCCATCAGGGCCATGACGATCTGGGTGGTCAGTCGTTCCTGGACCTGGGGGCGCCGCGCATACAGTTCGACCAGCCGCGCCAGCTTGCTCAGCCCGGTGACCTTGCCGTTCGCCCCGGGGATGTACCCGATGTGGGCCTTGCCGTGGAAGGGAACCAGGTGATGCTCGCAGGTGGAATAGAACGAGATGTCCTTGACCAGCACCAGCTCGTCGTGCTCGATGTCGAACGTCGTCGAGAGCAGTTCCGCGGGATCGCGGTGCAGACCACTGAAGAATTCGGTATAGGCCTTGGCCACCCGTTTCGGGGTGTCCACCAACCCGTCACGATCCGGGTCCTCCCCAATGGCAAGGAGGATCTCCCGAACCGCACGGGCGATCCGTTCCTGGTCCATGGGGCTGGCGGTTTCGGACACGACGGCGTCCTCATCATCAAAGGTGCTCACGGTTTCGATCCTAGCCTGAGCGGGCTCAGTCGAGGTTCCCGGGTCCACCCGAACCGGGCAGTCCGGGGGTGGTTCCGCCATCGGATCCCGGACCGAATCCACCGTCTGCTCCGGTGTCGGGGCCCGGGTTCCCGCCGGGCAGGCCGGGGCCGGATCCCGGATCCACGACGGCGTCGGCATGCCCTTCATCATCCTCGGGTCCGGATGTCCCTCCATGACGTTCGGCGGCCTGCCGACGTTCCAGCGGGGAGAGCACGGGACCTTCGGGGTGGACCGGGCGGCTGGACTTGGACAGCCAGACCTCCCGCTCGGGCTGCTTGACGATGTCGGCGAAGAGCTCGGCGAGTTCCTTCTGGTTCAGCGTCTCCTTCTCCAGCAGGGCCAGCGCGAGACGGTCCAGGACGTGGCGGTTCTCGGTGAGCGCCGCATAGGCCTCGTCGTGGGCCGTGTCGATCAGGGCGCGGACCTCCTCGTCGATGACCCCTGCCATCGCGTCGGAGTAACCACGGTCCTGGCCGGCATCCCGGCCCATGAATGGTTCGCCGGCCGTGGTGCCGAGTTTCACGGCGCCGATGCGTTCGCTCATGCCGTATTCGGTGACCATCTTGCGGGCCGTCCCGGTGGCCTTCTCGATATCGTTCGAGGCACCGGTGGAGGGGTCGTGGAAGATGATCTCCTCGGCGACCCGGCCACCCATGGCGTAGGCCATCTGGTCCAGCAACTCATTGCGGGTGATCGAGTACTTATCGTCCTCGGGCACGACCATCGTGTAGCCGAGGGCACGACCACGCGGCAGGATCGTCACCTTCGTCACCGGCGCTGTCTGGCGCATCGCCGCGGCAACCAGGGCGTGGCCGCCCTCGTGGTAGGCGGTGATCTTGCGTTCGTGTTCCTTCATCAGCCGTGAGCGCTTCTGCGGTCCGGCCATGACCCTGTCGATCGCCTCGTCCAGGGCCCGGTCATCGACCAGTTGGGCATTGGAGCGGGCGGTGAGCAGTGCCGCCTCGTTCAACACGTTGGCCAGGTCGGCGCCGGTGTATCCGGGGGTCTTCTTCGCCACGGCCTTCAGGTCGACGTTGTCTGCCATGGGCTTGCCCTGGGCGTGGACGTTCAGGATCTGTTCGCGGCCGGCCAGGTCGGGGGCCTCCACCGGGATCTGCCGGTCGAAGCGGCCGGGACGCAGCAGGGCCGGGTCCAGGACGTCGGGGCGGTTGGTGGCGGCGATGAGGATGACGTTGGTGTTGCCGTCGAAGCCGTCCATCTCGACCAGCAGCTGGTTCAGCGTCTGTTCGCGTTCGTCGTTGCCGCCGCCGACACCGGCACCACGGTGGCGGCCGACGGCGTCGATCTCGTCGACGAAGATGATGGCCGGTGAGTTCGTCTTGGCCTGTTCGAAGAGGTCACGCACCCGGGAGGCACCGACGCCGACGAACATCTCCACGAAGTCCGAACCGGAAATCGAGTAGAACGGGACGCCCGCCTCCCCGGCCACTGCCTTGGCGAGCAGGGTCTTACCGGTACCTGGAGGGCCGTAGAGCAGCACGCCCTTGGGGATCTTGGCGCCGACGGCCTGGAACTTCGCGGGCTCCTCGAGGAACTCCTTGATTTCGTGGAGCTCCTCGACGGCTTCCTCCGCGCCGGCAACGTCCACGAACGTCACCTGGGGCATGTCCTTGGTGATCAGCTTGGCCTTGGACTTGCCGAACTTCATGACCTTGTTGCCGCCACCCTGCGCCCGGGAGAGCAGGAACCAGAACAGCAGGGCGATGAGCAGGAACGGGATGATGAACCCGAGCATGCTCACGAACCAGTTGCTTTCCACCGGCTGGTCGGTGAACCCGTCGAGCTTGGCGTCGTCCATCGCCTTGACCACGTCGGTGGCACGGGCTGTGGAGTAGAAGAAACTGACCTTCTTGCCCATGTCGTCGCCGTCGAGGGTGAAGTCGTCCTTCAGGGACAGGTCGACCCGCTGGTCCCCGTCGTAGATCTTCGCCTCGGAGGCCTTGTCGTTTTTGAGCAGTTCCAGCCCGACGCTGGTATCGACCCGGCCGGTGTTCCCTGCGGTGAGGGTCGGCAGGAAGATGAGCAGTGCCGCGACACCGATCAGGACCCAGACGGCCCAGCTGTTGAAGATCTTCTTGACGTTCATTCGTTGGGGGCCCGACCCCCATCCCTCCTGGTCGCGGACGACGTGTCGTCCGGAAAAGTATTCGGTGCATCTATCAGATCACTCTCGTGACTAAGCACGATCGAGCGCGCCCGGGAGTTCCCCTGACGGCGTAAGGATTCCGCCGTCGTCCTACTGGTAGACGTGCGGGGCCAGCGTGCCGATGAAGTCCAGGTTGCGGTACTTCTCGTCGAAGTCCAGTCCGTAACCGACCACGAATTCGTTGGGGATGTCCATGCCGACGTACTTCACGTCGATCTCGACTTTGGCGCCCTCGGGCTTGCGCAGCAGCGTGCAGATCTCCACCGAGGCGGGGCCGCGGGAGTTGAGGTTGGCCTTGAGCCAGGACAGGGTCAGGCCGGAATCGATGATGTCCTCGACGATGAGCACATGCTTGCCCAACAGGTCGGTATCCAGGTCCTTGAGGATGCGCACGACGCCGGAGGACTGGGTTCCCGAACCGTAGGAGGAGACGGCCATCCAGTCCATGTTGACGTGGGAGTGCAGGGCACGCACGAGGTCGGCCATGACCATCACCGCGCCCTTGAGCACGCCGACGACGAGGATGTCGCGACCGATGTAATCGGCATCGATCCGGGCGGCCAGCTCGTTGATCTTCTCCTGGATTTCTTCCTTGGTGTACAGAACGTGTGCCAGGTCGGCGGTGACGTCGTTCGAATCCACGAATGGCTCCTGTGATCGGTTGTGCCTGCGCAACGGCTTAAAGGGAGTGCGCCTTGGGGTTCAAGATTGCCACAGCCCGGGCGCCGGTGCAGAACCGGGACCGGTGATCGCGATGGCGGCGCGGGCTGTTTCGGGGTGGGATCCGGCACGGTGGCGTCTGGCGACCCCGTGCCCGTCCAATTGGATGGGGCCTGCGGATCCGCCACCACCGACCAGTCTCTCCAGCGCTGCCACCCGCTCGAATCCGGGCGCCGGGGCACCACAGTGCACGACGGCGGTGCGCAACACCCGGCCCAGCACCGCCGGGCCGAGTCCGCGCAGCAGCGACAGCTCCAGCAGCACGCTGGCCGGGTCGGCGCAGGGCAGCTGAAGTCCGGCCCACACCGCGGCGGCTTCTGCATCGAGGTGGTCGGCGTCCCGACGGGCCAGGGTCGCGGTGCGGGCCAACGCGTCCGCCAATCCGGGCCCCAGGGCATCGTCGAGCAGTGGCAGCAGTTCGTGCCGGACGCGGTTGCGCAGCAGCTTGGTGTCGGCGTTGGTGGGGTCGACCCAGTATTCAAGGCCTTCGTGGGCGCAGATCGCCTCGGTATCGGACCGACGCAGACCCAGCAGCGGGCGCAGGAACGGGCCGCGGGCCGCGGGCATGCCCGCCAGCGATCGGGTGCCCGATCCCCGGGCCAGGCCCAGCAGCACCTGCTCCGCCTGGTCGTCGAGGGTGTGACCGAGCAACACCGCGGTGGCCCCGGTGTCGGCCTGCGCCTGTTCGAAGGCCGCATACCTGGCGTTGCGGGCTTCGGCTTCGGAGGCCCCCTCGGGAGCGACCCGGCGCACCAGAACCGGTTCGAGCCCGAGCCCGCGCAGCTGGGCTGCCGCCGTGCGCGCGACGTCGGCGCTACCGGGTTGCAGTCCATGGTCGACGATGATCGCCCCGGCGCACAGCTGCTGCTTTGCGACCAGGAAGGAGGCTGCCGCGGCCAGGGCCAACGAGTCGGCTCCGCCACTGCATCCGATGAGCACGAACGCCGGGCCCTGACGCGAACCGCTCGTGGGACCGGACGCCGGGCGCTGTGCTGCGCCGAGTGATCGCACGCTGTCCAGGATCGCGCGGCGAGCCCGGGCCAGGGCCGGGGGCAGGTGGCCTCCCACGGCTACCGTGCCGTGGTGACGGCCACGCGCTCGATCCACTCCTGCGGGTGGTGGATCTCGTGTTCGGTCGGCAGGTTCTCCACGCGTTCCCACACGACGTTGAACCCGTCCATCCCGATCTTCTCGACCACGGCACCCACGAAGCGCTGCCCGTCCCGGTACTGGCGCATCTTGGCCTCCAGGCCCAGGAACGTGCGCATCCAGGTCTCGATGGCCCCACGGTTGCCGCCGCGGGCGTTGAAGCGTTGGCGGATGGTCTTCACCGTGGGCACGATCGACGCGTCGACGGCGTCCATCACGACGTTCGCGTGGCCCTCCAGCAGTGACATGACCGCCGTGAGGTGGCTCATCAGGGCCCGCCCTTCGGGGTCCTGTAGTGCCGAGAGCAGGCCGGCCGAGGACTCCGAACCAGCCGGGGATCCCGCCGTCGTCCCCGCGTCCTTGCGTCCCTTGCCGATGGCCGACATGGCATCCTGCCCGGCGGCCTTGAGGCGTTCGGCCAGGCCACCGGGTGAGTCCATGAGTCCGCCGGTCATTTCGGCGATGGTCTCTTGAAGGTGGGCCCGCAGCCAGGGGGCGGCGGCGAACTGGACGCGGTGCGTCTGTTCGTGCAGGCATACCCAGAGCCGGAAGTCAGCAGGTTCCACCTTGAGTTCGCGTTCGATCTCCACGATGTTCGGAGCCACGATGAGCAGCCGTCCGCCGGAGGGTCCGTCGCCGAGCAGCCCGGCGAACGGGTCGTATTGGCCCAGCACCTTGGAGGAGAGGAAGGCCAGGATGCCGCCGAGCTCGACGCCTGCGGTGCGCCCACCGATCGCGATGGCCGCCGGTGACATCTTGTCCGCCTGTGAGGCGACGAGCCGTTCCATGGCCGGGGTGAGCAGCCCTTCGAAGCTCTGCACATTGGCCCGCGCCCAGGTCCCGCGGTCCACGATCAGGACCGTAGAGTCGCGCAGGTCACGGGCGGCGTCGAGCCCGGTGATCCGGTGGACGTGCTCGACGGAGGCATCGGCTTTCACCCGCAGGTCCTCCACCACGGTGTCGATCTGCCCGGCGTTCAGCTTCGGGCCGGGGCGGACCAGGCGCTCGGCGGTGCTACCTGCGGCGTCCCAGTTGATGAGCTGCGTGTTCGTGGTGGAAGTTCCCATGCATCCCATCTCACCACGGGCGGGCCCACGCTGTCCGTCATTTCGTTTCAGGCGTAGCCGCATCCGGCTCCGGCGAGGCCGGCAGAGCACCGGCTACTTGGTGCAGCCGCAACCGGCCAGCACACCTGCGACCCGGTCCAGCCCGTCCCGTGCCGGACCCAACGAGCCATCGAATCCGTGGCCGAAGAAGGCGAAGGACAGGACCCGGCCGTCCGCGGTGACGGCCGTTCCACCCAGGGTGGCGACACCGGCCAGCGTCCCGGTCTTGGCCCGGATCTGCCCGCGGTCGGCCTTCGCGGTCAACCGGTGCTCCAGGGTTCCGGTGGCCCCGGAGATCGGCAACAGATAGGACACGTCGCGCAGATCGGGGTCCGCGGACGTCGCGGCGGCACGGATGATGTCGGTGAGCTGGTGGGGGGTCAGCCGGTTGCGGTCCGACAGGCCCGAGGCGTCGGAGAGGGACATGCCCTTCACGTCCACGCCCAGGGATCCGGCCGCAGCCCGCAGGGTGTCGGTGGCCCCGCCGAAGGTGGCCTCCCGTCCGGCGGCGATGGCCGAGAGCCGGCCCATGGTCTCGGCGACGTAGTTATCCGATTCCTCCCCCATGAAGGCCAGTTGGTCCAGCACCGAAGCGGAACGGACCTGCGCCAATTCGGTGGTCGCCGATCCTGCTTTGCCGCGGACGACCTTCTTGCCGATGCTCAGCTTCGGTGCACCGGCTGCTGCGGGAGCGGGGGGCTTCGCGGAGGAGGATCCCGAGGCTTGGGAGCCGGCGCCTGCTTCCTTCTTCGCCTTCTTATCGGCCTTCTTCTGTTCGGCGGCCACGGCCTTGGACAGTGCGGCGCGGAAGGTGGTGGCGGCGGTCATCGCCGGATCAGGCACCCTCACGCTTTTGGCCCCGCCATCCTTGCGGGCACCGTACATGGCCAGCGGTTGGACCGCAGTGATGTTCGAGGTGGTCATCAACGATTCGTCCCAGACCGGGTTCAGTGCGTCCCCGGTGAAGAGGGTGTCGTCCACCACGACGTCCAGTTCGGTTTTCTTTCCGGGTTCGATCTTCCCGGAGGTGAACAGGGCAGCAGCGCTCTGCTGGGCCAGGGTCGCCAATCCGGCACGGCTGACGGTGGCATCGGGTTCGGAGGTGCCGGCACCCAGGAGCACGTCCCCACCCCCGACGAGCACCACCGTGTCATCGGCGCCCAAGACCGCCGTCGTGGGCAGGGTCGTTTCCCCGCCCAGCTGTTTCAGGGCGGTGACCGCGGTGAGGATCTTCAAATTCGACGCCGGGGCGCTGGCCTGGTTTCCCTTGCGGCTGTACAGGACCTTGCCGGTGGACAGGTCGGTGACGTCAGCGGTGAACGTGCCACCTGAGGTCTTCTTGAACGCAGCATCCAACGATTTCTTCAACACCGCGGCGTCGGGACGTTCCGCCGCGCCGTCCAAGGGGGCCAGGGCGGTTGCCGTCGCGGGGGCCACGCTCGGGGCCGTCGTGGAGGATTCGGTATCCGGTTCGGTCGGCGCCGTGGACGATGTCGGCACCGATGGCAGGTTCACCGCCGCGGCGAGTCCGGGAAACGCGGGCAGCAGGTTGAGTACCAGGACGCCTGCCAGAACGCCCAGAACCAGGACCAGCAGCAAGGAGGTCAACGTCCGCATGGAGCGTTTCATCGGCTTCTTCCTCGAGTAGTGGTTGCCCTTCACCGCCCTATACTCTGGAGGCAGCAGCTTTAAGACTAGACGGCGCGCGTCCGAATCCTGTTTCCGGCCCGCCCCACCGCACGAAAGTCGAGGACCCCATGAACCATGACGTCACCGTCGAGATCCCCACCGGATCCCGCGTGAAGTACGAGATCGACCATGAAACGCACAGGTTGCGGCTGGATCGCGTGCTGTTCACCCCCATGCAGTACCCGACCCATTACGGCTACTTCGACGACACCCTCGGCGAAGACGGCGATCCGCTTGATGCGCTGATCTGGATGCCGGGCATCGACCTCGTCCCCGGCGTGCTGGTGGAATCGCGTCCCATCGGCGTCTTCAACATGACCGACGACGGCGGCGGCGACGCCAAGCTGATCTGCGTCCCTGCGGATAAGCGCTACGACCACATCCGCGAACTCGAGGATGTGGACCAGTGGCTGATCAAGGAGATCGAGCACTTCTTCCTGCACTATAAGGACCTGGAACCGGGCAAGTGGGTCAAGGCCGAGGGCTGGGAGGGCCGCGCCGCGGCCGAAGCCGAACTCACGCGTTCCATCGAACGGTTCTCCTCCACCGAGTAGCAGCGCCTCCCCCGTGGCCTCCGCCGCCCGCCCGGTGCTGCTGGTGCTCCTGGCGTGGATCCCGTTGCGGCAGTGGCCCGGATTCGGGACCCTGGCCAACGGGGTCGGCGGCACCGTGGGACCGGGAACCGTTGCCCATGCGTTGCTCATCGGCGCCTCGACGCAGTTCTTCCTCCGCTGGACGGTAGTTGATCCAGCCGACGGCACGGCCTCGGAATCAACCGGAAACGGTTGATCATCGGGCAGACTGGTGCCATGTTCGTCCTCACCATCAACCAACGGGATTCACGCGAGGTCGGGGACCGGGTCGAGGAGCTGATCGCTTCCCTCGCCCCGGTACCGACGCTGGTGCCCTTCCAACGGTCCGTCGGCGACGAGGCCATCGGTGTCCTGGCGGATCCGGAGCGCGCCCTCGATGCGGCGATGACCGCCTTGCGGCAACACCGCTGGCATGTGGGAATCGGGGTGGGCCCGGTGCAGGCACCGTTTCCCGAGCTCATCATCGACGCGGAGGGCTTCGGCCTGGTCTACGCACGGCGGGCCGTGAACCGGGCCCAGAAGACCGGTGAGCGCATCCCCCTGGCCGTCGCCGGCCCGGATTCCGAGGTGGCCGCCGAGGCGGAGGCCGTGGCCCGTCTGGTCGGTCAGATCGTTGCGACCCGGACCGAAGCCGAATGGTCCGTCCTGGATCTGATGATCCCCGGTGTGCGGGGGCAGCAGAAGGCGATTGCCGCGGAACTGGGGATCACCGCCCAGGCGGTCTCCAAGGCGGTGGTCCGTTCGAATTGGAACGAGGAGTGGGCCTGCCGCCCGGCGGTGGCCAGGCTGCTATCCCTTGTGGCGGGGCCTGCCCAGCTACCGGCGGCCACCTACCCCTACGATCCCGGCAGGTAGCCCGACCATCCTGTTGCAGGCCCTAAAGGAGGCTGCGCAGCACGTGGGCCAGGCCGTCCTCGTCGACGGTCGCGGTGACCTCGTCGGCGGCTGCCTTGACCTCGTCGGGGGCCTGTCCCATGGCTACGCCCCGCCCGGCCCAGCCGAGCATCTCGATGTCGTTGCGTCCGTCCCCGACGGCCACGGTGTCCTGGATCCCGAAGCCGAGTTCCTCGCGGAGCGCTTCGATCGCGCTGGCCTTGGTGATGCCTTCGGCGGCGATGTCGAGCCAGGCCGTCCACCCCACGGAGTAGGCGACCCCCTGCAGGCCGATCGTCTGGACGGCTTCGACGAAGTCCTCGGATGAGTCGTCGCTGGAGAAGACGACCAGGCGCACCGCGGTGACCTCCATCATCTGTTCGAACGTCACGGCCTTCGCCCGGACTCCGAAGCTGGCGTCCTGGAAGCGTTCGGTGGCCAGGAAGTCGCCCTGGTCGCTTTCGAGCGCGTACTTGGCGGTCGGCAGTGCGGTCTGCAGGGCCCTCAGGGCCGGTGCCGGGTCGAAGGTCTTGCGGTCGATCACTTCGTAGCCCGAGGACAACGAGGTGTCGATCCTGACGGTCAGGCCGCCGTTGCTGCATACGGCGTAGCCGGAGGTGATCCCCAGGAGCTGGACGATGGGCAAGGTGGCCCCCAGTGAGCGTCCGGTGGAGACGATCACCTCGTGTCCTGCCGCCACGATGTTGCGGGCGGTTTCCTTGACGGTGTCGGACATGTGTCCGTAGTGGTCCACGAGGGTGCCGTCGACGTCCAGGCACACCATCTTCTGGTTGGTGGTCATTACCCGGTCTTCGATGCCGGTATTCATAATCATGGTCATGACTCTAGCCAATCATCGTCCTCGATGGTTGCACAGGGCGCCGGTCACAGTGTCGGGTGAACATCCGGTGACGTTCAGGGAACCTGCGGTTGACGCGCCGGCGCCCCGTCGCGGGGCGGGGGCACCGGCGGTGCAGTCCGATCCCGGTCAGAGGACCGGCAGGACTTCCAGCCCACCCAGGTAGGGCCGAAGTGCCGCGGGTACGGTGACCGAACCATCGGCGTTCTGGTGGTGTTCGAGGATCGCCACGATCCACCGCGTGGTGGCCAGGGTGCCGTTCAACGTGGCCACCGACCGGTTCTTGCCCGGTTTGCCGTCGGCATCGGTGGTGCGCTCGCGGATGTTCAGGCGGCGCGCCTGGAACGTCGTGCAGTTCGAGGTGGAGGTCAGTTCCCGGTAGTCATCCTGCGTCGGGACCCAGGCTTCACAATCGAATTTGCGCGCTGCACTCATGCCCAGGTCCCCGGCCGCGGTGTCGATGACCCGGTAGGGCAGTTCGACCTTGGCCAGCATCTCCTCTTCCCAGGCCAGCAGCCGCTGGTGTTCGGCGGTCGCGTCCTCGATGGGGCAGTAGATGAACATCTCCAGCTTGTTGAACTGGTGCACCCGGATGATTCCGCGGGTGTCCTTGCCCGCGGAACCGGCTTCGCGGCGGTAGCAGGTGGACCAGCCGGCGTAGCGGGACGGCCCGGCCGACAGGTCGAGGATCTCGTCGGCGTGGTATCCGGCGAGCGCGACCTCCGAGGTGCCGGTCAGGTACAGGTCGTCGCGTTCGAGCCAGTAGATCTCGTCGTTGTGCTCGACGTCGAATCCGGTGCCCTGCATGGTTTCGGGGCGCACGAGCGTCGGGGTGATCATCGGGATGAAGTCGTTGGAGATGGCCTGGTCCAGCGCCATGTTCATCAACGCGATCTCCAGCCGGGCGCCGACGCCCTTCAAGAAGTAGAAGCGTGAACCGGAGACCTTGGCTCCGCGTTCCATGTCGATGGCCCCCAGCAGTTCACCGAGTTCGAGGTGATCGCGCGGGGCGAATCCCTCGGCCTCGAAATCGCGGGGGGTGCCGACGGTCTTGATGATGCTGAAATCATCTTCCCCGCCGGCCGGGGCACCGTCCTGGATGAGGTTGGGCACCGAGCGCTGCAGGGCCAGCAGCTCCTGGGCTGCGGCGTCGGCGGTGGCCTGTTCGGCCTTCACCCTGGCCGCCAGCTCCTTGACCTCGGCCAGCAGTGCCGTCTTCTCCTCGCCCTTCGCCGCGGCGACCTTCTTCCCGAACGCGTTCTGCTCCGCGCGCAGGTTCTCGAAACTGGTGATCGCGTTGCGGCGGGACGAATCCGCCGCAATGATCCGGTCCACCACGGATTCGTCGGCCCCACGGAATCGCTGGGAGGCACGGAAGGCTACGGGATTCTCTACGAGCTCTTTAACATCGATCACCACTACAGGTTACCGAATCCCCGCTATCCTATGGAGCATCATGCCCATCGAGTACCTTTCCCTCATCCTCGTCGTCGTCGCTTTGCTCATCGCCGCGGCCAGTCTGGTCGCCGTGGGCCGTCTCAAGGTCAAGGTGCGGGGCATCGCCTCCACGCCCGTGGTCTCCGACTCCCTGGCCCTCACCGCCCGCAGCGCACTGGTGATCAACCCGACCAAGAACAACGCCGATTCGGTCCGTTCGGCCCTCATGCTCGCCTGGGCTTCGGCCGGCCTCGACGAGCCCCTGGTCCTGGAGACCACCGCGGATGACCCGGGCTACGCCATGGCCCGGCAGGCCTTGGACGCCGGATGCGACGTGGTCATCGTCGCCGGTGGTGACGGGACCGTCCGCGCCGTTGGTGAGGTGCTGGCGGGCACCCGGGCCTCCCTGGCGATCCTGCCGTTGGGCACCGGGAACCTCCTGGCCCGCAACCTCGGTTTCGAGGTCGAGGACATCGGATCCTGCGTCCACACCGCCTTGCAAGGCCGGACCCGCGGCATCGACGCCGCCCGGATGGAGCTGGAGCGGGCCGACGGCACCACCGACACCCGGATCTTCCTGGTCATGGCCGGCGTCGGTACCGACGCCGAGATGATGGCCGACACCCGGGCCGATCTCAAGGCCATGGTGGGTCCACTGGCCTATGCCGAAGCCGGGATGCGCCACCTGCCGGGCAAACGCCGTCCGGTGACGATCACCCTGGACGACGACGAACCCATGCACCGGGAGATCCGGTCGCTGATCTTCGCCAACGTCGGCAAGCTGCAGGGCGGCATCGACTTCGTTCCGGATGCCAAAATCGATGACGGCCTGCTGGATCTGGTGGTCATGAGCCCGCGTTCGGCCATGGGCTGGGCGTGGATCGCGGCGAAGACGGCCCTGCGTCATCGCCGGGCCATCCCGGTCATCGAATATTTCCAGGCCCGGCGGATCCACATCACCTCCGCGGAGGAAATCGGCTCACAACTCGATGGCGACACCACCGGAAAGATCACGGGCGTGACCGTCACCAACATGCCCTTGGCCCTGAAGGTCAGGGTCCCGACCTCCTGATCCCGGCGACCTGCCCTATTGCAGGGGGTCCAGCAGTTTTCCGACCCAGGCGTGCGCCTGGGTGAAGGCGTCATCGGTGTTGTGCCGGGCCGGGGACGGGGCGGGCTCACTGACACCGTTGGCGTTGGCGTAGGACCCGAGGAAACGAATCTGCGGGCTGATGCGATGCAGACCCGCCAAGGCGTCCGCCACCCGCGCCTCGGACAGGTGGCCTTCGACGTCGACGGAGAAGAAGTAGGAACCCAGCCCCTCGCCCGTGGGACGGGATTCAATCCGACTCAAGTTGACCCCCCGGGCAGCGAATTGCCCCAGGATCTCCATCAGGGCACCCGGATGGTCCTCCGGCAGCGGGATGACCACCGTCGTCTTGTCATTGCCACTGGGGCCCGGGACCGGCCCGGGCCGGGTGACCAGCACGAAGCGGGTCACGGCCCCGGCGTTGTCCTCGACGCCGCGGTGCATCAATTTCAGGTCGTTCTGCTCCAGCACCAGCGGCGAGCAGATCGCGGCGTCGTACCGGCACTCCGGATCCAACAGGCCCAACGCGCCGGCCGCCGTGGAGGAGGCCGGAACGAATTCGGCATCGGGCAGGTGCTTCTGGACCCAGCCACGACACTGGGCGATGGCGTGCCCGTGCGTGGCGACGCTGCGGATCTGATCCAGCGAGGTGATGCCTTCCCGGGCGACGAGGTCGAAGCTGATCGGCACCAGGACCTCACGCACGATCTGCAGGGCGCCGCCGCTGGCGATGGCGTCCAACGTCGCTGAGACGCCGCCTTCGACGGAATTCTCGATGGGCACCATGGCCGCATCGGATTCCCCGTCCCGGACCCGCTGCAGAGCCAGGTTCACGCTAGTGGAGGACACCCGCTGGCCGCCCTGGACCCCGGGTACCTGCAGGAGCGCCTGCTCGGTGAACGTCCCCGCAGGGCCCAGGTAGGTGTAGTTCATCGGACGGTGGGATCCTGCCCGTTCTCGCTCTTCATCGGCAGCTCAGCTTCGAGCCAGGCACCGCTGCCCCCGGCGATGTTGAAGGCCGAGTACCCCTGCCCGACGAGCCAACCGGCAATCTGGCCCGAACGCCCACCGGTGCGGCAGATGACATAGGTGTCCTCATCCGGGTCCAGCTCCTCCAGGCGCTGCGGAATCTCACCCATCGGGATGTGCACGGCCCCTGCGGCGTGGCCCTCCACCCATTCGTAGTCCTCACGGACATCCAGGACCTTGGCCCCGGCCGGAACAGCGGTGACTTCCACGGTTTCGAACTCGCTCATCGTTCATCCTTTCAACGGTTTCCTGCTTCGGGCCCCAGCCTATAGTGGGGAGGGACCGCCACCTCGAATCATGAAGGGCTGATATGGACCCGAACGCCGGCATGACAGCACTTGATGGCTTGGGATGGACGGTGACGGTCCTGCTGGGGGCCGCCTTCCTGATCCTCCAAGCATGGATCGTGGCCGGGGTTTCCCGCAGGGTCCTCGGCGTTCCCGTGGGATGGCCCCGTTCCATCGCCGTTGGCCTGCTCATGTCCGTGGCCCTGAGCTTCGTCGTGAGGTACCTCTTCCGGGCGGCCTTCATCGCCGACGACACCCAATTGCAGGTCTCCCCCGTGGTTGCCTTGATGTTCGCCGCGTTGGCGCTCATCTGGATCTTCGCCCTGGGTGTCGCCCTGCTGATGGTCCTGGAAATCACCTTCCCCACGGGGACCCTGCCCTCCCCCATCCGCTTGTTCACCGGGTGGAAGACCCGCCGTTCGCAGAGCGCCCGCTATTTCCAAGTCATGCGCATCGCCGTGCGCCACGGCCTGCTCGCCCAGGCCCGCGGTCTGAACCGCCGGCGGGCCGATGCCCGGCAGGAGCAAACGGCGCGTTCACTGCGCGAGGCGTTGAACGAGGCCGGGGTGACGTTCGTGAAACTCGGACAAATGCTCTCGACCCGCCGTGATCTGCTCTCAGAGCCCTATATCCGCGAGCTTTCCCACCTGCAGACCCAGGCGACCCCCGAGCCCTGGCAGGTGATCGAAGGCGCGATTGCCCGGAGCCTGGGCCGCTCGCCCGAGGAGGCGTTCGCGACGATCGACCACGATCCCTTGGCCTCCGCTTCCGTCGCCCAGGTCCACCGCGCGACTCTGCACGACGGCACCGCGGTGGTGGTCAAGGTCCAGCGGCCGTCGGCACTCGCCCAGGTCGAACGCGACCGCGCCATCGTGGTGCAGATCGCCGGCTGGCTGGAACGCTCCGCACCGTGGGCCCGCCGACTGGGCGTGGCCTCCTTGGCCCGTGGTTTCTCCGAATCCCTGAGCGAGGAGTTGAACTACCGCATCGAGGCCGAGAACATGCAGGCCATCGAAGCGTCCCTGCGTGGCTTCCGGATCACCGTTCCGCACGTGCATGCCGAATTCAGCGGGCCACGACTGCTGGTGATGGATGAGCTCGACGGGCAACCGGTCGGCTCCGCCGCCGCGGCGCTGGCCCGGCTGGGGCCCGAACGACGCCGGGAACTGGCCGAGGAACTACTCAATGCCACCCTGCACCAGATTTCCGGCGACGGCGTCTTCCACGCCGACCTGCATCCGGGCAACATCTTCATCACCGGTGACGGCGGGCTCGCCCTGCTGGATTTCGGTGCGGTGGGGCGGCTGGACCCGGCCAGCCAGCAGTCGCTGAACCTTTTGCTGTTTGCCATCGACAAGAACGACAACCAGTTGGCCACCGACGCGCTGCTCGGGTTGCTGGACCGGCCCGAGGCCTTCGACGAGCGCGGTTTTGAACGCGCGCTGGGCCAACTGCTGGTCCGCTACCGTCATGGTTTCGGCGGCCAGGGCGGCTCGGAGATGTTCACTGCGCTCTTCTCGCTGATCATCCGCAACGGCTTCTCCGTCCCCCCTCAGGTCGCCGCGGCTCTGAGGGCGCTGGGGGCACTGGAAGGAACCCTGATGCTGATCGAACCCGGCCTGAACGTGGTTGCCGCAGCGCGGGAAGCCGGCCGCAGGATCATCGGCTCCCACTTCAGTCCGGGATCCTTGCGCGATCAGCTCGAAGTGCAGGCCATGCAACTGTTGCCGACGCTGCGCGAATGGCCGCGACGGCTGAATAAGATCACCGAGGACGTCGAACAAGGGCGCCTCTCGGTCAACGTGCGCGTGCTCGCCCACCCGGCCGACCGCGGATTCCTGAACCGGCTCGTCCAACAGGTGGTCGTGGCCCTGCTGGCCGGCGCCGCGACCCTGGCTGCGATCATCCTGATCACCACCGAGTCCGGGCCCTTCCTGACCGAAAGCATCAGGATGCACGCGTTCTTCGGCTACATCCTGCTCTTCATGGGCTTCATCCTGGCCCTGCGCTCGGTGGTGCTGGTCTTCCAGCGTGACCGCGACGACGAACACGACTCCTGGAAGGCGGATCAATGACCCATCCCGACCACCCCGCTGCCGGCGGCAACGAACTGCACGATCTCACCGCCGTCGAACTGGGCCATCTGCTCACCAGCGGGGAACTCTCGGCCCGGGAGGCCGCCGAACACTTCCTGTCCCGGATCGAGGAGGCCAATCCGCGGCTGGGCAGTTTCATCACCATCACCGCCGAGCAGGCGCTGGACGCCGCCGATGCCGCCGACGCCGAGGGTGTGCGGGCCCGCACCGAGGCTCGCGCCCTCCCTCCGTTGCACGGGATGCCGTTGGCCTATAAGGACCTCTGGGACGTGAGGGGCGTCCCCACGACCTTCGGTAGTGCGGCGATCCCGTCCTCCCCCGCCGGACAGGACAGCCCCCTGGTCGCCCGCCTGCGCACCGACGGCGCCTTGTCGCTGGGCAAGACGCAGATCCCCGAGTTCGGGTTGAACTGCTATTCGGAGAACCTGATCGCCGCCCCGGCCCGCAACCCCTTGGATCCGTCGCTATCCGCGGGCGGCTCCTCGGGCGGCAGTGCCGCCGCCGTCGCCGCGGGGCTGCTCCCAATGGCCCCGGGGAACGACGGCGGGGGGTCGGTCCGCATCCCCGCTTCGGCTTGCGGGCTCATCGGGTTGAAACCGGGTTTCGGCACGATCCCGTCTGATCTGGCCAACGGCCGGGTCGACAGGTTCGGGGCCCCGCGCTTCGTGGTCTCCGGCCCCCTGGCCCGCACCGCCGAGGATGCCGGGCTGCTCATGGATTCGCTGACCGGTGCCACCGGCTACCGCGAAGCCGCCCGGCGGGCCGAGCCCGCCCATGGCCGACCGCTGCGGATCGGGGTGACCCGCAGCTCGCCCTTCGACCGCCGCTACGAGGTCACCCTGGACCCGGAGTCCGAAGCGGCCTTGCAGGCGGGCATTGCCCGGCTGGAGGCCGCAGGGCATCGGGTCGAGGAGGCGGATATCCGCTACGACAACCGCTTCCCCGAGGCCTTCCAGGCCATCTGGACCGCCGGGCTGGCCGAATCCGATCTGCCCGAGGCAGCGGCCCCGGTGCTGACCGAACTCACCCGCACCTTCCGCGCCCGGGCGATCGGACGCAGCGATGCGGATAAACAAGCTGCCGCCGCCATCCTGGTCAGGATCGCCCAGGACTGCCGGGTCCAATGGGGACGGTACGACGCCGTACTGACCCCGGCCACGGCCCTGACACCGCGCCCGATCGGTTGGTTCACCACCCACGATGCCGACCTCGACTACGAGCTGCAGTGCCGCTACACGCCGTATACCTCGATCGTGAACGTCGCCGGGGTTCCGGCCATCACGGTCCCCACCTCCCGGACGGCCTCCGGACTGTCGATGGGCGTTCAGCTGATGGGCGCCCACGGTTCGGAAGCGGACCTGCTGGCCCTCGGCGCCCGGATCATGAACACGTAACCAAATCGTGACCTGGTTCACATAACTAGGCGTTTCAGACCACACAGGCGCAAAATATTGAAAATGACCACTCACTCTCCGCAGGAAACGGCCGGAAAGACCTTCTTCGGCCACCCCCGGATGCTGTTCAATCTCTTCAGCGTCGAAATGTGGGAACGCTTCTCGTTCTACGGGATGCAAGGCATCCTGGCCTACTACATGTACTTCGAGGTCTCCAAGGGAGGCCTCGGTCTGGACCAGGGCCTGTCCCTGAGCCTGGTGGGCGCCTACGGCGGCACCGTCTACCTCAGTACCATCTTCGGCGCCTGGATCGCCGACCGGCTCCTGGGCTCGGAGAAGGTGCTGTTCTACACGGGCATCATGATCATGCTCGGGCATATCGCCCTGGCGGCCCTGCCCGGCGTCGTCGGCCTGACCATTGGTCTGTTGCTGGTGGCATTAGGTTCAGGCGGGCTGAAGGCTACCGCCAGTTCGCTGGTCGGTTCGCTGTACACGGAGAAGGACCCGCGCCGCGACGCCGGCTTCTCGATCTTCTACATGGGCGTGAACATCGGCGCCCTGGTCGGGCCGCTGCTCACCGGTCTGCTGCAGACCCGCCTCGGCTTCCACTACGGTTTCGGCCTCGCCGCCATCGGCATGGCACTGGGCCTGATCATCTACGCCTTCGGCCGGAAGAAGCTGCCCGAGGAAACGCACTACGTCACGGACCCGCTGCCGAAGAACCAGCGCATCCGCTACGGGCTCGGCGCGCTCATCGGTCTGGCGGTCGTCGTCGTGCTGTTGGTGACCGGCGTCGTGCATGCGGAGAACCTGGCCACCACCATCGCGATCATCGTCGTGGCTGCGAGCATCATCTATTTCGTCGTGATCCTGTCCTCGAAGAACGTCAACGCCACCGAACGGCGCCGGGTGACCGCGTTCATTCCGCTCTACATCGCCTCGGCGGCCTTCTGGGCACTGTTCCAGCAGCAGTTCACCTTCATTGCCGTCTATTCCGAGGAACGACTGGACCGCAACCTCTTCGGTTGGACCATGCCTCCGAGCTGGACCCAGTCGATCAACCCGGTCTTCATCATCATCTTCGCAGCGGTCTTCGCCGCAATCTGGACGAAGATGGGTGATAAGCAACCCTCGACCGCGTTGAAGTTCAGTGGCGCGCTGATCATCATGGGCATCGCCTTCCTGGTCTTCATCCCACTGAACTCGTTGGAGAAGACCCCCCTACTGGCCCTGGCCGGGATCCTCTTCCTGTTCACCATGGCCGAACTGCTGCTGAGCCCCATCGGACTTTCGGTGGCAACCAAGCTGGCGCCCGTCGTGTTCACGACCCAGATGGTTGCCTTGTTCTACCTCTCGGTCTCCCTGGGAACCACGCTGGCGGGTATCCTGGCCGGCTTCTACACCAAGGGCAACGAGATTCCGTACTTCCTGACCCTCGGAGTCACCGCCATCGTGCTGGGCGTGGCCCTGATGCTCGCGGTCAAGCCGATCAAGAATCTGATGTCCGGCGTGAAGTAGCCGGCCAACACCACCCCTGCCGTCGGTTTCACCGCCTCGGCCCCGGGCCCCGGCCTCTGGATTCATTTCCGGGGGCCGGGGCTTTTCGGTGTTCCATCTGGTTAGCTGTATCCATGGCCGAAACCCGAGCGGGAACCACCGCATTGCCCCAGGACCTGATCGACGTCGATGCCGTGCAGTCGGCCTACTTCGACAGGGTTCCCGATCTGGAGGACCCTGCCCAGCGGGTGGCCTTCGGCACCTCCGGCCACCGCGGCCGGTCGCTGGAGGGTTCCTTCAACGAGCACCACATTCTGGCCATCACCCAGGCCATCGTCGAGTACCGCGCTGCCCAGGGGATCTCCGGACCATTATTCCTGGGCAAGGACACCCATGCGCTCTCGGACCCGGCCCAGGACACCGCGTTGGAAGTGCTGGTGGCCAATGACGTGGACGTCCGGGTCGATGCGCGGGGACGCTGGACGCCCACACCAGCGCTGAGCCACGCGATCCTCACCCACAACCGGGCCCTGTCCGGCAGCGGCCACGCCGGGCGCGCCGACGGAATCGTCATCACCCCCTCGCATAACCCGCCCTCCGACGGCGGCTTCAAATACAACCCGCCCCACGGCGGGCCTGCCGACTCGGACGCCACCTCCTGGATCGCCGGACGGGCCAACGAGCTGTTGGCCTCGAATTTGTCGGGGGTCAAGCGGATGGCCAAGACCCGCGGGGCGGCGAACCTAGGCAGCTATGACTTCATGGCCGCCTACGTCGATGCCCTGCCGACGGTGGTGGACCTGGAGGCCGTCCGCAACGCGGGGGTGCGCATCGGTGCCGACCCGATGGGCGGGGCCTCGGTCGACTACTGGGGGGCGATCGCCGAACGCCACCGGCTGGACCTGACGGTGATCAACCCCGAGGTCGACCCCCGCTGGGCCTTCATGACGCTGGACTGGGACGAGAAGATCCGCATGGATTGCTCCTCCCCCTTTGCCATGGCCGGGCTCATCTCGGCGGTGCGCGACGGCGGCGCTGACTTCGACATCGCCATCGGCAACGACGCCGACGCTGACCGCCACGGCATCGTGACCCCCGATGCCGGTCTGATGAACCCGAACCACTTCCTGGCCGTGGCCATCGACTACCTGTACCGGAACCGCCCCCAGTGGCCAGCGGGCGCCGGGGTCGGAAAGACCCTGGTCAGTTCGTCGATGATCGACCGGGTCGCCGCCTCGCTCGGCCGGGAACTGGTCGAGGTGCCGGTGGGCTTCAAATGGTTCGTCCCCGGCCTCTTGGATGGAACCGGGGTCTTCGGCGGCGAGGAATCCGCGGGAGCCAGCTTCGTGCGTTTCGACGGATCGCCGTGGACCACCGACAAGGACGGGCTCCTGTTGGGGTTGCTGGCCTCCGAGATCCAGGCCGTGACCGGCTCCTCCCCCAGCGCACATTACCGCCGGCTGACCGAGGCCTTCGGTGCGCCGTCGTATGCGCGTATCGATGCCCCGGCCACCCGCGAACAGAAGGCAGCCCTGGGCCGCCTGTCCGCCGCCGACGTCACCGCCGACACCCTCGCCGGTGAACCGATCACCGCCCGGCTGACCGAGGCGCCGGGAAACGGTGCGGCCATCGGCGGGCTGAAGGTCACCACCGAGAACGCCTGGTTCGCCGCAAGACCCTCGGGTACCGAGGACGTCTACAAGATCTATGCCGAATCTTTTACCGGCGACGAGCACCTACGCCAGGTCCAGCAGGAGGCGAAGACGCTGGTCGACTCGATTATCGGCTCGGCTTCTTGACCACCGGAATGATGAAAACCACCGGTTTTCGGAGACTTTGACAAGCTCTTCCGTTACAATGCCATAACTTCGCTGAACCCCTTGTCCCATATGGGATGCGCTTGACCAGAGGATGGGTATAACGCTGGTCAAACGACGGAATTTCGCTGCAGGCGAACATCCTGTTGTTAGCGTTGAGGCTGAAAGCCAATTACTCGCCCTTTCAATCAGGACCCGTGGGACCCCGCCGCTGAAGGCGCCCACGGGATTTGTTGTCGGGGTCGGGTCGCCGAAAAAACGGCCTGCCTCCACCCGGACCCAGGCCGTGGACGGGAAAACGTGAACACTACTGACACAGGGCAACCTGCGCTACGCGTCTCCAATGCGTACAAGGTATTCGGCCGTCGGGGCAACGAGGCCGTCAAACTCCTGAAGAACGGGAAAACCCGCCAGGAGGTGGCTTCCTTGGGAACCGCTGCCGTCATCGACGCGAGCTTCGACGTGAAACCCGGGGAGATCTTCGTCGTCATGGGCCTCTCGGGCTCGGGCAAGTCGACGCTGATCCGCATGCTCAACGGCCTCTGGCCCATGACCAGCGGGTCGGTGGTCATCGGTGACACCGATATCGCCAAGATCTCCGCAAAGAAGCTGCGCCAGGTCCGCCAGGAACACGTCTCCATGGTCTTCCAGCACTTCGCCCTGTTGCCCCACCGCACCGTGTTGCAGAACGCTGCGTACGCACTGGAGATCCAGGGCATTTCCAAGCAGGAGCGCACCACTCGGGCCAATAAGGTCCTGGACGTCGTGGGGCTGAAGGGTTGGGGCGATAAGTACCCCAGCGAACTCTCCGGCGGCATGCAGCAGCGCGTGGGTCTGGCCCGCGCCCTGGTCTCCGAAACCGATATCCTCCTGATGGATGAGGCTTTCTCGGCGCTTGACCCTCTGATCCGCCGCGATATGCAGGAGCAGTTGGCCTCGCTGCAGGCCGAGCTCGGCAAGACGATCGTCTTCATCACCCACGACCTGAACGAAGCCATGTTCCTCGGTGACCGGATCGCCGTCATGCGCGACGGGGAGATCGTGCAGATCGGAACCCCCGACGACATCCTGACCCGTCCGGCCAACGACTATGTCTCGGCCTTCGTTCGCGATGTCGACCGCACCCGGGTACTCACCGCCGGAACGGTCATGGAGACCCCGCGCTCCGTCGTCAACCTCTCGGGCGGGGCCCGCAATGCGTTGCGGACCATGCGCGAACTGCAGACCTCGGCAGCCTTCGTCCTGGACCGCCAGCGCAAGCTGCTCGGTGCGGTCCGGGACCGGGAAGTCATGGCCCTGCTCGAACGCGGAGGGACCGATCTGGAGGAAATCATCACCGTCGGCAACGACCCGGTCACCGCCGACACGGCTCTGAACGACCTCTTCGGCCGCTCCGTCGAGTCCCCGGTGCCACTGCCGGTGGTGGACGACGAGGGCCGTCTCATCGGCGCCATCGCCCGCGCCACCCTGCTCTCCGCGCTCGGCAACGTGCCCTCGACCACCAGCAGCGTCCCGGTGGTCGCTGCCGATCAGACAACAGGTGTCGACGCCCCCACGGACATGTCCGACGACGAAGGAGGTGCCCTCTAAATGACTGACCAGCTATTCCGCATTCCCGTCGGTAAATGGGGCGAAATGATCCTTGATTGGTTCATCGAAAACCTCGGCGGGCTCTTCAACCTCATCAAGGCCTTCTTCCAGAACTGGTACGACGGACTGGCCTATATCCTCACCGCACCGCCGTTCTGGGCCGTCATCCTCGTGCTGGCCCTGCTGGCTTGGATCATGCGCAGTTGGAAGCTTGCGCTCGGCACAGTCATCGGACTGTTGTTGATCTACGGCATGAACCAGTGGGAACACGCGATGGAGACCCTGGCGCTGGTACTGGTGGCCAGCATCGTCGCCGTCATCATCAGTGTTCCGCTGGGCATCCTCACCGCCAAGTCCAAGGTCGTTTCGGCCGTCGTCAAGCCGATCCTGGACTTCCTGCAGACCATGCCGGCCTTCGTCTACCTGGTCCCAGCGATCCTGCTGCTGGGCATCGGCGTGGTCCCGGGGATCGTGGCGACGATCGTGTTCGGCATGGCGCCGGGCACCCGGTTCACCGAATTGGGGATCCGCAGCGTCGATACCGAAGTCGTCGAGGCCGGCCAGGCCTTCGGCGCCTCGCCGGGACGCATCCTGCGCCAGATCCAGGTTCCGTTGGCCCTGCCGACCATCATGGCCGGCATCAACCAAGTCATCATGCTTTCGTTGTCCATGGTGGTCATTGCCGGCATGGTCGGCGCCGGCGGCCTCGGCAAGGATGTCTACGCCTCCCTGACGACCCTGAATACTCCCTTGGGCGTCGAGTCCGGTCTGTCGGTGGTCATCCTGGCCATCTTCCTGGACCGCATCACCGCCTCCCTGGGCCAATCCAACGTGCCGGCGAAAAACGGCTAACGACCCTACGCCCCGCTGGCGGGGCGCGAAGAAAGGAAATGAACAATGCAAAAGAAACTCGCATCAATGATGGGGATCGCCGCCACGGCGGCCCTCGCACTGACCGCCTGCGGCAGCGGCGACAGTGGAGGCAGCAGTTCCGCAGCCCCCGAATCGCCTGAAAACGGCGATAAGAAGGAAATGACGATCGGTGTCATGGCCGGTTGGGATGAAGGCGTGGCCGTTTCCAACCTCTGGAAGCAGATCCTGGACCAGAAGGGCTACAAGGTTGAGCTCACCGACGCCGACGCCGGCCCGGTCTTCGCCGGTGTCGCCTCCGGTGACCTGGACCTGACCATGGATGTCTGGATGCCGCTGACGCACAAGAAGTACTTGAAGAAGTACGGCGACGACATGACCAAATTGGGCACCTGGTACGACAACGCCAAGCTGACCATCGCGGTCAACGAGGACGCCCCGATCGATTCGCTGGAGGACCTGGCGAAGAATGCCGATAAGTTCGGCAACACGATCTACGGCATCGACCCGGGCGCCGGTCTGACCGACACCACCGAAAAGGCGGCCATCCCGGACTACGGCCTGGAGAAGATGGACTTCAAGACCTCCTCGACACCGGCCATGCTGGCCCAGCTGAAGAAGGCCACGAAGGCAGACGAGGACATCGTCGTCACCTTGTGGCGTCCTCACTGGGCCTACGACGAGTTCCCGATCAAGGATCTGAAGGACCCCAAGGGTGCCATGGGGGATGCGGAAACCATCACCTCCTACGGCAACAAGGACTTCAAGGAAAACTACCCGGCACTGTCCGAGTGGCTGGACGACTTCAAGATCGACGATGAGAAGCTGTTCTCCTTGGAAAACGCGATGTTCAACGACACCGACACGGATGACTTCGGGCCGATCGTCGACAAGTGGATCTCCGAGAACCAGGACTACGTGGATTCGCTGACCGAGAAGTAGTCACGATCCATCGGCAGGTGCCGCGGCACCGACCGTAACGAAAGACCCGGTCCGCACTTGTGTGTGGACCGGGTCTTCGTGTGTCAGGTGTCTTTGCCCCTCCGAGGTCAGCCGATCTTGCGCATGATCCGCCGTTTGGCCCAGCCGAAGGGCGGGTAGACGGCCCGCAACGTGTCGAGCATCGCTGTCTTGGACAGCACCGGACGCTGCTGGCTGAAGGTGTCGAACCCGAATTTTCCGTGGTAATTCCCCGTCCCCGACGCCCCCACCCCGCCGAAGGGCAGCGCGGGAACGGCCAGGTGCATGCTGCACACGTTGTGGGCGATGGCCCCGGCCCGCACCTGGTCCTCGAAGGAGGTGTGCAGGCGGGATCGTTCGCTGAA
>JBBSRM010000007.1:0-31416 GCA_038243055.1 Actinomycetales bacterium
ATACGGCGGAGACCGGTCCCGCAGGGGTCACCCGGGCGGAGAGCTCCGGGTGGTGCAAGTCCAGGGCGGGACGCTCGGAGCGGATCCGCGGGATCGAGTGGAAATTATGCCGCGGCGGCGGGCAGGAGGTCGCCCACTCCAACGAAGCACCGAAGCCCCACGGATCATCGACCTCGACCCGCTTGGCCGAACGGGCGGTGATCCACACGTTCCAGAAGAACGGAATCATCGACAAGCCCAGGAGGAACGCGAACACTGTCGAGAACTGGTTCATCGTCGTGAACCCGTCTTCGGGCAGGTAGTCAGCGTAACGACGCGGCATACCCATCACACCGAGCCAGTGCTGGATCAGGAAGGTGCCGTGGAAACCGAAGAACAGCATCCAGAAGTGGATCTTGCCCAGGCGTTCGTTGAGCATCCGACCGGTCCATTTCGGCCACCAGAAGTAGAAGCCGGCGAACATGGCGAACACGACGGTGCCGAAGACCACGTAGTGGAAGTGTGCCACCACGAAGTAGGTGTCCGAGACGTGGATGTCCAGGGTCGGAGCCGAGAGGATGATGCCGGTCAGCCCGCCGAAGAGGAAGGTCACCAGGAACCCGATGCTCCAGAGCATGGGTGTCTCGAAGGTGATGGACCCTCGCCACATCGTGCCGATCCAGTTGAAGAACTTCACCCCGGTGGGTACCGCGATGAGCATCGTCATGAACCCGAAGAACGGCAGGGCGACCGAGCCGGTGGCGTACATATGGTGGGCCCACACGGAGATCGAGAGCGAAGCGATCGCAATGGTCGCGAAGATCAGGCCTTTATAGCCGAAGACCGGCTTGCGGCTGAAGACCGGGAAGATCTCCGAGACGATGCCGAAGAACGGCAGCGCAATGATGTAGACCTCGGGGTGGCCGAAGAACCAGAAGAGGTGTTGCCACAAGACTGGACCACCGGCCTCGGGGTCGTAGATATGTGCGCCGAAGCGGCGGTCGGCACCGAGTGCGAACAGGGCGGCGGCCAGCGGCGGGAAAGCCATCAGGATCATGATCGAGGTGATCAGGGCGTTCCAGGTGAAGATCGGCATCCGCCACATGGTCATCCCCGGTGCGCGCAGACAAATCACGGTGGTGATGAAGTTGACCGCACCCAGGATGGTACCGAAGCCCGACAGGGCCAGACCGAAGACCCAGAGGTCACCACCGATCCCCGGACTGAATGTGGTGTTCGACAGCGGCGCATAGGCGAACCAACCAAAGGCTGCGGCGCCCTGGGGCGTGATGTAACCGGCCATCGCGATGGTCGAGCCGAAAAGATAGAACCAGAAGGCCAACGCGTTCAGCCGCGGGAAGGCCACGTCGGGTGCCCCGAGCTGCAAGGGCATGATCACGTTGGTGAAACCGGCGAACAACGGGGTGGCGAACATGAGCAGCATGATGGTGCCGTGCATGGTGAACAGCTGGTTGTACTGTTCCTTGGTCTGCAGGATCTGCATGCCCGGTTCCCACAGCTCGGACCGCATGAGCAGCGCCATGATGCCGCCGATGCAGAAGAAGATGAACGAGGCGATCAAGTACATGTAGCCGATGATCTTGTGGTCCGTGGAGGTGATCCAGTTGACGACGATCCGGCCCTTGGAAATCGGCACGACCCGGGGGGCGAGAACCGTCGCCTCGTCCGTAGCGTATTCGTAGGTAGCCAAGGAATCCTCCTATCGACGCAAGCTCGATTCCGCCCGTCCCCCCTGCCGGCCAAGCGGCCTTGGGCCCAGTGTGGCACCTACCCGCTGGTAGGAGAAGGCTTATTGTTCCGAGGCTTCCGTCGGAGGGGTGTCAGCGCCCGCGGAGGATCCGCCGGATGCGTTGCAAACGCTCCCCGATGCCACGTTCAGCGCCGTTGGCCGTCGGTGAATAATAATCGCGGCCGACCAGGTCATCGGGGGCATATTGCTGTTCGGCGATCGAGTGCGGGGCATCGTGGGAGTAGAGGTAGCCCTTGCCGTGGCCCAGCTGTCCGGCTCCGGGATAGTGGGCGTCACGCAGATGGGTGGGGATCCCCTCACCACGACCGCCACGCACGTCGGCAATGGCCGCGTTGATCGCCAGGTAGGAGGCGTTTGATTTCGGGGCGGTCGCCAGATGGACCACCGCCTGCCCCAGGATGATCCGTCCCTCGGGCATGCCGATGAGCTGTACCGCCTGTGCGGCCGCCACCGCGCTCTGCAGAGCCGTCGGATCGGCCATGCCGATGTCTTCGGAGGCGCTGATCATGATCCTGCGGGCAATAAACCGGGGGTCCTCCCCCGCCTCGATCATCTTCGCCAGGTAATGCAGCGAGGCATCGACGTCGGAACCGCGAATGGATTTGATGAACGCACTGATCACGTCGTAATGCTGGTCCCCGGCCCGGTCGTACCGCTGGACGGCGGCGTCCATGGCCCGCTCCGCATGGGAGGCGCTGACCGGGATCGGAGCAGCAGAGACCTCTTCCCACTCAGCGGTGGCATCGCCGTCGGGCACCGAAGACCCGGTGTCACCGCTGGCTTCACCCCAGGCGACCCCGGCTGCGGCTTCAAGCGCCGTCAAGGCACGTCGGGCGTCTCCCCCGCTGAGCCGGACGAGATGATCCAGAGCCTCGGGTTCCAAGGACACGGTCCCGTCGAGTCCGCGGGGATCCTCGACGGCACGGACGACAAGCCCGCGGATGTCGTCCTCCTCCAGGGGGTGCAAAGTCAACAGCAGGGAACGCGAAAGCAGCGGCGAAATCACCGAGAACGACGGGTTCTCGGTGGTTGCGGCGATGAGCACCACCCACCGGTTTTCCACTCCGGGCAGCAGGGCGTCCTGTTGGGCCTTGGTGAAACGGTGGATCTCATCCAGGAAGAGCACCGTGGTGATCCGGTTCAGGTCCCGGTCCGTCAACGCCTGGTCCATGACCCGGCGGACGTCCTTGACCCCTGCGGTGATCGCGCTGAGTTCGACGAAGCGACGCTCCGGAGCCCTGGCGATGACATGCGCGATGGTCGTCTTGCCGGTACCCGGCGGACCCCACAGGATCACACTGGCCGGACCCGAAGGGCCAGGACCATCGACCCCGGCCAGTTGGCGCAAAGGGGACCCGGGTTTGAGCAGATGCTGTTGCCCGACGAGTTCGGCCACCGATTGCGGACGCATGCGCACGGCCAGTGGCGGACGGGGACGCGAGGAGCCGCGGGGGGGCTCGTCCTCGGAGTCGTCATCCAGCGGACTCAACAAATCGTTCACCCATCCAGCCTAGTCCCCGCACGGCAGTGCTTCATGGACGGCTACGGTTGATGGGTGATGTCGTGCGAGCGAAGGGCATGGGTGTGAAGGCAGTAGTCCAGCGGGTCAGTCGGGCTTCGGTGGAGGTCGAGGGGACGGTGGTCGGAGCGATCAACGAACCCGGATTGCTGGTGTTGTTGGGTGTCACGCACGCCGACACCGAAGCCGAGGCGGCGAAGCTGGCCGCGAAGATCTGGCGCCTACGCATGCTCGAGGAGGAAAAATCCTGCTTGGACACCGATGCGCCGTTGCTCGTCGTCAGCCAGTTCACCCTGTACGGGGAAGTGCGCAAGGGCCGGAGGCCTGGCTGGTCGGCCGCGGCGCCACGGGCGTTGAGCGAACCCCTCTATGAGGATTTCATGGCCAGTCTTCGTGCCCTCGGAGCCCGGGTCGAACACGGGGTCTTCGGGGAGCAGATGGATGTTTCCCTGGTCAACTCCGGGCCGTTCACCCTCATCGTCGATACAGCCGACCTACCCGGCTGATCCTCAAGGCATTTTGGCGCAACAACACTCCAGCAACCCGCCGGGGCGACGTGCCTCGGTGAAAACTGCTGGGAGGGATCGACCGCGACGACCCAGTGTCACCGACTTAATCACGAGACCGAACCGCTGGGCCAAACCCCCGGCATGCCGCTATTTGCGGGAGGGCGAATCCGGCAGTTCGGCCTCGGCGGACAGGTGCGAGCTGCAACAGCTTCCCGAAGGAGCCGGATTGCCCCGCGGGCACGAGGAATTGACGAAGGATTTCATCCGCAATAGACCACGGACCTCGAATTCTTGCTCCATGGCGACAGATAGATGGCGACGTGCAGGGCGGGATCATGGACTAACGAGACGGGTAGGCAACTTCGCCAAGGTCACTGAGCCTGACTGTGAGGTGGTGCCTGAGCAGCCTGCCAAGTGGGCGGGTCGCGTTATGGATCCGCTACCATGCGCTGGTCATCTGAAAATCCGACTGCATCGCCCGGCACGGCCTGTCTACGGGCAGCCATCAAATAGCGTCGCGACTCGCAAGGCCACCTTGATCGGGAACAACGATTCAGAGCTAGCATGTGCCATCCGGAAACGAACTCATCACGCAACTACCCTCAGTTTGCTCATGCCCTGATGCCCTGGATTATGTTATCGACAACGCGGACAGCAAGGCCGTCGACTACGCTGCGGTGCTGTGCTCGGAGCGGGCCACGTGTAGCCAGATCCGCGAAGCCGTGGACAGCTGACCAGCAGGACCATTCGGCGCTCCTGCGTTGTTCGGTGTTGAGCACCCCAGCGTCGAGCATGGCATCAAGAGCGTCGAGTAGGAGTTGGAAGGGCTGTGGGGTTCTACCCTCGACGGTCACGGATGGCTCATTATTGGCGACTTCGTCCTGAGTCGAATAAGCCAGCTCGAACCAACCTGGTTCCGAGACGGCGAAATCTATGTAGCCCAACCCCACCCCGCGCAGGCTCGCCAATGCCTGTTCCGCAGGAGTGTCATCGCTCACCATGACCCGCGCCTTTTCGAGTATGGCGGCCGCAAACTGGTCCCTGGCTCGATGGGCTACGGCTAAGACAAGCGCCCGTTGGTCGCTGAAGTGGCGATAGGCGGCGTTCGGCGTGACGCCCACCCTGCGGGTGACCTCCCGAACCCCCACTGACGCAATGCCCCCGGTGCGCGCGAGGACCAGACCGGATTCGATCAACGCGGCGCGCAAGTCGCCGTGGTGATAGGGCCGTGAATTTCCGTCCAAGCCTTGTCCTCCGAAACGCTCATGTATACGGTGTCAACATCTCTGATGCTAACAGTCAGACAACGAAGAGGAGCAGGCATCATGGCCAATCAAGACCAGCCAGGAGTCGCGCCCGCGATCGTCGACCGGGCCATATTCAACACCTCACTCGCCGAGCAAGTCGCGTTGGAGAAGGAGGTCACCCGGCACAACGATCGAGTCTCTGCCAGGCGGCGTCGCCTTCCCAGGGTCGAGGTGGATAACTATATCTTCGAGGGCCCGAAGGGGCCCGTGAAACTGACCGAATTGTTCGGGGATAAGTATCTGCTCCTGGTGCAGAACGTGATGTTCGACCCCGGCTGGGACGACGGTTGCCCGAGTTGCACCTGGGCGGTAGACAACCTGCCGGCCAACATGGAGCGGCTGAGTGACGCGGGCATAGCGTTTGCGATGATCTCCCAAGCGCCGGTTCAGAAGCTTGAGGACTGGCGTGCTAGACAACACTGGGACCACTTGTGGGTCTCCTCGGCCGACACGTCATACCACCACGATTGGGGGTGGACACAGAAAAACGCACAAGGCGTGGAGGGACAGCTGCCCGGCTACTCCTACTACCTCCTCAAGGACGGCACGCCTTACCTGACCTACGCGACAACCGCGCGCGGCACCGAGGCGACCTCACCGGTGGCGCAGATCATGGACCGCACTGTTTATGGCCGACAGCAGGACTGGGAAGACAGCCCCGAGGGCTGGCCGCAGGACCCAACGTACGGGTGAAGACCGGAAATGAAGAGCAGGGAACGTGGAGCCATCATGGAGCTACTCATCACCGATATCCGCATCCACTATGTGCAACATGGCACCGGCATTCCGTTGGTCGGGCTGCATGGCGTAGGTGTTGATCACCGCGAAATCGAGACTGCGATCGAGGCCGTCCTCCCCGCCTCGGGGTACCAACGGATCTAACCTGATCTGCCGGGGATGGGTCACTCGACCGCCGGCCACCTGCGGTGCAACGACGACGTCGTGGAAGTTCTCGTTGACTTCATTGAAGGTCTCGCGGTGGGACCGGTGATGTTGCTGGGACACTCCTACGGCGCCTACCTGGCACGTGGTGTGGCCGCGCGACGACCTGATCTAATCTGCGGGCTGGCGTTGTTGTGCCCCGTCGCCGAGAACTCCGGGCAGGTGCCGCACCATGACGTGGTTCACCAGGAACCGGAGGCCTACGACGAACTCGAGTCGGGGCAACGCCGGGAATTCGACGAGTACTTCGTGGTCCGCACAACCGCGACTGCCAGGCGCTACCGGGATCACGTCGCACCAAGTGGGCTACTCATTGACGAAGCGGCGTTGGGGCGCATCTTCTCTGGGTGGGCCGTCGACGTCGGCTCGGTTACTTTCCCGGCGCCGTCCCTGATCGTTGCTGGCCGGGATGATGCGGTCGTCGGATACGCCGAGGCGCTGGAACTGCTTGGCACATATCCGGGTGCCTCCTTGGCAGTGGTCGAAGGAGCCGGTCACGCACTGATGCATGAGCGACCCGAACTGCTCGCCGCGCTTTTGCGCGACTGGCTCGACAGTATCCACGCATCGACGCGGGCGAGCACATCGGGTTGACCACCTCACGCGTCGATGGGAGTGGTGGTGCAGGTGGTCCCGCCGGGGTCATAGTGGCACGATTACTGTTCCGTGATGCCGTCCAGGCTCAGAACCGTGGGGGTCGCTATGGCGTAATGCCGCCCTGCAGACGGGGCGATCCCTGACTCATTAGCTTCTTCGTCTCGACCTACGAGCACCACGTCTGAGCTACACGGTGAGCTGGGGCTACTAAGCCGCGGCGTCCGTCACGGAGGCCGAGTCGATTTTTCCCATCAGCAATGAGCGCTGGCGTTCGCGGGCAGCGGTGGCGTTAGCCAGTTGGCTTGGTCGGCATCTGGCGACCGCGACGCCCAACAGCAGGATCCACACCACCGCCGCACCGATCGCAAACAGGGAGAGTCCTGCGCCGGAGACAACGGCCGGGATACCGACCAGCACGCCCCAGGCCACGGCGGCGGCCACCCACGCGAACCGGTTCCTCCGGATGGAACGTCGGATGGAGGATTGATGCCCCATCGCCAAACGTGCGGCATGGATCTCATGGTTGCCGTAGGAGGCGGCCGGGTTTTCCGACGATGCCGACGCGGACCAGACGGCACGCTCCTTGGCCAGCGCGGCCCGGGCCTCGGCCGCGGAGAAGGAATAGCGTCCCCGCAGCAGGGACTCGACCCGGCTGAACCAATAGTCCGATTCCCAGCCCCGGTCGTCGAGCAGTCGGCGTCCGGACCCGTCTCCGAGGATGATCCCCAGCCCCAGAAGCAGGGCCCCGGCGACGGGCAGCATCCAGTTCGGCGGGCCGGGAAACACATCCTCGGGCATCTGACTGACCAGCGCGATCCCGCCACCCATCAGAAGCACGGCCAGGACCCACAACACCGCAGATGCCGCCAGACGGCCCCACGGGCGGAGGGTCCAGGCCGCATACCCCAACCCCAATGACACGGCGACCACCGGGAAGAGCAGGACGACCGGTCCGCTGAAGGACGGCTCGGTCCATCCGTCGACGAAGCACACACGCAGTCCGAGGAAGACGATCATGATGCCCACGCTGACAATCATCAACCGGACGAGACCGCGACCGGTGGTCGCCAGGCGGTCCCCGTCCAAGACGGCGGCGATGCGCTGTTCAGCAGTGTTCTTCACGGGGCTCCTTCCGGACCGGCAGCTTCGGGCTACTTGGCGTCGGTGGACGCCTCGTCCTTCTGTTCCGTCTTTTCGGCCTTCTTCGCCTCGGGCTTCGCGTCGACGCCGGCCTCCTTGCGCTGCTGGGCAGTAATCTCCGCAGGAGCCTGGGTTAGCGGGTCGAAGCCGCCGCCGGTCTTCGGGAAGGCGATGACGTCCCGGATCGAGTCGGTACCGGTGAGCAGCTGCACGACGCGGTCCCAACCGAAGGCGATGCCGCCATGCGGCGGGGCACCGTACTTGAATCCGTCGAGCAGGAAGCCGAACTTCGACTGGGCGGATTCCTCATCCAGACCCATCAGCTTGAAGACGCGTTCCTGGACGTCGCGCTGGTGGATACGGATGGAACCGCCGCCGAGCTCATTGCCGTTGCAGACGATGTCGTAGGCGTAGGACAGGGCGTTCTCCGGGTCCTCGTCGAAGGTGTCCAGGAACTCCGGCTTCGGGGAGGTGAACGCGTGGTGGACTGCTGTCCACTGGCCGGCCCCGACGGCGACATCGCCGGAGGCCACGGCTGCAGCCGCGGATTCGAACATGGGGGCGTCGACGATCCAGACGAAAGCCCAGTCCCCCTCCTTGATCAAACCGGTGCGGTGGCCGATCTCCACACGGGCAGCGCCCAATAGTGCGCGGGATTCGGACGCCGAGCCCGCGGCGAAGAAGATGCAGTCCCCGGGGTTGGCGCCGACCGTGGTGGCGAGGTTCTCTCGCTCGAAGTCGGTGAGGTTCTTGGCCACGGGGCCGGTGAGTGAACCGTCCTCCTGGACCAGGACGTAGGCCAGGCCCTTGGCTCCGCGCTGCTTGGCCCATTCCTGCCAGGCATCCAAGGTGCGGCGCGGCTGCGAGGCCCCACCGGGCATGACCACGGAACCGACGTAGGGTGCCTGGAAGACGCGGAAGGTGGTGTCCTTGAAGAAATCCTTCAGCTCTGTCAGTTCCAGGCCGAAGCGCAGGTCCGGCTTATCCGAACCGTACTTCTGCATGGCGTCGGCATAGGTCATCCGCGCGATGGGGGTCGGTACCTTCACCTCGATCAGATCCCAGACGGCACTGATGATCTCTTCGCCCAGGGCGATGATGTCATCCTGCTCGACGAAGGAGGCCTCGATGTCCAGCTGGGTGAATTCCGGCTGGCGGTCCGCACGGAAATCCTCGTCGCGGTAGCAACGGGCGATCTGATAGTACTTCTCGAATCCGCCGACCTGCAGCAGCTGCTTGAACAACTGGGGCGACTGCGGCAGGGCGTACCAGGACCCGGGGGCCAGGCGGGCCGGCACCAGGAAGTCGCGGGCGCCTTCGGGGGTCGAACGCGTCAGGGTAGGGGTCTCGATCTCGACGTAACCCTGGTGGTGCAGCAGCTCGCGGGCCACCCGGTTGACCTCGGAGCGCAGGCGGATGTTCGCGTTGGGGCCCGGACGGCGCAGGTCCAGGTAGCGGTGGCGCAGACGCGCCTCCTCGCCGACCTCGACGTGCTCGTCGATCTGGAACGGCAGCGGAGCCGAGGTGTTGAGCACGACGACGGTGTCCGCCAACACCTCGATCTCGCCGCTGGCCAGGGCAGGATTCCCGTTGCCGTCGGGACGGCGTTCGACCGTGCCGACGATCTGCAGGACGAATTCGTTGCGCAGGGAGTGGAAGTCGGCTTCGTCGCGGACGACGATCTGGGCCACACCCGAGGCATCGCGCAGATCCAGGAAGGCGACCCCTCCATGGTCCCGGCGGCGGGCTACCCAACCGGCCAGGGTGACGGATTGTCCGATGTGTTCGGCCCTGAGCGTGCCCAAGTCGTGAGTGCGCAGCACTGAAGTCCTTTCGAGGGGTTCCTCGCGTGCTCCCGGGGATCCCCGGGCCCGGCACGCGTTGGTTCAATTGTGGGTTCTGGTCGAGTTTACCGGCAGTCACGGGCCCACCGACAACCCGGGTGGTTGCCGAGGCGTCCGTACCGGTCAGGAGGTGGTGATTCCCGGTTGCAGGTCTTCTGCAGGAGGTGTCCAGGTCTGCGGGTCGGCCACCACCTGGTCGCCGGAACGGATGTCCTTGACCTCGTGGGCGCCCGCAGCTGAGGTGAACCAGACGTAGGGGATCCCGCGGCGGTCGGCATAGCGGATCTGCTTGCCGAACTTCTCTGCCCGGGCAGCGACCTCCACGGCGATGCCGCGTTCGCGCAGCGCGGCGGCGACGTCCTGGGCGGAGTACCAGGAGTCGTCGTCGTTCAGGGCGACCAGCACGGCACTGGGGACGTCACGGGTGGCCTTCAGGCCGCCGTCGGACAACATCCGGGAGACCAACCGACTGACGCCGATGGATAGGCCGACGCCGGGAAAGACGCGGTTGCCCTTCGAAGCCAGGGATTCATAGCGGCCACCCGAACAGATGGACCCGAGTTTTTCGTGGCCCACCAGCACGGTTTCATAGACGGTGCCGGTGTAGTAGTCCAGGCCGCGGGCGATCGACAGGTCGGCCACGACCTGGCCCGGGGCCCGTTTCGTGGCCACGTCGATGACTTCGGCCAGTTCGCTCAGGCCCTGTTCCAACAGCTCGTGTTCGACGCCGAGCGCCCTGACCTGTTCGACGAAGGAGGTGTCGGTGGTGCGGATCGAGGCCAGGGCCAAGGCCGCACGGGCTTGTTCGGCGGTGGTGCCGATTTCGTTGACCAGGGCTTCGGCGACCTTCTCGGGGCCGATCTTTTCGAGCTTGTCGATGCTGCGCAGTACGCCCGCCGTGTCTTCGATGCCGAGTCCCAGGTAGAAGCCCTCGGCCAGTTTGCGGTTGTTCACCCGCACGGTGAAGTCGCCGATCGGCAGGGCGCTGAGCGCGTCGGCAATGACCAGGGCCAGTTCCACGTCGTAGCGGAAGGGCAGTGCCCCATCGCCGACGACGTCGATATCCGCCTGGGTGAATTCACGGAATCGGCCGTCCTGCGGTCGTTCTCCGCGCCAGACCTTCTGGATCTGGTAGCGACGGAAGGGGAAGGCCAGGTGTCCGGCGTTCTCCACCACGTAGCGGGCGAAGGGAACGGTCAGGTCGAAGTGCAGCGCCAGGGCGTTGGGGTCGGCACCGGCAGCCTCGCCGTCGTCGTTCTGCAGTCGGGATAGTCCGTAGACCTCCTTGTCGATTTCCCCCTTGCGCAGCAGCTGACCCACGGTTTCCACGGCCCGGGTTTCGATGTTGCTGAACCCGTGCAGTTCGAAGCTGCGCCGCAGGCTGTCCAGGACATGGAGCTCCACCAGGCGTTCGTTGGGTAGCCACTCGGGGAAACCTGACAATGAGGCCTTGCGTGCCATAGGGGTGAAGACTCCTTCTCGGGGATGGTGGGTTCCTGCCGACCGGATGGCCCGGCAGCGGCGTGCCGGGGACCGGGTGATCACCGCACGATTCTATGACGTTCGATACCGCCATCGCGACCCGGCCCGCGGCAAACTACCTTGTTGGAGCACTGACTCGGTACAGTAACGGGGGAAACAAAGGGTTCCGGGGAACTTCCGGAACGACTCCGAACGAAAGAGTTTTAGCGGTGAACAGCTCCACGCAATCCGACGACAACGCAGGCCAGCCCGACGAGTCCACCAGCGGCGCGCCCGCAGGCACCTCCGAGCAGCAGCCCTCCGAGCCCCAGACCACGGCGCAGGACACCCTGGCCGCCGAGCCCGAAACAGCACCAACGCAGGCTCCTGCAGCCGAGGCCGCGCCCGACGCCGAAGCCGCGCCCGAGCCCGAGCCCGAAGCCAAGGAAGCCCCCGCCACCGAGCCGGCCACCGAGCTGGACGAACAGCCGAAGGAACAGGACTCCCCGGCCGGCGAGGCTTCCCCGAAGCCCGCTGCCGCGCCCAAGCCCCCGGCGGCACCCAAGCCCTCGGCCACGCCGCGCCCGGTCCCCACCCCGGCTGCCATGCCCCGCCCGCCGGCAGGACCGAAGTCCAGCAAGGCCACCCCGGTGGTCCCCGCTCCCCCGGCCTACAGCAGCGATCTGGACGAAGCCGCGAAGTTCAGCCGCGTCACCGATGACGGCCACGTGTTCGTCATCGTCGACGCCGAGGAATTCCCCGTCGGCCAGTACCCGGACGCCACGCCTGCCGAAGCGCTCGCCTATTTCGTGCGCAAGCACGACGACGTCGTCAGCCAGCTGTTGCTGCTCGAACAGCGTGTGGCCGCCCACGCCCCCTCGACGGATATGAACAAGACCCTCGATCACCTGCAGCAGCTGGTCACCGAACGGATCATGGTCGGGGACCTGGTGGCCCTCCAGGCCCGGCTGGACGCCGTCCGCCAGGAAGTCGCCGAACGGCAGAAGGCCGAACGCAAGACCCAGGAGGAAAACCGGGCCCGCGAGCTGGCCGCCCGGGAGGCGATCGTCGTCGAAGCCGAGGAGCTCGCCGCGCAGGATCCCGCCACGGTCCAGTGGAAACAAGGCAGCAACCGGATGAACGAGCTCTTCGAGCTGTGGAAGTCCGCCCAGAAGAACGGTCCGCGTCTGGGCCGTTCCACCGAAGACGGCCTGTGGAAGCGGTTCCGCGGGGCACGGACCACGTTCGACCGCCACCGTCGTGCCTTCTTCTCGCGTCTGGATGCCGATAACTCCGAGGCCAAACGCGTCAAGGAGGACCTGATCTCCCGTGCCGAAGCCATGTCCGGTTCGACCGACTGGGGACAGACGGCCGGGGAATACCGCCGACTGATGGACGAGTGGAAGGCCTCCAAGCGGGCCTCCCGCAAGGACGACGATGCCCTGTGGGCACGCTTCCGCGCCGCGCAGGACGTCTTCTTCGATGCCCGTTCGCGGGCCAATGAGGAACTGGATCAGGAATTCGAGGAGAACCTCTCCGTCAAGGAGAAGATCCTCGCCGAGGCCCGCGCACTGCTCCCGATCAAGGATCTGGCAGCTGCGAAGAAGGCGTTCGAACCGATCCGTGACCGCTGGGAAGCAGCCGGCAAGGTGCCTCGTTCGGCCATGCAGCGCATGGAAGGCGGGATGCGCACCGTCGAGGATGCCCTGCGTGGTGCCGAGGACGAGAAGTGGCGCCGTTCCAACCCGGAGACCAAGGCCCGCTCCAACAGCATGCTCACGCAGCTCGAGGACACCATCGCCGAGCTGGAGTCCGAACTGGAAACCGCAAAGGCCTCAGGGGACGAACGGCGGATCAACAAGGCGGAGGAAGCCCTGTCGGCCCGTCGAGCCTGGTTCGAAACGCTGCAGGAGTCCGCTCAGGACTTCGAATAAGCATATCCGTGTCGGCAGGTGCCTCGTGACCCGTAGCGGTCCCCAGGGCGGTTGTGCAGGGTTCTGAAGGGCCGGTCACCAGTATCCACAGGCTGGTGGCCGGCCCTTTTGTTGTCTCCTCCCGTTTGCCACAGTTGGCTCATGATGGATCCGACAGCAGCAACCGATGGCCCCCTGCTCCTGCAACCCGGCCGGCCCTTTGCCGCCCCCGAGTTGATGGTGCTCTCGGCAGAGGGCGTCGTGCGCCAGGTGCTGCCCGGGACGTTCGTGTGTTCGGTCGTCGAGGACACTCCGGCGTTGCGCGCTGCGGCGGTGGCCACCCTGGCCGGTCCGCGGCTGCTGGATGTCGCCGTCATCGGGCGGCTGACGGCCGCCTGGGTCCATGGGTTCCACGGGTCTCCGGAGATCCTTGAACTATTGGTCTCCAGGTTCCACCGCATCCCTCTGCAACGCGGACATGTGCGGCTGTCGCTCCATGAGTGCGTGCTCGATCCGACAGAGGTTGAAGATCGGTTTCGGATGCCGTTGACGACGCCGGTCCGCACGGGGCTGGATATCGCCTTCCACAGCGAGCCGGCCGTGGCCCGCAGGGTCCTCAGCCGCCTCATCGCCCCACGTAGCGGTGCCTGCGGGCGGGATGAGCTGTTGGCCGCCATCGAGGCCACGGGCCGCCGGCCGGGCAAACGGGCGGCCTGGGACCTGGTGCATGGTTTGCCGTCCCTGACGGCCGTGCCCCGATGAGGTTCCGGGTCCTGGCGGATGCCCCTATTTGCGGCGTCGGCCTTCGGAGGTCCGGTACACGTCGTAGACGCCGTCGATCCGCCGGACCGCGTTCAGGACGTGGTTCAGGTATTTTGGATCACCCATCTCGAAGGAGAACCGGGAGGTCGCGACCCGGTCCTTACCGGTGACCACACTGGCCGAGAGGATGTTGACCTGGTTGTCCGAGAGCACCTTGGTGACGTCGGAAAGCAGCGATTTGCGGTCCAACGCCTCCGCCTGGATCTCCACCAGGAACACGCTGGACTGCGTGGGCGCCCAATGCACATCGACCAGCCGTTCTGCTTGATCGCCCAGGGCCAGCAGGTTCGCACAGTCGGCCCGGTGTACCGAGATCCCGGAACCCCGGGTGACGAAACCGCGGATGGCATCCGGTGGCACGGGGGTGCAACAGCGGGCCAGCTTGGCCATGACATCCCCCGCCCCGGCGACGACCACACCGGCATCATGGGTCTGGCGTGAGGTGCCGGGGGTGAACGAGGGGGTCTCGTCGAAGTCGGCTTCATGCGGGTGGGTTGGACCCACCAACGCCTGGAGGTGTTCGATGACGTTCTGGGCCGAGGTGTGCCCGTCACCGACCGCTGCGTACATGGCGGCGATATCCGAGTGGCGCAGCTGCTGGGCGACGGCGGTGAGCGTATCGTGCGTCATGAGCTTCTGCAGCGGCAGGTTGTTCTTGCGCAGGGCCTTCGTGAGCTGGTCCTTGCCCTTGTCGATCGCCTCTTCGCGGCGTTCCTTGGTGAACCACTGGCGGATCTTGTTCCTGGCCCGCGGGCTCTTGACGAAGCCCTGCCAGTCCTGGCTGGGTCCTGCGCCTTCGGCCTTGGAGGTGAAGACCTCCACCCAGTCCCCGTGGTGGAGTTCGCTGTTCAGCGGGACCAGTTTGCCGTTGACCCGGGCACCGATGGTGCGGTGGCCGACCTCGGTATGGACCGCATAGGCGAAGTCCACGGGGGTCGAGCCGGCAGGCAGGGCCATCACCTCGCCCTTGGGGGTGAAGACGAAGACCTCGGCCGCGTTGATCTCGAAGCGCAGCGAATCCAGGAACTCGCTGGGGTCGCGGGTTTCCTGCTGCCAGTCCATGACGCTGCGCAGCCAGTTCAGGTCCTGCCCGTCCTGACCGACGGCCTTGGTCTTGGCCGCACCTGACTTGTACTTCCAGTGTGCGGCGATGCCGTATTCGGCTCGACGGTGCATGTCGTGGGTCCGGATCTGGATCTCTACAGGTTTCCCGTCGGGGCCGACGACGGTGGTGTGCAGCGACTGGTACATGTTGTACTTCGGCATCGCGATGTAGTCCTTGAAACGCCCGGGTAGGGGGTTCCAGCGGGCATGCAGGGTGCCCAGGGTCGCATAGCATTCACGGACGCTGTCCACGAGAACGCGCACACCCATCAGATCGTGGATGTCGTCGAATTCCTTCCCGCGCACCACCATCTTCTGATAGATCGAATAATAGTGCTTGGGCCGGCCGGTGATGGTGGCCCGGATGCGGGCCTGATGCAGGTCTTCGCCGATGAGGGTCCGGACCGTGGAAAGGTACTTTTCGCGTTCGGGGGTCCGGTCCCCCACCATGCGGACGATTTCCTCGTAGACCTTGGGATGCAGGGCTGCGAAGGAGAGGTCCTCGAGTTCCCATTTGATCGTGTTCATGCCCAGCCGGTGGGCCAGGGGTGCGAAGATCTCCAGGGTTTCGCGGGCCTTCTTGGCGCTGGACTCGGGTGAGACGTAACGCCAGGTCCTGGCGTTGTGCAGGCGGTCCGCGAGTTTGATCAGCAGAACCCGGATGTCCCGGGCCATGGCAATGACCATTTTGCGGACGGTTTCGGCCTGGGCGGCATCCCCGAACTGGACCTTGTCCAGCTTGGTCACCCCATCGACGAGCATCGCGACCTCGTCACCGAATTCGCGCGCCAGATCCTCGAGCGAATAGTCGGTGTCTTCGACCGTGTCATGCAGCAGTGCTGCAGCGAGCGTGCTTCCGGTCATGCCCATTTCGGCCAGGATGGTCGCCACGGCGACCGGATGGGTGATGTATGGATCGCCGCTTTTGCGTTTCTGGTTTTCGTGGCACCGTTCGGCCACGGTGAAGGCCCGGGTGATCAGATCAAGATCCTCGCGCGGGCTGTTCGCCCTCACGGTGCGCAACAAGGGTTCCAGAATGGGCGGTTGTCCTGAGGTGCTGCGCCCGGCAAAACGGGCCAGCCGCGACATGGTCCCTCCGCGGCGACGGGCTGCCGGAGGCGGTGACGCCGGCTTGTCGGGCTTGTCCGGCTGCTCGGCCGCGTCGTTCGCTGCCCGGGCTGTGGGTTCCGCCATGGCAGGTCCTCTCGCTGTTCCCGGTTCGCACTACGCTTCCGGGGCCTGGGTGACGGGGAGGCCACGAGCAGCTAACCGCCCGTGGCCTCTCCGTTCCTCAAGGTTATAGCACCCGTGGACCTCTGCGGTCACTTCCGCACCCCGGGTGTGACGGGTCAGCCGGCGGTGGCCGCCTGGGAGTGTGTGTCGGCCCCGCGCTTGGCCAGGACCTTCTTATTGTGTTCGCGCACATCCGCCTCACCGTGGCGCAGGACCGCGTAGAGCGGTGCCTGGATGAAGACGGTGGCCAAGGTGCCCACGATGATGCCCACGAACAGTGCCAGCGACAGGTCCTTCAACGTGCCCGCTCCCAACAGGTAGGAACCGATGAACAGAATCGAGCCCACCGGCAGCACGGCGACCACAGAGGTGTTGATCGAGCGGACCAGCGTCTGGTTCACGGCCAGGTTGATGTGCTCGATGTAGGTCCGGTCAGTTTGTTCGAACGTATGCGCGGTATTCTCCCGGATCTTATCGAAGACCACCACGGTGTCATAAAGCGAATAGCTCAGGATCGTCAGGAACCCGATGATGGCACTGGGGGTGACTTCGAAACCCGACAGCGCATAGATCCCCGCGGTGATGATCACCACCGTGAACAAACCGATGATTGCTGCCAGGGACATCTTCCAGGTGCGGAAGTACACGGCCATCAGCAGGGCTACGAGCACGACGAACGCGACCAGACCCAACAGTGCTTGCTGTGAGACATCGGCGCCCCAGGATGGCCCCACGAAGGAGGAAGTCACCTCAGAGTCGGAGACTCCATAGGCTTCCGCCAGGGCCTCACCGGCATTGAGCGTCTGCTCATTGGTCAACCGCTCGGTCTGGACACGCATCGTATTGGCGGCGATGTTGGTGACCGTGGGCGCGTGATCGGGGGCGATGGCCTTGATGGCCTCCTCCCCGACCTTGACGTCCTCGTGCTTGACCTGCGAGATCGTGAATTCGGAACCACCACTGAACTCGATGCCCAGGTTGAATCCACCCTTCGCGATCGGAAGGATGATCGAGGCCAGGACCAGTACCGCGGCGATGGAAAACCACAGCTTGCGCTTGGCGATGAACGGGTAGGAACGCTTGCCCGTATAGAGCTCGTTGCCCCAATTTGCGAGATTAGGCATTATCGTCTTCCTTCGTCACGACTGACTGGGAGTCCGCGGTCCGTGATGCGGCTTGCTTGCGTTCTGCGATCGTCTGCCGTCGGACGGCTTCCCTGGAGGCGCCGGAATGGCGTTTGGTTGAATCCACCGTCGGGCGGAATTCGCGGATCTTTCCGGCCCCCTTATAGAGCGGCTCGACACCCAACAGCGACGGGTCCAGACCCGAGAGGCGGTGGCCTTCACCGAAGAACCGGGTCTGCGCCAGGATCTGCAGCATCGGGTGGGTGAACAAGAACACGACGATGAGGTCGGCGATCGCTGTCAGGCCCAAGGTGAACGCGAAGCCCTTCACGTTGCCGACGGCCACGACGTAGAGCACGACGGCGGCCAGCAGGTTCACTGCCTTGGAGGCGATGACCGTCTGCTTGGCGCGCTTCCAGCCGGTTTCCACGGCCGAAGGCAGGCTCCTGCCATCCCGGAGTTCGTCACGGACACGTTCGAAGTACACGATGAACGAGTCCGCCGTCAGTCCGATGGCGACGATGATGCCGGCGATGCCGGCCAGGGAGAGCCGATAGTTTTGCGCCCACCCCAGCAACACGATGGCCAGATAGGTCAACACGCCCGCAACCAGCAGGGAAACGATGGTGACCAGACCCAGCAGGCGGTATTGGAAGAAGGAGTAGACGGCGACCAGGGCCAGACCGATGATGCCGGCGATCATGCCCATGCGCAGCTGGTCCGAGCCCAGGGTGGCCGAAATCTGTTGATCGCTTTGGATCTCGAAGCTGATCGGCAGTGCGCCGTACTTCAGCTTCTCGGCCAGCGCCTTGGAGGATTCCTCGGTGAAGTTTCCGCTGATCTCCGCCTTGCCGTTGCCGATCTGTGCGTTGGCGGTCGGGGCGGTGAGGACCTGGCCGTCCAGGACGACGGCGAATTGGTGCTGTGGGCCCTGCATGGACACCAGACGCTTGGTGACTTCACCGAACTTCTTGGCGCCATCCGAGTTGAACTCGAGGTTGACGACCCATTTGCCGGTGTTGAACCCCTGATCGGAGGTTGACATGCCTGAGGTGGCATCGGCGATATCCGTGCCGGGGATGGCAACGGGGCCCAGAATGTATTTGGCCTGCTGGTTGGGATCGCAGGAAATCATCGGAACGTCGGGAGCGCCGTTCTCGATATCGGACTTCGCGCTTTCGGCCGCGCAGTCATAGGCCTCGAACTTCTTCAACAGCTTGGCGTCGATCCAATTCGTATCCGAGCCGTTCTTGGGCTTCGCCGTCGGCTTGGGCAGGTCGGCCTTCTTGGTGCGATCCGCCTTGGGCGTCGCTTCCCAGGTACCAGCGGAGATGACCGGGCGGAACTCCATGTTCGCCGAGGCCTGGATCAGTTCGCGCGTCTTCTCATCCGGGGAACCCGGCATGGAGACCACGACGTTGCGGCCTGACTGCGTGGTGATCTCGGCTTCGGAAACACCGGAACCGTCGACACGCTGGCGGATGATCTTCACCGCTTGTTCCAGCTGTTCCTGATTGATGTCCTGGTCACCTTGGACCTTCGGGGACAGGATCATCTGTGTGCCGCCCTCCAGGTCCAGGGCAAGCTTCGGGGAGAAGGTCGATTGCTGGGTTGCGACGCCGCTGATCAACACTGCCGAGAGGGCGATGATCATCACGCCGAGCCACAACAGCGCGCGGCGCGCGTGTTTGATCGGGCCAGTCTTCTTCATTAGGGGACTTCCTGCTCAAGACGCCTCTCAGGGGCGTCGGAGTACGGCAGAACACGGCGTCAGCCCCCGGTGGGAGGCCGACGCCGCGGTGCATCTAGTCGTTCTGGTTCTTGCCTTCGCCGTCGAGGCGACGCAGGGTCTCCTCGGGGGTTTCCCCGTCGGTTGCCTCGGCATCATCCATCGGCACGCCGGCTTCGTTGCCGGGCTCTTCGACGGGGACGACCTTGGCGATGGCCTGGGCATGGACCGTGGCGGTGGTTCCGGGGGAGATTTCCAGAATGACCTTGTTGTCGTCGGTGTCGATCCCCACGACGGTTCCGAACAGTCCGAAGTTGGTCATGACCTCGGACCCTACTGCCAGCTGCGAGCGGAGCTCCTGCTGCTTCTTCTGCGCCTTCTTGCGTCCGCGGAACATCATGAAGATGAGGAAGGCGAAAGCCAGGATGAGGATCAGGGTCATCGGGTCGAAGCCCGATGGCCCACCCGACTGGGCGAATACGATGGAGGTCAAGAGATACTACCTGTTTCTGTTCCGGGGACTTCCGGGGGCGCTTTCGACAACGCCCACGGAGGGCAAGTCACTATTGTATAGGCCCAGTCTGGACGTTCCGTGACCGGGAGCCCATTCCCCGGGGTACACATCAACTGCCGGAGGGGTTCCCGGTGGGGTCCTGGCGACCGAACTGACCGCCCGGGGCATCGTATCGAGCCGCTTGGGCGGGCATGACCAACCCCAGGTGTTCCCAGGCTGCCGGCATGGCGATCCGTCCGCGTGGCGTGCGCCCGAGCAGGCCCTCACGGACCAGGTACGGCTCGGCAACGGTTTCCACCGTCTCGGTCTCCTGTCCGACGGCGATGGCCAGGGTCGACAGGCCCACCGGTCCTCCGGCGACCTTGGTGCACAGGGCCTCAAGCACGTTGCGGTCCATCCGGTCCAGGCCCTTGGAATCGACTTCGTACATGTCCAGGGCCGCGCAGGCGGCCCGGGAATCGATCTGTTCGATCCCGTGGACCAGGGCCCAGTCGCGGACCCGGCGGAGCAGGCGGTTGGAAATACGGGGAGTCCCGCGCGAACGCAGCGCGATCTCGGCGAAGGCCGCGGAATTGACGGACATGTCCATGAGCATGGCCGAACGCCGCAGGACCAATTCGAGTTCCTCGGTCGCGTAGAACTCCAGATGCCCGGTGAAACCGAACCGGTCGCGCAACGGGCCGGGCAGCAGCCCTGCCCTCGTGGTGGCTCCAACCAGCGTGAAGGACGGGATTTCCAAGGGGATGGCCGTGGCGCCGGCCCCCTTGCCCACGACGATATCGACCCGAAAATCCTCCATGGCCATGTAGAGCATTTCCTCGGCGGGACGGCTCATGCGGTGGATCTCGTCCAGGAACAGGACTTCGCCTTCGGTCAGCGAGGAGAGAATCGCTGCCAGATCCCCTGCATGTTGGATCGCGGGGCCGGAACTGATGCGCAGCGGTGCGTTCATTTCGGCGGCGATGATCATCGCCAGCGTCGTCTTCCCCAGACCCGGAGGGCCCGAAAGCAGGACGTGGTCGGCGGACCGCTCGCGGATCCGGGAGGCTTCCAGGACCAGGGAGAGCTGTTGGCGGACCCGGGGTTGGCCCACGAAGTCATGCAGGTTCTTCGGACGCAGTGCCGACTCGAGCGCCCGCTCCTCCGGCTCCGAGGAGGAGGCGGTGATCTGCTGGTTCTCGGTCATGTTCCTAGCCTATCGCCCGCCGGCGGACGCGCCGCGGCCCAGATCGCGCAGGACGGATTTGAGGATGTTGCCCACGTGGCCGGTGGCCACGAGTTCGGGCTCGGCCTTCGCGGTGGCCACCACGGCCTTTTCGGCGTCTTTTTCGGTCCATCCCAGCCCGGTCAGGGCCTGAAGCACCTGGTCCTTCCACGCCGGCATGGCGGTGGCCTGCGGTGTACTGGTGCCCTCCCCCGTGGGCGCGAGCTTGCCGGCCAGTTCCAACACGATCCGCTGGGCGCCCTTGGGGCCGATGCCCGAGACCCGGGAAAAGGCCTTGGTGTCCCCCTCGGATGCAGCGACCCTGACGTCCTCGGGCGTGTGGACGGCCAGTACTGCCAGAGCGAGCCGGGGTCCGATCCCGGCGACGGAGAGCAGGACCTCGAAGACCTGGCGCTCCCCCGGTTCGGCGAAGCCGAAAAGCGTCATCGAATCCTCGCGGACCACCATCGAGGTGTGCACCACGGCGTCCCGGCCGATATGCAGTCCGGAAAGAGTCTGCGGGGTGGCCTGGACGAGCATGCCGAACCCGGAGACCTCGATGACGGCACTGTTCAGGGCCACATGGCTCACCACTCCGTTGAGCGAACTGATCATGAAAAGCCTTCCTCCGGCGTCGTCCTGTTGTCGGTGACCGCTACACGGCACCCGAACATATCTACGAATATCCTACCCGCTGGCCTGCGAATCCGGGCCCATCTACTCGGTCAGCGTGGTTTGCGCGACGCCGCTTCGGCAGCAGCCCAGGCCCGTTGCGCGGGGGTCAAACCGCTGGAGCCGGCGGTGACGCCGCTGGAGGCCTGCGAGCCGGGCGCCGCCCCGCGCCACCCGTGGGTGATGGCCAGCGCTGCGGCGTCCGCGGCGTCGGCGGGTTTGGGCGGCTCATCCAAGCGGAGGATCTTGGCCACCATCTTGCCCACGGCGGCCTTGCTGGCCTGCCCACTTCCGGTCACTGCGGCTTTCACCTCGGTAGGGGTATGCAAGGCCACCGGGATGCCGCGCCGGGCGGCGGCGACGATGACGATCCCCGAGGCCTGCGCTGTGCCCATGACCGTGCTGACATTGAGCTGGCTGAAGACCCGCTCGACGGCCAGCACGTCGGGACAATGCTGGTCCAACCAGGCGTCGATGCCTTCGGCGATGGCCAGCAGGCGCTGGTCCAGGGGGGTGTCCGGCGTCGTGCCGACGACCTTGACGTCAACCAGGGAGGCCCGCCGGTTGGGTTCGACGTCGACCACGGCGAGACCACAGCGGGTCAGCCCCGGGTCGACGCCGACCACACGCAACGCCATCGGGTGCTAGTCGTCCTCTTCGAGCTCGGCCATGACCTCATCGGTGAGGTCGGCATTGGAGTACACGTTCTGAACGTCGTCGAGTTCTTCCAGGGCATCGGCCAGTTTGAGGAACTTGCGCGCCGCGGCGGCGTCGATCTGGACCTGCATGGACGGAACGAATTCGGCTTCATCGGATTCGTAGTCGATGCCGCCTTCGTCCAACGCCTTGACCACGGCGTGCAGGTCGGTCGGTTCGCAATGCACCTCGAAGCTGTCGCGCGATTCCTTGACCTCTTCGGCGCCGGCGTCGAGCACGGCCATCAGCAGGTCGTCCTCGGTCAGATCATTCTTCGGCACCGAGACCACGCCCTTGCGGGTGAACAGATAGGACACCGAGCCCGGGTCGGCGACGGTCCCGCCGCTGCGCGAGATGGCCAGGCGCACCTCGGAAGCGGCCCGGTTCTTGTTATCGGTCAGGCATTCGATGAGCAGCGCCGAGCCCTGCGGCCCGCGTGCTTCGTAGATGATCTCGGCATAGTCGACGACTTCACCGGTCAGCCCGGCACCACGCTTGACCGCACGGTCGATGTTGTCATTGGGCACCGAGGTCTTCTTCGCCTTCGCAACGGCGACTTCCAAGCCAGGGTTGCCCGCCATATCGGCGCCACCGGCACGGGCTGCGACCTCGATGTTCTTGATGAGCTTGGCAAAGGACTTCGCGCGCTTGGCGTCGGTGGCCGCCTTCTTATGCTTGGTCGTTGCCCATTTGGAGTGGCCTGACATGCTTACGCTTCTCCCTTGATCAGCTGGATGAACAGTTCGTGGATCCGGCGCTCCCCCGTGACTTCCGGATGAAAGGACGTCGCCAACAGGGATCCCGAACGTACTGCAACGATTCTACTGTCCGTTCCCGGATCCGTGCCTGATCCGCGCGCTGGCACCTGGACCGAGGCCAGTACTTCGACCCCCGCACCCACCGATTCGACCCAAGGCGCCCGGATGAACACCGCATGCACCGGTGCCGCCGGTCCATGGGTGTTATCTCCCGCATCCTGCGGCGGATCCGGCAATCCCTTGAAGGTCAGATCGGTTTCGAAGGATTCGACCTGGCGGCCGAAGGCGTTCCGCCGCACGCTCATGTCGATGCCGCCGAAACTCTGCTGCGACACACCCTGGCGGTCGGTGGCGGGGTCCAGGATCCGATCAGCCAACAGAATCAGTCCGGCGCAGGAGCCGAAGACCGGGAACCCGTCGGCGATGCGTTCTCTCAACGGTCCAGATAGGCCGAACATGCGCGATAGCTTGTCGATGGTGGTCGATTCACCACCAGGAAGGACCAGGCCGTCCAGGCCAGCCAGTTCCTCGGCACGGCGGACCGGGACCGCGCGGGCGCCGGAGGCTTCCAGCGCAGCCGCGTGTTCACGGACATCCCCCTGCAGGGCCAGAACACCGACAGTGAGCATGTGCAACCGCCTTTCCCGGCCAGAACCGGGAGTCACGCCGCGTCATGCGGCGGAGGAATGGGATGCTTCAGCATAGTTCCCGCCGTGGGCCCGCCCCACCGCGGAGGACACGATCCCCCTCGGCGACGTCACTTGGAGGCACCGGGCTGCCAGGGGCTTGCCCCGTCCTCATCGGCATCCAGGACGTTCAACGTCGAACGCGTGCGTTTCAGGGAGGCGGCGTCGCCGGCTGCCGTCGTGCACGGGGTCTCGGCTGGCAGAGCACACCACCGCACCGGGTCCCGGGCCATGATGTGTCCGACCCAGCGTGGAGCCGCCGTCGTCCAGCGATCCCCCTTCCTCACGAAGTTGAACTTCACGCTCACCCCTTCACGGTTCACCGCCAGATCGGTGGCGTGGGAGGAAACGCTGTTGCCCAGCCCGTAGGCGATCCACACCCCGTCACGCTTTTCCATCGGCAGGACCGAATGCGTGTGGTGCGAATAGACGGCGTCGAACTTCCCGCTGTCAGCCAACGTGTGGGCGATCCTGGTTTGTTCTGCGGTCGGGCGTGTCGAGTATTCCTCGCCGGCATGGAACCCGGCCAGTACAACGTCGGCGCCTGCCTTACGGGCCGCCTGGGCCCGGGCGATCATCTGGTCGGTGTCGATGAGATCGACCCTCCAGTCGGTGTCGGCGCTCAAGCCGTTGAGTCCGTAGGTCGCTGCCACGATGCCGACCCGGACTCCGCCGGTCTCCAGGATCAATGGCTGAGAAGCCTCCTGGGCGCTGCGGTAGGTCCCGGTATGGTCCAACCCGGCCTCGTCCAACGCGTCCAGGGTGCGCTTGATCCCCGCGGTGCCGTCGTCGACGGCATGATTCGTGGCGGTGGTGCAGGCGTCATAGCCGGTGGAGGCCAGGGCAGGAAGGATCTGCGGGGGCACCACGAAGGACGGATACCCGCGATAGGGCCCCTGCTCCGTGCCCACCGGGGTCTCCAACGAACAAATGGCCAGATCGGCGTCGGAGAGGTAGGGCTTTAGACCGGAGAGCAGCGGGGCGAAATCGGGTTTCGAGGCCGAACCGTCAGCCCTGGCTTGTTCCCAGAGCGGCGGGTGGAGCAGCACGTCACCGGTCACCACCACCGAGACCTCCTCGGTGGGCGACGGCGTCGGGCTCCGTTCGGTGCTGCCGGCCTCTTCCGTCTCGGTGCCGGTTCCACTGGTCACCGTCGCCTGGGCCGAAGCCCCGCCCAGCGTCGTTGCCCCGTCGGCCGGGCTCCCGGTATCGGCGGTGGAACAGCCGGAAAGCAGCAACAGGCCGGCCATGAGCGGGGCGAGCCGGGCGACTGCCCGGTTGCGGGTCGGCAACGATATTGTGGTCATGCCACGATGCTATGCGTCGCGTCCTGCCCCCAGGTGTGAAAAACTGCCTTCATGACGAATCCCCTGCTCAGCAAAAGTCCGCTGCCGTTCGAAATGCCCGCGTTCGACATCCTGACGGCCGAGCATTATGTCGAAGCGGTGAAACGCGGCATCGCCGAGCAACTGGCCGCCATCGCCACCATCACCTCCTCCCCGGAGGACCCCACGTTCGCCAACACCACGGAGGCCTTCGAGGCCAGCGGCGAAACCCTGCGCCGGGCGGTCATGGCGTTCTCGAACGTGAAGCCCTCCCATGGAACCGCCGACATCCTCGAAGCCCACGGGGAAATCCAGGCACTGATGACCGAACACCAGGACGCCGTCCGGCTGGACGCCGACCTGTTCGTCCGGCTGGCTTCCGTGGATGCCGCGGGTGGCCTGGAGGGGGAAGGGCACCGTCTCAGCGCCGAGACACTACGCGCCTTCCGCCAGGCAGGAGCCGGACTCGATGAGCAGGGCAAGGCCCGTCTACGGACCCTCAACGCACGGATCTCCTCCCAGTCCACCGAGTACTCCACGCTGCTGTTGGCCGGTATGAACGACGCCGCGGTGCTCTTCGATTCCGCCGAAGCGCTCGAGGGCCTGTCCGACGCCGAAATCGCCTCGGCCTCCCGCGCCGCCACTTCGGCCGGACATGACGGTGGTTACCTGCTCACGTTGGTCCTGCCGACCCAGCAGCCGGCCCTGGCCAGGTTGGAACGCGGCGACTCACGCCGGCGCCTGTTCGAAGCGTCCACCCGACGCGGCCAGGAAGGGCCGAACCGGACCCTGGACCTGGGGGCTTCCATGGCCAGCCTCCGTGCCGAACGTGCCGCCCTGTTGGGCTATGACCATCACGCGGCCTACGTGCTCGAGGGCCAGACCGCCCCGTCGGTGGAGGCGGTACGTGAACGGCTGGCCGGACTCATCCCCGGAGCCCTGGCCAACGCCGCAACCGAGGCCGCCACCATGGCCGAGCTGGCCGGGCGTGAGATCGCCCCCTGGGACCGGGCCTACTATTCGGCCCGGGTCCAGCGCGAGAAGTATGCCGTGGACGCGGCGGCCCTGAAGCCCTGGTTCGAATTGGACCGGGTCATCCACGATGGGGTCTTCGCCGCAGCCACCCGGCTGTACGGGGTGCACTTCACCGAACGGCACGACCTACCCGTCTACCACCCCGAAGTCAGGGTCTGGGAAGTCACCGACGGCGATGGCAGCACGCTGGGACTGTTCTTGGGCGACTACTTCGCCCGTCCCACCAAATCCGGTGGCGCGTGGATGAACAGCATCCGCGACGGGGCCTCCTTCTTCGGCGAACGTCCGGTGGTCACCAACAACCTGAACATTCCCGCCCCGGCCGAAGGCCAGCCCGCGTTGGTCACCCTCGATGAGTGCCGCACCCTGTTCCACGAATTCGGCCACGCCCTGCATGGGCTCTTCGCCAACGGGATCTACCCCTCCCTGGCCGGGACCTCGGTTCCGCGCGACTTCGTCGAGTACCCCTCGCAGGTCAACGAAATGTGGCAGTTCGACGCCGATCTCATCTCCGAATATGCCCGCCACGTCGAGACCGGCGAGCCCCTGCCAGCCGGTGCCCTGGAGAAGATCCAGGACGCACAACTCTGGGGCGAGGGCTTCGCGACCACCGAATACCTGGCGGCTGCACTGCTGGATCTGGAATGGCACTCCCTGGCCGCCGGGGAGGATCCTGGCGACCCGCTGGAGTTCGAGGACCGGGTCCTGCGCGAAGCGGGCTTCTCCCCCGAGGTCATCGTCCCGCGATACCGCACCGGGTACTTCAAGCACATCTTCGACGGCGGCTATTCGGCCGGCTACTACTCCTATATCTGGAGTGAAGTGCTCGACGCCGACACCGTGGAATGGTTCACCGAAAACGGTGGCGGGACCCGGCCCAACGGCGACCGGTTCCGCAACGAACTGTTGGCCCGCGGCAACACCCGGGACCCGTTGGAGTCCTACACGGCCTTTCGCGGGCGTGAAGCCCGGCTGGCGCCGTTGCTGGTCCGCCGCGGACTCGATGCAGCGGCACGGTGAGCACCGTCGCCGGCGCGCAACGCGTCTTCGCCGACTGGCATCGCACCCTGGCTGCGGCCACCGGTGGCCGGGAGTTCTCCACCCACGGGTGCCAATGGGTCTGGCAACCGGCACGAGCACGGCTGGTCCTGCTCTTCCCCACCCACCCCGATGCCTCCGGTCTGCGGCCCGGTCTGGCTGAGGGAACGCGTCTGGGGGCCCGTGAAGTCCATGTCTTCCTCAACGCCGCAGCACGCGATGACGCCTTGACCGGGCTCGGGTTCCGCGACGCGCCACCGCTCTTCTGGCATGGCGGTTCCCAGGCAGACGTGGCAGCAGCGACCATCGATGCCGAACATTGGGAGGGCAGTATCGAACTGTCCTCAGCGCTCCCCGAGGCCACCGGCGCGGACCGGGAGGAAATGGCGGTCCTGCAGCCCGGTCGCCGCATTGAACATGCCATCGCCCGAAGTGCCGACGGGACGTTATCGGGACGGGGATTCGGCCAGTTGCACGACGGCGGGGATCTCTCGATCCAGTCCCTGGCGGTGGGTCCCTCCTGGCGGCGACAGGGGGCGGGAACGGCATTGCTGGGTGCCCTCATCGAACGACTCGGCTCCGAGGAAGACGCCGGCCAGGTTCTGGCGGCATCGACCCCCGGTGCGTCGGCCTTCTTCCGCACCAACGGCCTCGAGCTGCTGGGCAAGGGGCGCCACCTGGTGCAGTAGCGCATCAGCGTAACCGGCGCTCCGGCGTCGTCTTGTCCCGGAAAAGACCGACGGCTGGCCACTCGCAGTGAGTGGCCAGCCGTTCGTGGTGCAGGGGTGTTTTACCAGCCGCGCTCGGAGAGGCGGTGCGGTTCGGGCAGTTCCTCGACGTTGATGCCGACCATGGCCTCGCCGAGGCCGCGGGAGGCCTGGGCAATGACGGAGGGATCGTCGTGGAACGTGGTGGCCTTCACGATGGCCGCGGCACGCTGGGCCGGGTTTCCCGACTTGAAGATACCCGAGCCGACGAACACGCCATCGGCACCGAGCTGCATCATCATCGCAGCATCCGAAGGGGTGGCGATGCCACCGGCGGTGAAGAGTACGACGGGCAGCTTGCCGGCCTCGGCGACTTCCTTGACCAGTTCGTAGGGAGCCTGCAGCTCCTTGGCAGCCACGTAGAGCTCATCCTCGGGCATCGAGGACAGGCGCGCGATCTCCGCGCGGATCTTGCGCATGTGGCCCGTGGCGTTGGAGACATCGCCCGTGCCGGCTTCGCCCTTGGAACGGATCATGGCGGCACCCTCGTTGATGCGGCGCAGGGCCTCACCGAGGTTGGTGGCACCGCAAATGAAGGGGACCGTGAAGTCCCGCTTATCGATGTGGTTGGCGTAGTCGGCCGGAGTGAGCACTTCCGACTCATCGATGTAATCGACGCCGAGGGACTGCAGAACGCGGGCCTCCACGAAGTGGCCGATGCGGGCCTTGGCCATGACCGGGACCGATACGGCATCGATGATGCTGTCGATCATGTCCGGGTCGGACATGCGCGAAACGCCGCCCTGTGCGCGGATATCGGCGGGCACCCGTTCCAGGGCCATGACGGCGACGGCGCCGGAATCCTCGGCGATTCGGGCCTGCTCGGCGGTGACGACATCCATGATGACGCCGCCCTTGAGCATATCGGCCATGCCACGCTTCACCCGGGGGCCACCTGTGGTGGAAGACTGCGCGGAGGTGTTCTCAGTGCTGGACACGTATGGTCCTTTCAAAACGGGGGGAAAGTACGCTCCATCCTAGGCCAGTGTGCCGGCGATCACCGCCCCCGGTGACGCCACCGGTCAGGGATGGGCGTGCTTCCGGGCTGCCGATACCGCAGATGCTTGAGCACAGCTGATGCTCGCGGTCGGCCTCAGTCCTGGTCCCACGCGTCGGCGATGTCCTGACGGATGTCGCCCAGGACCGCGGGGATGGCCTTGGTCTGGGCGATGATCGGGAAGAAGTTCCCATCGCCGCTCCAGCGGGGGACCACATGCTGATGCAGGTGTGCGGCAATTCCCGCCCCGCCGGCCACCCCCTGGTTCATTCCCAGGTTGAAGCCCGACGGGTTGGCCACCGTTCGCAGGACGCGCATCGACTGTTGGGCTGCTGCACCCATTTCGGCGGTCTCCTCCACGGTGAGATCCGTGTAGTCGGGAACGTGACGGTAGGGGCACACCAGCAGATGCCCTGAATTGTAGGGGAAGAGGTTGAGCACCACGAACACCGTTTTGCCCCGGTGCACGATCAACGATTCCTCGTCGCTCCGCTGAGGGCCGGTGCAGAAGGGGCAATCCTCCTCGTTCTTGACCTGTCCCTGACCCCGCTTGATGTAGGCCATGCGATAGGGCGTCCACAGGCGTTGAAAGGAATCCGGGACACCGGCCAGTTCGAAGTCGTCGGTGATGTCATCGTCGTGTTCCGAGGACCCCACGGACTACGCCTCCCGGTTCTGCACGGCGGACACGATGCGTTCGATGGCCTCGGCCACCGGTACCCCGTTGTCCTGGCTCCCGTCACGGAACCTGAAGGAGACGGCCCCGGCTTCGGCGTCCTCTCCCCCGGCGATCAGGGTGAAGGGGATCTTGTCCTTGGAGGCGTTGCGGATCTTCTTCGGGAACCGCTCGGTGCCCAGATCGGCTTCGGCGCGGATGCCGCGTGCCTTGAGCTGGGTGACGATGTCGTGGACGTAGTCGTTGAACGCCTCGGCCACCGGGACGCCGAGCACCTGCACCGGGGCAAGCCAGGCCGGGAAGGCGCCGGCGTAGTGCTCGATGAGCACGCCCATGAACCGTTCCACGGAGCCGAAGAGAGCGCGGTGGATCATCACGGGGCGCTGACGTGAGCCGTCCGCCGCCTGGAACTCTAGGTCGAAACGCTCGGGCAGGTTGAAGTCCAGCTGGATGGTGGACATCTGCCAGGTGCGCCCGATGGCGTCGCGGGCCTGGACGGAGATCTTCGGACCGTAGAAGGCAGCTCCACCCGGGTCGGCGACCAGCTCGAGGCCCGATGCGGTGGCAACCTCCTCGAGGGTCTTCGTGGCTTCGTCCCACGCCTCGTCGCTGCCCACGTACTTCTCAGGGTCCTTATCGGAGAGCTCCAGGTAGAAGTCGTCCAGTCCATAGTCCTTGAGGAGGTCCAGGACGAATTCCAGCGCGCTGGTCAGCTCGTCCTTCATCTGCTCGCGGGTGCAGTAGATGTGGGCATCGTCCTGTGTCATGCCGCGCACCCGGGTGAGCCCATGGACGACGCCGGATTTCTCGTAGCGGTAGACGGAACCGAATTCGAACATGCGCAGGGGCAGCTCGCGGTAGGAACGTCCCCGCGAGGCGAAGATCAGGTTGTGCATGGGGCAGTTCATCGGCTTGAGGTAGTAGTCCTGGCCGGGCTTGCGCACCGACCCGTCCTCGTTCAGCTCCTCGTCGATGTGCATCGGCGGGAACATGCCGTCGCGGTACCAGTCCAGGTGCCCCGAGATCTCATACAGGTGGCCCTTGGTGATATGCGGGGTGTAGACGAACTCGTAGCCGGCCTCTTCGTGACGCTTGCGTGAGTAGTCCTCCATGGTGCGGCGGATGATGCCGCCCTTGGGATGGAACACCGGCAGGCCCGAACCGAGTTCGTCCGGGAAGGAGAACAGGTCGAGTTCGGCACCGAGCTTGCGGTGGTCCCGACGCTCGGCCTCGGCCAGACGCTCCTGGTAGGCCTTCAGGTCGGCCTTCGTGGGCCAGGCGGTGCCGTAGATGCGCTGGAGCTGCTTGTTCTTCTCGTTGCCCAGCCAATAGGCCGCGGCGGAACGGGTCAGTGCGAAGGCGTTGGAGATCAGTTTGGTGTTGGGCAGGTGCGGACCGCGGCACAGATCGCACCAGATGGTGTCCCCGCTCTTGCGATCCACATTGTCGTAGATGGTGATCTCGCCGGCGCCGACCTCGATGTTGGCCCCCTCGCCGACCGCGTCGGCGTCACTGGACTTGCCTAGGATCTCCAACTTATAGGGTTCGGCGGCCATGGCTTCGCGGGCCTCGTCCTCGGTCACGACACGGCGGGCGAATTTCTGGTTCTGGTTGACGATCTTGAGCATCATCTTCTCGAGCGTCTTCAGGTCCTCGGGGGTGAAGGGCTCCTCGACGTCGAAATCGAAGTAGAAGCCATCGGTGATGTAGGGCCCGATGCCCAGCTTCGCCTCGGGGCGCAACTGCTGGACGGCCTGGGCCATCACGTGCGCAGTCGAGTGGCGCAGGACTTCGAGGCCTGCCGGGGAGTCAATGGTCGCCCGCTCGACGGTGGTGCCCGCTTCGAGCTCATGGGACAGGTCGCACAGGACGCCGTCGACATGCATGACAACGACGTTGCGCTCGTCGAAGTACAGCTCGGCCCCTGTCGTGCCTGCAGTCACCTCTCGCTGTTCGCCGTCGACATTTAAGGTGATCTGCTCTGACACGTTGGTCTCCTGAATCGTGGTGGGGCTTCATGACTTGTGGCATACGGTGACCACAGCCAGCCGAGA
>JBBSRM010000008.1:0-31152 GCA_038243055.1 Actinomycetales bacterium
CGCCGAACGCAGATCGTCGCCGGTTATGACGGTGACATGTCGATGGAAGACCTCATTCCCGAAGAGGAAATGGTCGTCACGATCACCCGCGGCGGCTACATCAAACGGACCCGAAGCGACAACTATCGCTCGCAAAACCGCGGTGGCAAGGGTATCCGGGGCGCCCAGCTGCGTGGGGACGACGTGGTTGAACACTTTTTCGTCACCACCACGCATAACTGGTTGCTCTTCTTCACCAACCATGGTCGCGTGTACCGCGCGAAGTGCTATGAGTTGGCCGAAGGCGGACGCGATGCCAAGGGCCAGCATGTGGCGAACGTGATGGCCTTCCAACCGGATGAACATATTGCCCAGGTCCTGGATCTGCGCGATTACGAGCAGTCGCCCTACCTGGTGCTGGCCACCCGCCGTGGACTGGTGAAGAAGACCCGACTGAGCGACTACGACACGAACCGTTCCGCCGGGGTGATTGCCGTCAACCTCCGTGAAGGCGACGAACTGGTTTCGGCGCAGCTGATCTCGGAAACCGATGATCTGATGCTCGTCTCGCGCAAGGGACAGTCCGTGCGATTCACAGCCACCAACGAGGCATTGCGTCCGATGGGCAGGAACACCTCGGGTGTCACCGGCATGAAGTTCCGTGAGGATGACGTGTTGCTCACCGCGGGCGTCGTTGGAGAGGACTCCTATGTCGTCACCGTCACGGAAGGCGGCTACGCCAAGCGGACCTCGGTGCAGGAATATCGGGTGCAGTCCCGCGGTGGCATTGGCATCAAGGTCGCCAAGTTGGCCGACGAACGCGGAATCCTTGCCGGGGCACTCATCGTCGAGGAAAGCGACGAAGTGCTCGTCGTCATGCAGGGTGGCAAGGTCGTCAGGTCGAAGGTCACGCAGGTGCCGGCCAAGGGACGCGACACCATGGGTGTCATCTTCGCGAAGCCGGATAAGAAGGACCGGATCATCGCAGTAGCCAAGAATTCTGAGCGTGGGCTGGGAATCGAGGAAGACGAGGATGAAGTACCGTTGGATCCTGAAGATTCTCAGGAGGGAGCACCGGTAGTCGATGGCGCACCCGCCGATGGCGAAGCCGACTCCGTTGACACGGAGACCGTGGAAGCCAGCCAGGATGCTGATGAGACCGAAATCGACGGAGGTAATGCGTGAGCACCCCGAACAACCCGCGCCCGGCGGCGCCGCGGCAGAAGCCCGGTGGACAGCAGGGACGCCCGGCCGCTCCCACGCAACGTCCTGCCTCCGGCAGCCAGCGTCCCGCGGGACAAGCAGCCACAGGCAGGAACCCCGCCCAGAAGAAGGGGACCCAACAACTCGTGCGGCCCGCGCCCAAGGCGAAGGTTCGCAAGGCTCGACTGCTCATTAGCAAGGTCGATCCCTGGTCGATCCTGAAAATGGCTTTCTTGTTGTCGGTGGCGCTAGGGATCGTCACCGTCGTGGCGGCCGTCGTTCTATGGACCGTCTTGGACCTGACCGGCATCTTCGATCGGGTGAACGATCTTCTCGGGGAGGTTATCGGTTCGGAATCCGGATTCGACCTCAAGGAGCTCGTTTCGCTGGGCCAGGTTGCCTCCTTCGCGACGATCATCGCCGTGGTCAACGTGGTCCTGCTCACGGCGATGTCGATGCTCGCTGCCGTGCTGTACAACATTTCCTCGACATTGGTCGGTGGAATCGGGGTCACGCTGACCGACGACTGATTCGGCACGGATCGGCTCCCGCAGCGTGGTGTCCACCACGCAGCGGGAGCCGATTTGTTTTCCCGGCGACCGGTCCGGTAAAGTCATATCTCGTCCTGAAGGGACAATGAGGGCGTATAGCTCAGACGGTTAGAGCGCTTCGCTGATAACGAAGAGGTCCCAGGTTCAAGTCCTGGTACGCCCACGGAATCCCTCCATCTCCAAGGTACTGCGGGGAATACATGCGGAAATTAGTGGTCGCACTCATGGCCGCCGCGTCCGTAGTCGCCTACCGTAGATGGAAGGCTTCCGAAGCGGAGAAATCCGTATGGAAGGCATCGACGGATCGACTCGGTTGATTCTCGTCGCGGGGGTATGGCGCAATTGGTAGCGCACCTGCTTTGCAAGCAGGGGGTTAGGGGTTCGAGTCCCCTTACCTCCACATATTGAGTACAAGGTCCCGGGTCATCGACCCGGGACCTTGTCATTTGTAGACTCGCTTCACGAGAGGTTCTCCTCGGCGGCCTAGAGTGTTCATGTGATCATCCTGCTGGCTCTCGTAGGCGTCCTTGGAGTCTCCGCATCCGGGCCCCTCGTCGCGGCTACGCCCAGCGTCTCGCCCCTGGCCATGGCCTTCTGGCGAAATGGACTCGGCGCCGGCGCCATGGGCGTGATGGCCACCGCCCAGAGCCGTGGGCGGCTGCGTCTCCCCACACGCCCCGAATGGAGATACTGCCTCATTGCGGCCACCGCCCTGGCCCTGCACTTCGCCACGTTCATGACCTCCGTACGCTTGACCACCGTCGCTGCGGCGACGGCCCTGGTGTGTCTGCAATCGACGTGGATCGCCGGTTTCCAACGGCTCAGGGGGGCTGCACTGGGCAAGCAGGTTGGATGGGGCATGGCCCTGTCCCTGGCGGGAGTCGTTGTCATCACGGGTTTCGATGTCGGCGGCGGATCGACACAAGCCCTGTTGGGGGACCTTCTGGCCTTGGTCGGAGGAGCCTTTGCCGGGGCCTATACGCTCGCTGGGAGCAAGGCGCGGGCCACGATGGACACCGGAAGCTACACGACGGTGTGTTACGCGCTGACGGCGGCCATGCTGCTGGTCATGTCCCTGATCATGGGGGAGCAGATCTTCGGGTTCCCGCTCGCCGGCTGGGTGGGGATCATCGCCCTGACGGTGGCCTCCCAACTGCTGGGCCATACGGTATTCAACCATTTGGTCGTGGCCTTGGGCCCTTTGGTGGTCTCGATGATCATCCTGCTCGAGATCCCGGGAGCGGCAATCCTCGCCGGCATCTTCCTCGGTCAGACCCCGCCCGTGGGAACCTACCTGGGGCTGATACTGATCCTGCTTGGCCTCCTGGCGGTGGTATGGGGGCAAGGACGGAGCCTGCGACACCGGCCACCCGTTCAGGACGACTGAACACCAGAGCAGACAAAAGCGGCGATGACCCTTCAGGGTCACCGCCGCTTCAGGCGTTTCGAACGACTACCTACTTATCCTCCGAGTCGTCGGCACGCCGACGTGCAGAACTACGCGGACCCGGCTTCGGGGCCTCTGTGGTGTCCTCGGCTGTAGGGGCCGCGGAGGCCTCCGTGGCCTTCGGAGCCGGATCGGCTACGACCGGTGCCTTCGGTGCTTCGGTTTCTGCCTTGCCCTTGGCTTCAGCCGTGGCCTCGGAGACGTGGGTGTGCACGTCCTCGGTCTTCAGCTGGGTTTCGGGAGCCGGAACCGGAGCGGGGACGGGGGCCGGATCGACCGGAGTCTTCCAAGGATCCTCGACGGGCTTGGAAGCACGCCAGGCGGCGACTCCCGCGGTGACCACCGCGGCGATGATGCCGAAGACCAGGAACCCGCGCTTGCGGCTCTGACGGGCCTTTTCACGCTTGAGCTGCTTGGAGGCTTCCTTCGCAGCGGACACTGCGGCCTTCTGGGCGCGCTTGAGTCCCTTCTTGTCACCGGTTGCCCGTGCAATGGCCTGTTCGACCTGTGCCGGGACCTGGACGCCGTCCAACCGACGAGCCGCGTAGCCGGCGGCGTCGCCGAGGCGGGCACTCGCGGACGGGATGTAGTCATTGACGACGACATCGCGGGCATGCTGCAAGGCGGGGGTGGCCTTATCGAGGGTTTCCTGCAGTCGAGGAGAAGCCTCGTCGACGGCCTGGGAGATGCGCGGAGCGACCTTATCGAGGCCGTCTTGGATCTTCGGGGTCACCTTGGCGACGCCACCGGCAATTTCATTGGCGGCACGCTGGAATCCCTCCTGAATGCGCGGGGAGGCAGTTTCAATGCCCTTCTCGAACCGGGGCACCGCCCAGTTGACCGCTGCATCGACCTTCGGGGCTGCCCAATCGCGGGCATTCCCGGTACCGGCGTTGACCGAACAACGCAGATCGCGGGCCATTCGCTTCTTCTTCTTCACACGTTCCTCCCAAGTAGTTGGAGTATCCACGCCTAGCCTACGCGTTGGAGGGTACACGGGCCATTCACGACGTGGGTCAGATTGCGGTCCAGGACCGATGTTCACTGTCCGCGTAGTCAACCTGCCGCGAGGGCCACCGGATGAGGGCGGGGAAGTGGAAGAATGGGCGCATGACTGCAATCCCCACGCATAAGGCCACCATCCACACGAACCACGGTGACATCGTGGTCAACCTGTTCGGCAACCACGCCCCGAAGACGGTCAAGAACTTCATCGGCCTCGCCACAGGCGAGCAGGACTGGACCCACCCCGAATCGGGCGAGGAAAAGACCGGGACCCCGTTGTACGACGGCACGATCTTCCACCGCATTATTTCCGACTTCATGATCCAGGGCGGGGATCCGTTGGGCCAGGGCGTCGGTGGCCCCGGCTACCGCTTCGACGATGAGATCAACCCCGATCTGGACTTCAATGAGCCCTATAAGTTCGCCATGGCCAACGCAGGCCTCCAGATGGGCCGTGGCACCAACGGCTCGCAGTTCTTCATCACCACGGTCCCGACCACCTGGCTGCAGGGCAAGCACACCATCTTCGGCGACGTGACGGACGAGAAGTCCCGCGAAATCGCTGCCGCGCTGAACAAGGTTCCTACCGATGGCCGCGATAAGCCACTCGAGGACGTCGTCATCTCAGGCATCGAGGTCGAGGCCCTCTAACCCCTGGAGTAGCCACGGCGGATACCTTCCGCACAGCGAGGGCGGTTCCCCGTCGGCTCCCCGGAGCCGACGGGGAACCGCCCTTTCGCCTTCCATCCCTGACCACGAACCAGGAGCACGACATGGCCTTCGGCCAACCACAGCAGGAACCCCAGACGCCGGTTCCGACTTGTCCGCGGCATCCCGATCGCCCCTCCTATGTTCGCTGCCAACGTTGCGGGCGCCCTGCCTGCCCCGAATGCCAGCGCACAGCCGCCGTGGGAGTCCAGTGCGTTGAGTGTGTGGCGCAGGTGAACGGTCATCGTCGCCAGCCGCAGACCGTCACCGGAGGCCGCCTGACCTCCGGACGCCCGACGGTCACCTATGCGTTGATTGCGCTGTGCGTGTTGCTTTTCGGAGGCCAGTATCTGATCCCGGGCCTGACGGACCGTCTGTTGTATGCGGGCCTGTACACAGGCAGCGAACCCTGGCGCATGATCACGTCCATGTTCCTGCACTCCACGGGTTTCATCATGCACATCGCGTTCAATATGTACGCGCTCTACATTCTGGGCCGGGTCCTGGAGCCGGCACTGGGGCACGTGAGGTTCGCCGTGTTGTATCTGGTTGCCGGTTTCGGTGGCTCGGTGGGGGTGCTGCTTCTTGCGGCTCCGAACGTGGCCGTCGTCGGCGCCTCGGGCGCCGTATTCGGATTGTTCGGCGCGTTCATGGTCGTCACCAAGGCGCACGGCGGCAATCTCGTACCGGTTTTGGTGATCATCGGCATCAACCTCGTCATCGGCTTCCTGCCGGGCGCCAATATCGCCTGGCAGGCCCATGTTGGCGGTCTGGTCATCGGCGGAGCCGTGGCGGCTGTCCTGGTCTTTTCTCCGCGCGGAAGAAACCGGGCGCTCCTGCAATGGAGTGGCATCGGCATCATCGTCGTGGCGCTTGGTGTCCTTACTTGGTTGGGGTGGGCACCGATCCGTGCCGCGTACCAACCCTTAATGGGCTGAACGACTAGCGATCCGGCTGCGTTCGCCTCACACCCATGGGGTGGGTGGTGGAAATCTTCCACCACCCACCCCCTTTTTTGTCCGTTCGGCCATGAGCTATCCACAGGGTTTATCCACACTGTTAATAACTCACACCCGTGTAATTCACTGATAACCGAGGCTACGCATCCCCGGGTGCTGGCCCCTATGCGTCGCATGGTGTGGGTATCCGCTTGAATATTCACATAACAATCCACACCTGTGGACAACTGTCGTGCACAGCCTGTGTGTGAAGGTCCGAGAGAAATTCCCGGGGAGCTTTGGGGCCTCGAGGGGCGTCGATTCCGCGGAGTTCCGCGGAAATTCGAACATCGGTCCGTCATCCACAGGGGTTGTCCACATTGTTAATAACTCACACCCATGTAATTCGAAAACGGAACAGGGCCTGCATCCCTGTCAGTGCAGGTGAATCGAACATAGTTACGCACAGCTCTATCCCCAGCTGTGGATAACTATATTCACAGCATGTGCATGACCGGTGGGAACCCGGACTAACCGCACGATCGGAGACGCCGGCATGTACATGCGACCGGGCGGCCGGTTCGGGAAGATCCCGACGTGACGCGGCCCACCACGGGCCTGTATCTTGATTCCACCCCAGAGGCCGGTGACATCGGCGGAGGGGACGACTGGAGGCCCCATGAACGCACGCTTTTCCACCCTGTCGGCCGCTGACCTCCTCGCCTGGACCCAATTGACGAACCTCTTGGCGCAGGTTGATGGCACCGATGAGTTCTACGATGCCGTGGATCTGGCGGAGGAACTAGAAGAACCGGGTTTCGACCCGGAACGAGACAGCATCGCGGTGTGGGATGGCGACCAGTTGGTGGGCTTCGGACAACTGCGTGTGGCTGACGTCCTCTTTGAGGGGGATGCCAAGGCATCCATTGATGGTGGCGTGCATCCAGAACACCGGGGTCGCGGAATCGGTGGGGGGATCATGGACTGCTTGGAAACCCGCGCCCGCGAACTGGCAGCCGAAAGGCACCCCGGCGCGCGGGTGACCGTCGGCTTCGCGACGGGGGCCGACGGGTCCAGTTCGGGACGTATGGCTGTGTCGCGGGGCTACGCTCCGGTCCGCTACTTCACCGACATGATGATCGAGCTGCCGCGCAACCCCGGAGAAGCCGTTGAGCCGGCCCCTTCCCCGGAGGGGCCTGTGGTGGAGGTCTACACCTCCGAGGTGGAAGAAGCAGTTCGACGGGCTCATAACGATGCCTTCGCCGACCATTGGGGGGCGATACCGAAAACGCAGGAACGCTGGGCCGATCAGCAGGCCGCCCGCAGCTTCCGTCCGACCATGAGCCCCGTCATCCGCAGCACGGATACCGGGCTGGATCCCGCGGAAAGTGTCGATGGATATGCCTTGTGTGGTCAATGGGTCGAGGGGGAACTCCATGTCAGCCTCCTGGGCACCAGACGACGCGCACGTCACCAAGGGCTGGCCGCTGCCATGTTGCATTGGGTCGTGGCGGCGGCTGAACGCGACGGATACACGATGGTGGACTTGGCGGTTGATTCCGCCAGCCCCACCGGTGCGGGCCGCGTTTACGAACGTGTCGGGTTCAAGGCGGTCCGGACCTGGACGGTACATCGGCGTTACCTGGACTGAGACCGTGATCAGGAAGCAGAGGTTCACGAACCGGTCAGCAGGCCGATTGCGACCAACAGCATCATCGCTGCGACCAGACAATCCAGTAGACGCCATGAACCGGGGCGGGCAAAGAAGCCGGCGAGTAGGCGTGCACCGAATCCGAGGGTCGGAAACCAGAGGAAACTGCCCAGCACGGCCCCGGCAGCGAAGACCCAGCGCCCCGGATCGCCGTGGGCGCTGGCAATCGTGCCGAGCAGGATCATCGTGTCCAGATAGACGTGCGGATTCAGCCAGGTCAGCGCAGCAGCCGTGGCTAATACCGACGTGCGAGAGACCCCGCGGGACCCGCGGTCGACGGAGAGCGCTGCGGGGCGGAAAGCCCGACGGAGGGCTATGACGGCATAGACGATGAGGAAGGCGGCCCCCGCCCATCTGGCCAGTACCAGCAACCAGGGGGCCGTGGAGACCAGGGCGCCCACGCCGGCAACGCCGGCGAAGATCAAGACCGCGTCGGAGAGTGCACAGATGAGGACGACGCCGAGCACGTGTTCGCGTCGGATTCCTTGTCGCAGCACGAAGGCATTCTGGGCACCAATCGCGATGATCAACGCCAAACCGGCACCCAGACCGGCCAGCAAGGAAGGAAAGTAGGTCACTCGTCAACGGTAAGCGCACAGATAGAGAGTAGACCAGCTAAAGATTTTCACGGGACATTAGTATTTCTAATATGGACTTTCCAGCAGACCAGCTCCGTGCCTTCGCAGCGGTCATCGATACCGGCACCTTCGACGCCGCAGCCACACGACTACAGGTCACCCCGTCAGCAGTAAGTCAACGAATCAAGGCGTTGGAGACACAGGTGGGCACCGTCGTCGTCCGTCGCGGCAAACCTGCGGTGCCCACGTCCGCCGGAACAGTCTTGCTGCGTCTGGCTCGGCAAGTCGACCTCCTGGCCGCCGAAGCCGTGGCAGAGCTCTCCCGTGGGGGGAACACGGACCACGACGACGGACCGGTGCGGGCGGCGGTGTCCGTGGTGGTCAACGCCGATTCGCTGGCGACCTGGTTCCCCGGCATCTTCAGCTTGTTGGCCCAGGACGCAGGTCTTGAGCTCGAAGTGTTGCGTGAAGACGAGTCGGTATCGGCGGAACTGCTGCGGACGGGCGCGGCGATGGCGGCGGTGACGACCAACGGACGAGCTGTGCAGGGATGCACGACCGAGTTCCTGGGCACGCTGCGGTACACGGCCATGGCGTCGCCGGCGTTCAGAAGACAATGGTTCGCCGAGGATCCCGCGAGTGGTCTGACGATGGCACCGGTGGTCGACTTTGATCGCTCGGACCAGTTGCAGCGTTCGATGCTCCGCTCCATCTGCGGTCCGCAGGTCGCGCCGCCGACGCACCATGTACCGGATTCTTCCCAGTTCGTTAGGGCCGTTGTCGATGGGCTCGGATGGGGCATGGTGCCGGACGCGCAGGACCCGGGGCAGGGTTCACTGGTGGTTCTGGATCCGCGCTGGACCCGTGAGGTCGGACTCTATTGGCAGCGGTGGAAGCTTGATTCCCCGGCGCTGGGGCGAGTCAGCGATGCCGTCCGGGCAGCCGCACGGAGTTCGGGGGTGTTGGAGCTACCCCCGGCTTGACCAGTTGTGTTCTGGCCCGGTGCCGTCTCTTGATGTTCGGCGGTCTAGCCGCGCGGAACCGGCGGGCCGAGCATCAACAGCACCGTGAAGACCACGACGATGAAGACGATTCCCAGAATGACCGCGGGAAGCGGGTGGCGCAGGCACCACGCCTGGACGGTTTCGACGAAGCCATGCGGATCATCCCCGCCGGCAGCCAGCCTCCAGCCGCCATCGAGCAGCCCGGCACGCATGGCGGAGCGCTCGAAGGGCACCGTGCAGAATGGAATGAAGGCAGAGGCCAGTCCCAACAGGCCGCGACCGAATGACCACCGTTGATTGACCCAGATGAAGCAGGTCACGACGCAATAGCTGATGAACGTCAGCCCGTGGATGCCGCCGAAGACCGGGACGAATTTGTCGCTGATGTTCCCGTACTTCAAGGCCATGCCCAGCAGGAGCAGTCCCCAGGTGAACATCTCGGCCGTGGCCAGGAATCCGTAGAGTCGCTGGGGTGTCAGGCGTGATCCGGTCTGGGGTGTGGCAGTGGGTGGCATGGTGTCCTTTCGTCTGGTATCCAGCATCTCACGTCCGGCCCCGGTCCCATATCGGTGTGCTAACCTGCCGGGCAGGAGCTGATTGCTCCGACCGGACGAGGGAGCCGTACCCGGACAGCGACAAGACGGCCGCCGGAAGGCAACGGTGGTTGATCATGGCGTGGTTCGTGCTTATTGCTTCGGGGATGTTCGAGGCGGTGTGGGCCATTGCCCTCGGGAAGTCAGAGGGTTTTTCAAAGCTGGTGCCCAGCCTCGTATTCGCGGGTGGACTCATTGTCAGCATGAGTGGACTGGCATATGCCATGAAGGACATACCAACAGGTACCGCCTACGCCGTCTGGGTTGGCATCGGAGCTTCCCTGACGGTGATTTACGGCATGACTGTTGACGGCGAATCCATTAGTTGGATCAAGGTGCTGCTGTTGATGCTCCTTGTCGGATGCGTCGTCGGGCTCAAATACGTTGATTGAAGCCCTTCGACCGGGCTAACGCCAGCGAGTGGTCATGAAGAACCCGACCATGGCAATACCGAAGCCGATCACGATGTTCCAACCGCCGGCGATCGCCAACGGAAGCGTGGCTTGCGAGATGTAGTACGTGATGATCCAGATCAGTCCCAGGATCATCAACCCGAACATGACTGGCTTGTACCAAACCGGCAGGGCCTTCACATCACCGTTCTTATTGGCGGCTTCAGACTGCCTGCGGGCCTTGCGGCGGGTCCTCGACTCGGGCACTGGTACTCCTGACCTTGGGCGGGTCAAACACTCGTTGTTTGGGACCCGGGCGATACTGTCATGGGTGGGGGCCGGCACAGCAGTATCCATGCGGCCACCCACGTCACCGACATTCTACCGGTACTGCGTCAGGAGGTCTTCGTGCCCGCTGTCTCCGGGGCAACAGTACGGTCAAAACCCGAGCGTCTACGGAGCCGATGGGCCACGATCCTCGGGGGCCTCGGAGAGCTCCTGGTAACACTCGGGCTCATCGTTCTACTTTTCGTGGCGTGGGAACTGTGGTGGACGAACCTCGAGGCCGATAGCACCCAGGAAGATCTGACGTCCCAGACGTTGCTGGAATTCGCCGGTAGTGATCCGACTGCGTCCGCTGGTCCTTCCCATCCCGCGGAGGCCGCCGAGGCGGACCGCGAGAGGTACGGTGCCCCGGAGAGCACCCGCCTGGACGGGGAGGGGACCTTCGGGGTCCTGTATGTGCCCCGTTTCGGGAAGAACTATGCCCGGCCCATCTCCGAGGGTGTCGGCAGCGATGTCCTCGACCATTTAGGCATAGGGCACTACCCGGAGACGCAATTGCCCGGGGAACGGGGAAACTTCGCCGTCGCGGCGCACCGGCAGACCCACGGCCAGGTCTTCTGGGACATCGACAAACTGGTCGACGGTGACTATCTCTACGTCCAGACCAGCAAAGGCTACTACAGCTACCGGTACCGCAACACGGAGATCGTCCACCCGTCAGAATCCAATGTGCTTCTGCCGGTTCCGCACGAACCTGGGGAGCAGGCCACCGACTCCTTGTTGACGATGACCAGCTGTGATCCGCCGTTCACGACACGAATGCGGATCATCGCCTATGCAGAGCTGGAGTCGTGGCGACCCCTGGACGCCGGGCCGCCGTCGGTGATCGCCGAAGCCGTGCACCGCGCCACCGGGACCGCCTGAACCAGCCCGCCGTCTTGTCCCGCCTGCCACCACAGATCACCACCACCCCAGTGAAGGAGTCACAGCGTGTACGCATGGCTATTCGGAAAGCTACCCGGCCCGTTGTGGGTGCGTCTTTTGATTTCAGCATTGCTGGCTGTGCTCGTCATACTGGTGTTGATGGAATACGTGTTTCCCTGGGCCAGTCAGTACAGCCCATGGACCGAATCAACGATTGGTCTGGTGCAGTGAAAATGGCCGCCCCCACGCGGATCCTGGTGATCGACAACTATGACAGTTTTGTCTATACGCTGGTCGGCTACCTGCGCGAACTCGGTGCCGAAACGACGGTCGTGCGCAACGACGACGTGACGGTGGCCCAGGCAATTGAACTGGCCGCGGCTCGGGACGGTGTCCTGATCTCCCCCGGCCCCGGTACTCCCGGAGAATCCGGAGTCTGCATCGATCTCATCCGCTGGTGCGGAGAACAGTCCAAACCCATGCTGGGGGTTTGCCTCGGACACCAGGCACTCGCCGAAGCCTATGGCGGGGTGGTGACTCACGCCGAGGAACTCATGCATGGAAAGACCTCGTTGGTTCATCATGGAACCCACCCGCTGTTCCACGACATCAACAACCCGTTCACGGCTACCCGCTACCACTCCCTCGCTGCAGTCCGGGCGTCTATTCCGGACGAGCTGGAGATCATCGCCGAAACCGACGGTGGGGTCATCATGGGCCTGGCGCACCGGGAGGCCCCGCTATGGGGCGTACAGTTCCACCCCGAGTCGGTGCTCACCGAAGGTGGTTACCACATGCTCGGCAACTGGCTGGAAGCATTGGGTCTCTCTGGTGCGGCGGCACGCGCCGAAAAGCTGAGCCCCTTGATCACCGACTGATCCGGCCACATCTGACCGCCACTCCGGCCAGCCGCACCCGCCCATGGAAGCCAGCGTCGCGCGGGGTAGGAAGCGGCTATGGGGAGGGATTGGCCGGCTTCGAGGACTTGGGTGTTCCATCCGAGGATTTGGCAGATTTCGAGGACTCATCCGCCGACGATTTGGAAGCAGCCTTCGAACTTTCGGCTGCCGATTTTGACGCCTCTTCGGACTCGGATCCAGAGGAGGGATCAGCCGACGATTCGGATGGTGTCGGCGTCGGGGAAGGTTCTGGGGGTTCGACCGCCACGGTGATGGTCACTGTTCCGGCCTGTTCCAGATCCTCGCCGGCCTTGGGGTCCTGCCTGGTGATCGTCCCTGGATCCTGCTTGGACTCCGGGTCTTCCACTACGTCTAGCCGTAGTCCAATGGCAGGGTCGGACAGGACCTTACGTGCCTTCTTTTCGTTGAGGTCCATGAGCGAGGGAACGGTGACCTTGCCCGTGGAGAGCGTCAGTTCGATCAGGCTCCCGGTTTTGACCTTCTCTCCGAGTTTCGGGTTCGACCCGATGAGGCTGCCCAGCTCCACGGTGGCCGTGTTCTCGCGCTTCACATCGTCGGAGACGTCCAACCCCAGCCGTTCAAGCGTGCTGCGCACCGTGGCCTCCGACTGGCCGGCCAGGTCCTTGGGCAGGGTCACCTGTTCGGGGCCCTGCGAAACCAACAACTGGACCTCGGCGTCCTTCCGCGCCGAGGAGCCGGCCTTCGGATCGGTTCCCACCACGGAGCCGGGGTCGACGTCGTCGTCGAAGACCTCCTCGGTGACGGGCTTCAGATTGGCGGCGTAGATCTTGTTCTGTGCATCGATCAACGACAAGTTGGATACGTCGGGAACGGGGATCATGGCATTGCGTTCCTGCTGGTCTTGGCTCCAGTTCCAGAAGAACCAGGCGCCCAGGGCGATGACAATGACGGCCAGAATGGAAAAGACAGTAATCCATGCCCGTCGACGCGACGTGCGCTGTCGTTCGTCTTCGTCGGTCCGGGAAGGGCCCGGGGCATCGGCAAGCGAGGACTCTTGTGAGCCGGTGTCGTGCACGGCCGGCTGCCTCCCGGTGTCCCCGCCCTCGTTGCTACCCGTGGCAGCCATGGCCGCAGTGGCGTCTCCGCCGTCGTTCCCGGTCTTCGGGGCGCCGGAGGCCATGGCCTGCGTGGGTGGTTCGGTGGCCAGCATCGCCTGAGTCGACATCGGCATCACGGCCAGGGCCTGGGTGGCATCACCAAGATCCTTCGGTACGGGGCGATCGTCATGGGCCGCGCGCAACGCGGCAGAAAATGCTGCTGCGTCCTGATAGCGATCGTTGCGGTCCTTCGTCAGGGCCGTGGCGATGACGTCGTCGATCCGTGGGCTGATTTCGGAGTTGTGGACGCTGGCCGCTGCCGGTTCCTCGCTCACATGCTGGTAGGCCACGGAGACGGGACTGTCGCCAATGAAGGGCGGACGACCGGTCAGAAGTTCATATAAGAGGCAACCGGCCGAATACAGATCGCTGCGGGCGTCGACGGTTTCCCCGCGTGCCTGCTCCGGGGAGAAATATTGAGCGGTTCCCACCACGGCCTGCGTCTGGGTCATGGTGGCCGAGGAATCGGACATGGCGCGGGCAATACCGAAATCCATGACCTTCACGGCGTCGTCGCCGGTGACCATCACGTTGGAGGGCTTGATATCCCGGTGGACGATGCCCATCCGGTGGCTGTACTCCAGGGCGGCCAGGACACCGAGCGTGTACCTGACGGAGGATTCGGGATTCAATTCCCCGGCCTTGGAGAGATCACGCAGGGTCTTTCCCTGAACGTACTCCATGACGATGTAGGGCAGCTTGGTGACATGGTCGCCGGAACCATCAACATCCTCTTCACCGGTGTCATATACGGCGACGATGGCCGGGTGGTTCAAACCGGCAACAGCCTGGGCCTCCCTGCGGAACCGTGTCTGGAACACCGGATCGCGCGCCAGATCTCGGCGGAGAAGCTTGATCGCGACCTCGCGTCCGAGCCGGAGATCCCGGGCATGATAAACATCCGCCATGCCGCCGCGACCAATCAGGTCGCCGACGTCATAGCGGGAGTTCAGGATTCGGGGTTCAGTCACGCGTTTCCTCTGCACACCCTAGGGTGTGGTTTCGCCGTCGTTGTGGCCGGTCGCCTGCTTCTGTGTGTTCTGCCCCTCAGCTGGCGGGGGCACAGCTTCGGGCTTGCTGGGTTCAGTGGGCTTGGTGGCTGGCGGCTTGGTGGCTGGCGGCTTGGACGGTGCCGTTTCCTTGGGCGGTTTGGTCGGTTCCTTGGGCGGCGCTTCCGAGCTGGGTGCCTTGGTCGGTGGTGAGGATTTCGTGCCCGGTGCCGGGGTACTGGCCTTGGTGCTGGAAGGTTTCGAGGATTTGGTGTTCGGAGCTGGTGTGGACTTCTTGCTCGGGGCTGGCGCCTTGGTCTTGTTCTCCTGGACGGGCGGAGGCGTGTTTTCCACCGGCAGCGGAACGGCGTAACTCAGCTCGATCACGGTGCCGACCTTGACGGTACCGGTGGGAGAAACACCGACGACCGAGTTCTCCGGACCGGTGGCTTCCTTCTCCTTGGTCGAAACCTCCAGACCCATGTCCTTCAACTTGGACGTGGCCTTTTCCACGTCCATCCCGAGGTAGTCGTCGGCGTTGACTTCGACGGTCTTCTTGGACGACTGCTCGCTGCTTGATGCGGGAGACTCGTTGCCTGTCTTGTCACCGGTGAACATGGGGACGAGCCAGACCGCTAGCAATGCCAAGACAACGATGACGATCAGGGGCCAGATCCAGGGGTTCCGCTTTTTGCGCGGAGGGGTTCCGGAACCGCCGGACGCTCCACCGGCGCCCGACCCGGCACCGGCTGCGGCGCCGGCCTCGTCATCTGGATCCCAATCCTTGCTGGCGCCGAGGACCGAATTGAAGTCCTCGTCGTTGTTGCTGCCTCTGGCTGCAGCGCCCGCGACAGCGGCGCCCTGGACGCGGGTGGCGTCCCCGTCGTCGTACTCCTTGCTGGCCTGTGGGCCGCGAGTGGTCTGATCGGAGACCGTGGGCAGGGCACTCGTGCTCGGGGTCCCCGAACCCGCCTCCGGTGTCTGCGGGTTGGCCTGGGTGGGAGCATCCCCCACGTTGATGGCTTGTGTGGCGTTGCCTCCGCTGGTTCCCAGGAACGGGATGATGCCCGGGACGGCGGTTTGTGCCGCCTCGAGGTTGTCGGCCCGGATGGCGTCGGCCGCTTCCGCCAGCTTCGTGGCAGTTTCCGGGCGCTCCGCCGGACTCTTGGCCAGCATCGACATGATCAGGGCCCGGTACTTGGCCGGGATGGATTCGTCGAGTGAGGGAGGATTGTCGTTGACCTGGGCCAACGCGATGGCGATCTGTGATTCGCCGGTGAACGGTCGACGTCCGGCCAGGCACTCGTAGCCGATGACGCCGAGGGAGTAGATGTCCGACGACCCGCTGGCCTGCTGCCCGGTGGCCTGCTCAGGCGCGAGGTACTGGGCGGTGCCCATGACCTGCCCGGTTGCGGTCAAGGGGACCTGGTCGGCGATACGGGCAATGCCGAAGTCGGTGATCTTCACGCGGCCATCGGGCAGGATGAGCAGGTTGCCTGGCTTCACATCCCGGTGGACCAGACCTTGTGCATGGGCTGCGGCGAGGGCACGCGCGGTCTGGGCGATGATGGACATGGTCCTGTCAGGGGACAGGACCCGTTCGCGTTCGATGATGGCGGACAGCGGCTGGCCGGGGACCAGCTCCATGACCAGGTAGGCCGAACCGCCCTCTTCGCCGTAATCGAACACGTTGGCGATGCCTACGTGATTCAATAATGCCGTGTGACGTGCCTCGGCGCGGAAACGCTGGAGGAAGCCGGGGTCGCCGGTGTATTCCTCCTTGAGGATCTTGATGGCTACGATGCGGCCAAGGATCTCGTCGCGCGCTTTCCAGACCTCTCCCATACCGCCGATGGCTATCCGATCGGTCAGTTGGAACCGACCGCCCAGGGTGATACCCGATGTAGGCCTCACTTATTGAACACCGCCTCTAGCATCTTTTTCAGGTTTGGACTGGTCAGGTTGTGGCCGGTCTCGTAGTCGGTCTTTTCTATGACAATGGTGACAGCAACCTCCGGGTCATCCGCTGGTGCGAAGCCGGTGATCCACGAATTGACCCTGTCGGTCTTGTCCCCGAGCTGGGCCGTGCCGGTCTTGGCCGCGATGTCGAGCCCAGGAATGTCAGCAGCGTAGGCGGTTCCGCCCTTGAGTGGCCCGCGCATCAATTCAGTGACCTGGTCGGCCACCTTCTTGGATGTCGCCGTGCTGAACTCCTCAGGCTTCGGCTCGTCCAGGACGCTCAGATCCGGAGCGGTGACCCGTTTGATCAGGTTCGGTTTCATGATGACACCATCATTGGCGATGCCCATGGCCACCATGTTCATCTGCAGCGGGGTGGCCTTGACGTCGTATTGCCCGATCGACGACAGGGCCAGGGTTGCGGAGCCCAGATCGGCCGGGAACTGGCTGGGCTTGACGTTCTGCGGGATCTGCAGTTGCTGGCCGAAGCCGAAGCGCTCGGTCACGTCGCGCAGGGCATCCTCGCCCACGGCCTGGCTCATGGCCACGAATGGGGTGTTGCAGCTCTGGGCGACGATGAACTCGAGCTTGGCCCGGGACTCGTTCGCGCAAATGCCTTCGCCGAAGTTGGTGATCGGCTTGCCGGCACCGGGCACGGTGATGGACTTCGGGTTGTCATACACCGAGTCGAGGTCGTACTTTCCGGACTCCAGCCCGGCCACGAGGTCGAGGATCTTGAACGTCGATCCCGGAGAGATGAGGTGCTTGATCGCCGGGTTGATGTTCGGACTCAAGCCAGGGGTCTTGAGGATCTGGGCCATGTTCGCCGAAGCGACCTTCCCGCTGTGCACGGCCAGCAGGTTGGTGTCGTAGCTGGGCTTGGACACCATAACCAGGATGTTGCCCGTCTTCGGTTCGGAGACGATGATCGTGCCCTGCTGCCCATCGGGAATGAGACCGTAAGCCGTTTTCTGGAGGTCTGGATCGATGGTGAGTTCGACGGAGGCGCCCTCTTCGGCCTGGCCAGTCAACAAGTTGACCATGCGGTTGTAGAACTGCGAGTCGCTTTGACCGTTGAGCTCGTCGTCCATGACGCCCTCGAGTTGGTTCGCACCGTAGGTCAACGAATAGAAGCCGGTCAGTTGCGAGTACAGCTTCGGATCGCGATAGACGCGCTGGTAGTCGAACTGGTCATCGGAGGCCACGGATTCGGCGATGGGCGTTCCGTCGACCAGCAAGGCGCCGCGGGCCAGATCGAAGTTCTTGTACAGCTGCCGCGTGTTGAGCGGGTTCGCGTTGAGGTCCTTGACCGCGAAGAACTGGATGTAGCTCAAGGCACCGAAGACCAGGACGAACAGGCAGACGATGGCGATCCACACGTGGCGTATGGCGGTGTTCATGCCGTGTCCCCCTTTCGTGATGCGGTCGGTGCTTTGGACGCCGCCTTCTTGGTGCGGCGTCGTGCGTCGTCTTCTTCTCGGGCCTTCGCCTTCGCACTGATGTCGGGTCCGGCGGCGGCCATGTCCCGCTCGTTGAGCGGCCCCGTCGTGGCTGGGCGCCGGGAATTATGGGAGACCAGTAGCAAGAGGGCCATGATGATCCAGTTCGACAGCAAGGAGGACCCGCCTGCCGACATGAAGGGCGTGGTTAGCCCGGTCAATGGAATCAGCAGGGTCACCCCGCCCATCACCACGAAGCACTGGAGCCCAATGGTGAAGGACAGGCCGGCGGCCAGCAGCTTGCCGAAGGCGTCCCGGCTGCCCAGGGCGGCACGGATGCCCCGGCTGATGAGGATGACGAAGAGCAGGATGATGGCCACCAGGCCGATGAGGCCCAGTTCCTCGCCCAGGGCGGTGATGATCATGTCGGAGTTCGCCAAGGGGACGAAGTCCGGCCGGCCATTGCCGATGCCGGTGCCGAACAAACCGCCGTTGGCGAGGCCGAAAAGACCTTGGACGATCTGTCGGCTACCGCCATACGTCTGGTCATAGACCGAGGGGTCGAAAGCGTGGACCCAGGAGTTCAGCCGAAGGGCAACGTGCGACATGAACTGTGCTGCGAAGAAACCTGCAATGACGACCATGACCAGTCCGATGATGATCCAGCTGATGCGGCCGGTGGCCACGTAAATCATGACCATGAACAGACCGAAGAATAAAATGGAGGAGCCTAGGTCGCTTTGCATGACCAGGACGCCGATGCTGACCAACCAGGCGACGACCATGGGGCCGAGGTCCTTGAGCCTGGGCAGCTGAAGTCGGCCGATCTTGCGTCCGGCCAGCAGGATCAGGTCCCGGTGGGTCGACAAATAGCCGGCGAAGAAGAGCGCGAGGGAGATCTTCGCCAGTTCACCGGGCTGGAACGAGAGCGGTCCGATGCCGATCCAGATGCGGGCGCCATTGATTTCCCTGCCGAAGCCTGGAACGAGGGGCAGGAGCAACAGCAGGGCACTGATGGCCAGGAAGGTGTAGGGGGCCTTGCGCAGGATGCGGTGGTCGCGGACCACCCACAAAGTGGCGATGGCAGCGGCCATGGCGACACCGGTCCAGAGCAGTTGGCGGGTCGCTGCGTCGTCGTTGTTGACCAGGTCCAGCCGGTGGATCATCGCGATCCCCATGCCGTTGAGGGCCACCACGCAGGGAAGGATGATCGGATCGGCATACTTCGCCCAGATCCGCAGCACGATGTGCATGACCAGTGCCATGCCGGCCAGGACGGCACCCTGGGTGAGGAAACCTTCGTCGAAACCATCAGTGTTGCTCAAACTGACCAGGTAGTTGGCGCCCACCGCGACGGCCAGGGCCACGATCAACAGCACCAGTTCGGTGTTGCGCCGTGGAATCGGCGCAGTCTGTAGTTCTGTTGTTTCGCTCACGGTGTCACCTCCTGACAGTAGTTGGGCAGGCCCGGCGGGGAGTCGGCGGACTGCGGATCGGCTGGAACGATGACCGGACAGGCCTGCTTCGCGCTGATGAGCAGCTCGGAGACGATGTCCTGGGCATGTGCGAGGTCGCGGGCAGCCAACGAGTTGCGCAAGCGCTGCTGCGTGTAGGAGGGCAGGGCCTCCGTGGGAATATGCGTGACGGTGTCGACGTGGGAGAGCTTGATCGGACCGAGATCCTGCGCGACGCCGTTGAAGATGGCCACCTTGCCGTCGTGATCTGCCACGTAGTACTGCGTTTGGGTCCAGGCGAAACCGAACCATAAGACGGAGGCCAGGATCAGCCCCATCAGGGTCAGGAAGGTCGGGATGAGCCAACCACGGTTCAGCGGACGACGCATGGGGTCGAATTCGCGTTCGTCCGTCACCTCATCGGGCTCGGAAGCCTTGTGGGTCAGGATTGCGGCGGCCCGCTTCTCCGCCGACCGTTGGGTGACCATCGGAATCTGGCCGGTCTGGGTGGCCAGATCGGCAGCCCCGACCAGGACATGGGGGCGAATGGACATTTCGTGGCGGATGACGGCGGCGCTGGCCTCCAGATCACCTTGCTGGGCAACCTGTAGTTGGCCGGTATCCGGGGCCGGTTCGCGACCGGGCGCAACCACCGGCTCTTCGTACTCGGCATCCTCGGCGACTTCGACCATCACGATGGTGACGTTATCGGGGGATCCATGTTGGAGGGTGACCTCGACCAGCTCGTCGACGGTCTGTTGCAGGGAGCCCGCCGTGCGCACGATGCGTTCGGTGATCTGATCGGGGACGACGGCATTGAGGCCGTCGGAGCACAGGAGCCAGCGTTCCCCCGGTGCGATGGGGAATTGGTCGATATCGAGTTCGGGACTCGCGTCGGAGTCACCCAGGACCCGCATCAACACATTCTTATGCGGGTGGTGCTCGGCTTCCTCGGGCCGTAGGCGACCCTCGTCCACGAGCCGTTGGACGAACGTGTGGTCCTTGCTGACCTGTTCGAAGACATCATCCTTGAGCCGGTAGGCGCGGGAATCGCCGATATGGGCGTATTGGAAGCGGTCCCCGGTCAGCAGCAGGGCCGTCACGGTGGTGCCCATCCCGGAGAGCTTCGGGTTCGCGCTGACCAAGTCGTTGAGGATAGAATTTGCGGTCTGGATTTCGTCCGGCAGCACCGTTTCCACGTCAACGGTCGTGTCCTGGTCAAGATGCACCAGATCCAACACGGTGGATGCCGAGGCGACATCGCCACCGACGTGTCCGCCCATGCCGTCGGCCACGACCGCCAGATAGCGGCCGGCATAGCCGGAGTCGTCGTTCTTGGCGCGGACCAACCCCACATCCGACCGCGCTGCGAACCGCAACGTGAGAGCCATACTACGGCCTCAACTCCATCACGGTCTTGCCGATCCGGATGGGCTGACCGATATCCACCGGCTGGGCGCGAGTCAATTGGTGCTCCCCCAAGTAGGTGCCGTTCGTCGAGCCGAGATCCTCGATGAACCAGCGGCTGCCCTGCGGGAACAAGCGGGCATGTCGGCCGGAGGCATAATCGTCCTCGAGGACGAGCGTGGCCTCCTGGGCACGGCCCAGCAGGATGGGACTGGCAGCCAGATCCAGGCTCGTCCCGGTGAGGGGTCCTTCCAAGATGGCCAGGGTTCGTGCCGCCTTTTTGGCAGGCGGCGCCGGTTCGGGCGCCAATTCGGGGTTCTTACGGACCTCGCGTGCCGTCGGTTCGCCGGTATTCGCCCGCTTGCCGATGGACAAGTCCCGGCGGAGTGCGGCGATGATGCTCAGGATCAGGATCCACAACAGGATCAGGAATCCGAGGCGCAGGGCGGTCAGGAAGAGGTCGCTCATGCGCTGTCTCCGCTCGATCGGGGGACCAGCCGGTAGGTGATGCGGGTGCGTCCCATGGCAATGATGGAGCCATCGAAGAGCTCCTCGCGCTCTACAACGCGTTGGCCATTGACGTAGCTGCCATTGGTGGATCCCAGATCCACGGCCCAGGCCCGGGAACCTTCACGGACGACTTCGATGTGGCGGCGCGAGACTCCAGGGTCCTCGACGGGGATATCGGCTTCGGCGGAGCGGCCGAGCACGACGGAATCGGCGTTCAGCCCATACCGCTGGCCATTGATGTCCAGAACGGCTTGCTTGCCCGGCGGCGGGCGCGGTGGAGCGGTCGGCGCCGGTGGCGGTGTGGAGGCAGCGGCGGGGGCGGATGTCTTGTCCATCGTGGCGTCGATGGAGAAGCTCCCGGCCTTGGTGTCGCCGTCGCGGTTGAAGGAGACGGTGACCGGGCCCTGCAGGGTGTACTGCTGCGAGCGTGCGTGCTTGACGGCGATATCGCACAGTTCCTCGGCCAGGGTGGCTCCCCATTGCTTGGCTCGTTCGAAGTCGGCGGCTCCCAGCCGGACCTTGAAGGAATTGGGCGCCAAGGTGCGGCCCTGGGACAAGGTCAGAGTCCGGTTGTCCATCTCGTTGCGCAGTTGGCTGGCGATCTCGACCGGCTGCACTTCGGCGGAGCCTGAGCCTCGAAAAACGCTGGTCACCAGCTTTTCGAGACCGCGCTCGACATTGTCCACCAAACCCATGGGCGCTGCTCCTCTCGAAGTCGGTTGTCCTGTACGCCGCTCCGGCCACGGCGCGTGACGAAACAGCCGGCCGTGAGGCCTGTGCCATTCCGATACTACTTGTCCTGCCCCTGAAACGTCCGACGGTGTGGGCTTCTCTTCCATAACGCAAGAGATTTTCGGGGTATTTGGTTCCCCAGGGTGCCACTCATCACACCATGGGAGACGATTAGGTGATGCCCCGGCAGCGTGGTTATGATTGTTCTCGCTGTTCAGGGGAAACCCGAAACGGTAACTTGCGCGAGTGGCGGAATAGGCAGACGCGCTGGCTTCAGGTGCCAGTGCCCGCAAGGGCGTGGGGGTTCAAGTCCCCCCTCGCGCACGAGTTGAATGAAATGTCCCTCTCCCGGAGTCCGGGAGGGGGACATTTTTCATGTGGTGACCGACCGGTTCCCGGACGATTGAGCAGCCCGGGAGGAGACCCGGAGGCATGATCTGCATAGACTGGGAAAGCGAACCCGATCGTCGACGAGCAGGAGTGCATCCGTGGCAGAACAGTCAGCTCACCAGAACGTCACTTTCCCTTCCAACGGGCAGGACGCCCACGGCTATCTGGCCAGGCCCGCATCGGGTAGTGGTCCCGGTGTCATCGTCGTCCAGGAGTGGTGGGGGCTGACGGATCATATTCGGGACGTCGCCGACCGACTGGCGGCTGAGGGTTTCGTTGCCCTCGCACCCGATCTGTACGGCGGCTGGATCACCCATGATGGCGACGAGGCCGGGGAAATGATGCAGAAGCTACCCGAAGCAGAAGGCGCCCGGTTGCTTGCCGGAGGCGTCGACTACCTGCAGGGCCTTGACGAGGTCACCAGCGATAAGGTGTCGGCCATCGGTTTCTGCATGGGTGGTGGATTCGTGCTGGCGCTCGCAGCGCAACAAGGGGGCCGGATCGCCGCAGCCGTTCCGTTCTACGGTGTGGGGCAGGGGGTCCCCGAGTCGTTCACCGGCGTGAAGGCAGCCATCCAAGGGCATTATGCGACCGAGGATGAGATCGTCCCGGTGGATCAGGCGAGGGCACAGGAACAGCAACTCCGGGACGAATCCGAGGCCGAAGTCACATTCCACTACTATGAAGCGCCACATGCGTTCCATAATGATGGGAACCCCCAGGGGAACCATCGTCCGGAAGCGGCACGATTGGCTTGGGAACGGGCCGTCGGTTTCCTGCGGGAGAAGACCAAGTAGGACCAATGGGTGTCGGCGCCAACGGTGCCACACCAGACAGGGAGGAAACACATGTCAGGAACAGTCATCGTCGGTGTCGACGGCAGCGAGACCGCGAATAAGGCGGCCACGCGCGCTGCGACCGTGGCGGCCGGCCTGGGCGCCAACCTCGTGGTGATCACCGCCCACACCAAGGACAACACCGAGGTCGTCCAGATCGGCAGCGATACGTGGATCCTCGACGACGCGGAACAGGCGCAGAAGCTGGCGGAGAAGTCGGCCACCAAACTGCGTGAGCTGGTTCCGGGTGCAACGATCAAGGCCTCCGCCGTCAAGGGCAAGCCACAGGACGCCCTCGTCGAGGAAGCAAGTCGTCTTGGCGCCCAGCTGATCGTCGTGGGCAACGTCGGCATGAAGGGATTGGGACGGGTGCTCGGAAGCGTCGCCTCCAGCGTCGCCCTGAACGCCCCATGCGATGTCTACATCGTGAAGACCGCCAGCTAGGCACTGCCTGGCTAGCCGGGAAACGGCGCCCGTCCCCGTTAGGGGAGGGGCGCCGTTTCCTGTTCGTGCTCAAGGTTCGAGCGGGACGATGGTGCCGGTCAGTTGCCCTGGGCCTCGCGTGCTGCTGCCTTGCGGACGTCGGCTTCCTTGACGCGGGTTTCTTCGGCGCGGACGTCGGCCATGTTGGCGCGCTCGGTCTGCAGCCATTCTGGGCGGTCGGCCAACAATTCGTCGATCTGCGCGGTGGTCAGCGCTTCTTCGACGCCACCCCGGGCGAGCCCGGAGATGCTGACGTTGAGTTTCTGTGCGACAACCGGGCGTGGGTGCGGCCCGTTTTGACGCAGGTCGACCAGCCACTCGGGCGGCTCGTTCATCATTTCGTTCAAGGCGTCCCGGGTGAGGGGACCCTCCTGGAACTCTGCAGGCGTGGCGGGAAGATACACACCAAGCTTCTTGGCGGCAGTGGCCGGTTTCATGCTCTGCGAGGATTTCTGACTCATGTTCCAAGCCTACCGGGCCGAAAGGGTGCCGGTAGGCTTGCGGGTGTGGCTGAACTGAGAATTGCGTTCGTGCCGGGCGTGACCCCGGATAAGTGGTTGGACCGTTGGCGGGAGCGCCAACCCGACGTTCCGGTGCAGGCGACGATGCATGATGTCGGGGACGACCCGCGGCGGCTGCTGGCCACCGGTGCCGCGGACCTGGTCTTCATGCGGTTCGCCGATGGCGTGAACCCTGCGGATGGGACGACGCACGTCATCCCGCTCTACGAGGAACTGCCTGTGGTGTGTGCCCCGCGTGAACACGCTCTGGAGTTGTACGACGACGAAGTCCCCTTGGAAGAACTGGTCGATGAGACCTGGTTGGACCTGGCCGACTACCCAGCGGAGGTTGGTGGCACGGCGATGGCCCTGGAAGTCGTCGGCGCGGGGGCCGGCCTGGTGATCGTCCCCCAGTCCGTCGGGCGCCTGCACCGGCGCAAGGATGTGGTGCAGAAGATCGTCACCGGGGCACCTTCCACACGGATCGGGATCGCCTGGTTGAAACCCATCGGTGACGAGGCGGAGGACCCCCGGGTGGAAGAGTTCATCGGCATCGTGCGCGGACGCCGTGCCAATTCCTCCCGCCAGCCCTCGGTGCAGGAACGTGAACGCTCTGCAGCTGCCCAGGCCCAGCGTCGCCGACAGCGCGGCGGACAGCCCCCCGGCACGTCCCCGACGTCCGGTGGCGGCAAGCAGGGTGGACGTTCGGCGGGAAAGCCTGCCGGCGGCAAGCGTCGCGGCGGACCGGCGCGGGGCCGCCGCTAGGGAGTCCTGCCCCTCACCCCGGCGGATGCCAAGGGGAGGGGTGACAAGGTTCGCTAGGCGAGTGAGGCAAAGCCGAAGATCACTGCCGCGAAACCGAAGCCGATGACTCCGAGCAAGGTTTCCAGCACCGTCCAGGTCTTCAGGGTCGTTTTGACGTCCATATCGAAGAAGCGTCCGACCAGCCAGAAGCCCGAGTCGTTCACATGGGAGATGATCACCGAGCCGGCAGCGACGGCCACGACCATGGTCGCTAGCTGGATGTCATTCAGGCCAGCGGCGGCCACGGCGGGGGCCAGCAGACCCGCAGCGGTCGTCAGTGCCACGGTCGCGGAGCCCTGGGCCACGCGCAGGATGCCGGAGATCAGGAACCCGGCCAGGATCAGTGGCACACCCAGGTCGCCGAGGACGTCGGCCAGGGCTTCGCCGATGCCCGAGGCGCGCAGGACGCCACCGAACATGCCGCCGGCACCCGTGATCAGGATGACCGAGCAGACCGGGCCGAGGGCCTTCTCCATGACTTGTTCGATGGCGTTCTTGCTCATGCCACGACGCAACCCCAGTACTGCGGAGGCCACCAGAAGGGTGATCAGCAGAGCCACGGGCGTTTCGCCGATGGCACGCAGCAGCTGGAACCAGCCTGCCTCCTTGGCCCCCTCGGGCAGGACTCCCGCCGAAGCCAGCGTGTTCAGGCCGGTGTTCATGAAGATCAGCACCAGTGGCAGCAACAGCACGGAGATCACGGTTCCGAAGGCCGGCGGGTTCGCCTCGTGTTCGGGATCAGCTTCGCCCAACAGGCTCGGAATCGGCAGTTCCCATTTGCGTCCGGCCCATTTTCCGTACAGGTAGCCGCCCAGGTACCAGGTCGGCAACGCCACGACGAGGCCGATCAGCAAGACGAAGCCGACATTGGCGTCGAAGAACTCGGCAGCGGCGACCGGGCCCGGGTGCGGGGGAACGAAGACGTGCATGACGGAGAAGGCGCCGGCAGCGGGCAACCCGTAGAGCAGCACTCCGCCTCCGAGACGGCGGCCGACGGCGAAGACCACCGGCAACATGACGACCAGGCCCGCGTCGAAGAAGATCGGGAAGCCGAAGAGCAGCGAGGCGACACCGAGGGCAAGCGGGGCGCGTTTCTCGCCGAACAGGCGGATGAGGAAGTCTGCGAGGACTTTGGCACCGCCTGACATTTCAACGATGCGCCCGAGCATGGCGCCGAGGCCGACCAGCAGGGCAACGGCGGCCAGGGTGGAGCCGAATCCGTCGGTCAGGACGGAGACGACGCTGCCGGCGGGGATGCCGGTCGCGAAGGCGGTCAGCAGGCTGATCAGGATCAGGGCGACGAAGGCGTGCATCCGCAGTTGGATGATGAGCAGGAGCAGAACGACGATCGCACCGGCGGCAATGCCGAGCAATGGTCCTGCACCCAGGGTCTGGGTCCAGTTCTCGAGGGTCATGGGTTCTCCGGTCGGGGTGGGGTTCTACTGCTCGGTCGGGTTCTTCGGTTCCAGATCCAGCGAGCCCAGGGCCCGGGTCAGGAGATCCTCGGCGGTGCTGTCGTTGGCCAAGGTGAAGCCGTCCTCGTCGGATTCGAGGGGTTCAAGGGTGCTGAGTTGGCTGGGCAGGAGGGTTCCGGGCATGAAATGCCCGGTCCGTGCCCCGATCCGCTCGGCCAGGACCGAGGGGTCCACGACGACGTGGACGAAGCGCACGACGCCGTCGGCTCCCCGCAGCAGGTCCCGGTAGCTGCGTTTCAGGGCGGAGCAGGTCATGACGGTTCCCTCGCCCGGTGCGTGGTCCATCCAGTCGCGGAGGGAGATCAGCCAGGGCCAACGGTCCTCATCGGTCAGCGGCGTGCCGGAAGCCATTTTGGCCTTGTTGGCCGGCGGGTGGAAATCATCGGCTTCGGCCATGGGCCAGCCGAGGCGGTCTGCGAGCAGGCTGGCCAGAGTGGTCTTGCCGGAAGCGGATACGCCCATCACCACCAGGTGGGTGGGGGTTGACGGGGGTGCCTGATGGGGCATGTTTACTCCTGGAAGGACGTCGTTGGCCTGCGCCCGGCGGACCGGCTGCATAAAAGATAACACCTTATGGGCGAGTGGGGATAGGCCCCCCGATGACCGGCATGCCGGACGGCATCATAGGATGTTGAGCATGCAGATCCCCTCCGGAGCGACAGTGCTCCAGGAACCGATTGTCGAAACCCTGGGACGGGAAATCGTCGATGGCGCGCTGGCTCCGGGGGACCGGTTGACGCTTGAGGCACTGCAGTCCCGCTTTGGCGTCTCCCGCACCGTGATGCGCGATTGCATGCGGGTCCTGGAGTCATTGCGGCTGGTCTATTCGAAGCGACGGATCGGGCTCGTCGTCCAGGAACCGCGGTTCTGGAACGCCTATGACCGCCGCGTCATCCGCTGGCGTCTGTCCGGCCCAGGCCGTGAACGGCAATTCACCGAGCTCACGGAGCTGCGGGTCGCCGTCGAACCCTTGGCAGCCGCCGGAGCCGCCCGGCGTGCCACGCCGCAGGCCCGTCAGGAGATCATGTTCCTGGCGGCGCAGCTGCGCCGGTTGGGTGAGGCAGGAGACCTTGAAGGGTTTCTGGCGGTGGATATCGCCTTCCACTCACTGTTGCTGCGCGCCAGCGGCAACTCGATGTTCGCCGAACTCGATGGTGTGGTCGCCGAGGTGTTGTCCGGGCGAACGCATCAAGGCATGATGCCCTTCCACCCCCGCGAAAAGGCATTGGCCGAACATGAGGCCGTGGCTGCCGCGGTGACTGCCGCCGACGGGCCCGGCGCAGAACGCCACATGCAGGTCCTGGTCGACGAGGTTCGGGCCGCCCTGGAGGACCGGTTGCACAACGGACAGCTGCCCGACTGAGTGCGCCGCCCGGTGTGGCGCCCGGCCAGCCCTCTGGTGGGATTACTGGAATAGTTGGCCCACGCGAGAGAGCGTGGTGACTACGCCGTAGAGCAGTGGGACACCGACCAGCATCCAGCCGAAGACCAGCCGTGCCGGCGCGACGTTGACCGGGATGTGCTCGGGGGTGCTGGATCCTGTGGTGCTCACGGGGCCTCCTCGGCAGTGGTGTTGGCGGTTTCTCGTTCCGGCTCATGGAATGTCGCGTCGACTGGACGGATGAGTACGGCGGCAACGAATCCGGCGACGAGCAGGACCACCATGGTCAGCAGCACCGGTAGATAGTTGTGGGCATTCATCGTGCCCGGCTTCCCTTGGGCGTCCAGCAGACCGTTGACGATCAAGGGGCCGGCGATGCCTGCTGCCGACCACGCAGTGAGCAGGCGTCCGTGGATCGCTCCGACTTGGAAGGTGCCGAAGAGGTCCTTCAGGTAGGCAGGTGCCGTGGAGAAGCCACCCCCGTAGAAGCTGATGATCACGAAGGCCAGCAGGATGAATAGCAAGGTGCTCGATCCGCCGAAGAAGGCCAGAATGACGTACAAGACCGCGCCGACCCCCAGGTAGATCATGTAGATCTTCTTGCGACCGATGACATCCGAGGCGCTCGACCAGACGAAGCGTCCCGCCATGTTGCCGATGGAGAGCAACCCCACGAACCCCCCGGCCACACCGGCGGAAACCGCCGAGATGCCGTTCTCCGCCCGGAAGAAGTCCTGGATCATCGGTGAGGCCTGTTCGAGGATCCCGATGCCCGCCGTGACGTTGAGGAACAACGCCGTCCAGATCAGCCAGAACTGACGGGTCTTGATGGAGTTGGAAGCCGAGACGTGGTTCCTGGTGACCAACTGTGAATGCTTCACTCGTGCCGGATCCCAACCGTTGGGTCGCCAATCATCGGCCGGGACGCGGATGCTGAACACCCCGTACATCATGACGAGGAAGTACACGATGCCCAGGGTGACGAACAACCGTCCCACGGCGTCGCCGCTGGCCACCCATCCTTCGCTCCCCGACGCGGGGTCGAAGGCCTTGAGCAACTGCGTCGACAAGGGCGAGGCGATCAGGGCGCCGCCACCGAACCCCATGATCGCCATGCCGGTGGCCATGCCCGGGCGGTCGGGGAACCACTTGATCAGGGTGGAAACAGGCGAGATGTAGCCGATGCCCAGGCCGATGCCGCCGAAGATTCCGTAGCCGAGGTAGACCAGCCACAGCTGTCCGGAGAAGATCCCCAGGGCCCCGATCAGGAAGCCGACGGCCCAGAAGGTGGCGGCAACGAACATCGATTTGCGGGGTCCGGAGCGTTCAACCCAGGTGCCCATGACGGCCGCGGAGAGCCCCAACATCACGATGGCGATGGAGAAGATCACGCCGATCGCCGTTTGCGAGGCTTCGAAATGGCCGATCAGGGCGGTCTTGTAGACACTGGTCGCGTAGGCCTGCCCGATGCACAGGTGCACCGCCAGCGCCGCCGGCGGGATGAGCCACCGGTTGAACCCCGGTGGGGCAATGGAATGCGATCTATCGAGAATCCCCATGGAACATGCCTTCCCTGCCGTGAAACCGCGGAGCAATATGCGCGACGCCCCGTTGAGAGGGGCATCGGCGGCGTGCGAATGGTTGCCTCAGGCCATTGTGCTGCAGGTCACGTCTTTTGCCTAGAGGCATACCCCGCCCGGTTCGGAGAGGCGACCGGATCCGGATAGATTGGAGTCCATGCGCATTCTGGATTCACAGCCGTTCGTCCCGGTCATCCTCGGCGGGGACATCGGCACCTACTCGCTGGCCCGCGAGTTCCACGAGGCCTACGGGGCCGTCAGCGTGGCAGTTCCCGCGGGCAGCAACGGGGTGCTGGAACACTCGGTGGCCATCGACGTCCGGCCGGCAGGAAGCATGACCGACGATTCCCTCGTCGTCGAACACCTCCTGCAGGTGGCCCGTGATCTCACCGCGGACGGGGCGCGCCCACGGCCCCTGATGCTCTTTGGCTCGCTGGACCTGCACATCGGGATCATCACGGCCCGTCGCGAGGAGCTCGAGCCCTGGTACACCATCCCCTACCCGGATGTGGCGACCATCGAACGGGCTGCGCTGAAGCAGAACTTCTATGCCCTGTGCGCCGAACTGGGCATCCCGCATCCGCGGACCATCACCTACGAGCCCGCCGCCCCGCAGCCGTTGCCGGCCGACCTGCCGTTCCCGCTCATCGGCAAGCCCGCAGACAGCAGCGCCTGGGTCCACGCGAAGTTCGCCGGCAAGCAGAAGGTCCACACCCTGGCCAAGCGCGCTGAACTCGATGACCTGCTCGCGCGCATCCGGGCCTCCGGCTACGCCAGCCCCTTCATCCTGCAGGAGCTCATCGAAGGCGGCGACACCAACATGCGCCTATGCACCTTCTACTCCGACCGGCAGGCCCGCGTCCGCTTCGCCGCCTTCGGGGAAGTCGTCGTGGAGGAACATGCCCCCTTGGTGCTGGGTAACTCGGCGGGCATCGTCACCGGCGTCAACGCCGAATTCATCGACCAGGGGCGGCGCATCCTCGAGCACCTCGAGTGGACCGGATTCTCCATGTTCGACGCCAAACTGGACCCGCGTGACGGCCTGGTGAAGTTCTTCGAACTGAACCCGCGACTGGGCCGCAACCACTACTACATGACCGCTGCGGGCCACAACGCCGCACGCTTCTATGTGCGCGAGTACCTCGGGCCGGAGTACGACGACGGGGAGCAGCCTGCCACGGATCCCGACGCCGCTCCGCTGGTCGCCGATGCCAAGGTGCTCTACACGGTGTTGCCGTTGGCCTTGCTGCGCAGGCACCTGCGTGGGCCCGTGGGGGCGAAGGCACGCGAGCTGATGCGCGCCCGCCGGGTGGCCAACCCGTTGCTCTACCGCGCCGAACGCCATCCCCGTAGGCTCTGGTACATTGCGCTGACCTCGTTGAACCAATTCCGCAAGTTCCGCCAGCACCCGCCGCGACTCTGACATGCTGGGGGGACTGGCGCCCCGCGCTGGTCAACGACGACCCGGAAGGAAGCACATATGGATTTCGGTAACTACGAGACGCTACTTCTCGAAACGGACGGCTCCGCACTGGTGGTGACCGTGAACCGCCCGGAGGCCATGAACGCCCTGGCATCAGCCGTGGTCGAGGACCTTTTGACCTTGACCGAGAAGCTTGCGGCAGTGGGCATCGACGCCCAGTGGCCCATCCGTGGCATCATCCTCACCGGTGCGGGCGAGAAGGCCTTCGTCGCTGGGGCGGACATCCGCGAGATGACCTCGATGAGCTCCGACGCCGCCGAGGCCTACGCCCGGCAGATGCATACGGTGACCACCCGGCTCGAGGCCCTGCCCGTTCCGGTCATCGCCGCGGTCAATGGATTCGCCCTCGGTGGCGGTTGCGAACTCGCGCTGGC
>JBBSRM010000009.1:0-30847 GCA_038243055.1 Actinomycetales bacterium
AACCGGTTCCTGTCGCGCCCACGCATTCGTGCCTAGGATGGACACTAGGTCCGCTGCCGGGCCGGTGGCGGATAGTCAACCGGAGGGAGCCCACCATGGCCAAGCAGAGCACCAGCGCCCCAGCGCGCAATGTCGCCCAGAAGCTGATCTCATCGCATCTGGTGGACGGTGAGATGACCCCTGGCACCGAAGTCGGCATCTCCATCGACCAGACGTTGACCCAGGACGCGACCGGGACGATGGTCATGCTGGAGCTGGAGGCATTGGGTCTGGATCGGGTCAAAACCGATCTTTCAGCCCAATACGTCGACCACAACCTGTTGCAGACCGATGAGAAGAACCCCGAGGACCACCTCTTCCTGCAATCCGCGGCCGAGCGGTTCGGGCTCTGGTTCTCCAAGGCCGGCAATGGTGTCTCCCACCCGGTCCACCAGTCCCGTTTCGGTAAACCCGGTGCCACCATGGTCGGCTCCGACTCCCACACCTGTTCGGCCGGAGCCATCGGGATGCTGGCCGTCGGCGTCGGAGGCCTGGAAGTGGCCATGGCCATGGCCGGGGAACCGCTTTATGTGGCAATGCCGGAGATCTGGGGCATCGAACTGACCGGGGAACTGCCCGACTGGGTGTCGGCGAAGGACGTGATCCTGGAGATGCTGCGCCGTCACGGCGTGAAGGGCGGCGTCGGGCGGATCATCGAATACCACGGACCCGGTCTCGCGGGACTGACCGCCATGGACCGCCACGTCATCGCGAACATGGGGGCCGAACTCGGGGCCACGACCACCGTCTTCCCCGCCGACGAAGCGGTGCGCGAGTATCTGGCGGCAGTGGGCCGGGAGGATGACTACCAGGAGCTGGTGGCCGACCCCGACGCGAGTTACGACCAGACGGACTCCATCAACCTTTCCGAGCTGGAACCGCTCATCGCCAAACCCTCCTCGCCAGGCAACGTGGTCACCGTGGCGGAGGCCGCGGGAGAGGACGTGTTCCAAGTGGTCGTCGGTTCTTCGGCGAACCCCGGTCTGCGCGATTTTGCGGTGTTCGCCGAGATCCTCGCCGGTCGGCAGGCCTCCGAACAGGTCTCGGTCGATGTGAACCCCACCTCCCGCGAGGTCCTGGCCGATATGATCGGCGGCGGCTGGCTGACCCAGCTCGTCGGGGCAGGAGCCCGCATCCACCAGTCGGGCTGCATGGGCTGCATTGGCATGGGCCAGGCCCCGGCCACCGGCCGGAACAGCCTGCGCACCATGCCCCGGAACTTCCCCGGGCGTTCCGGAACCGAGGAGGACGCCGTGTGGTTGTGTTCCCCCGAGACCGCAGCGGCTGCTGCACTGACCGGCAAGATCACCGACCCGCGCGAACTCGGCCGCACCCTGGACATGGCCTACCCGCGCCCGAAGATGCCGAAGACGTTCAGTCAGAACTCCGAAATGCTCCAGGAACCGCTACCGCCGAAGGAGGCAGCCCAGGTCGAATTGGTGAAGGGATCGAATATCTCCAGCCTTCCCGATTTCGACGCCATCGCCGACGATCTGGACCTTCCGATCCTGCTGCAGATGGGCGACGACGTCTCCACCGACGAGATCATGCCGGCAGGGTCCAGGGTGCTGCCGTTCCGCAGCAACATCCCGAAGATCGCTGAGTTCTCCTTCTCCCGCATCGACACCGACTATCCGGCTCATGCCAGGGACAACGAGGGCGGCCACGCGGTCATCGCCGGGGAAAACTACGGGCAGGGGTCCTCGCGAGAACACGCGGTCATCGCCCCGCGCTACCTCGGATTGCGGGTGGCCGTCGCCAAGTCCTTCGCCCGCATCCATTGGCAGAACCTGGCCAACTTCGGGATCCTTGCGCTGGAATTCACCGACGCCGCGGATTACGACGCCGGGGCCACGGGGGAGCGGCTGGTCATCAGCGGGCTGCGTGCCCAGCTGAAGGCAGGTAACGACGTCGCGGCGACGCTGGGCGGCAAGGACGTCACGTTGCGCCATAAGCTCTCCGACCGGCAGGTCGACATGGTGCTGGTCGGCGGACGCATCCCCGCGGTGGCGAAGGGATAGCAGGGGGCTCCACCGGCCGCCCGGCCCCGGTTCGGTAGCGACGACGGCGAGGCCGCCGCCCCTACCGAACCGGCGGGCAGGACGTTAGTCGATCAGCAGCTCGCGGTTGGCAGCACGGCGTCGGGCCTGCTCGGCGGGATCCGGCACCGGCAGCGAGGCGATCAGGCGCCGCGTGTAGTCGTGGCGCGGGCTACCCATGATCTGGTTGCCGATGCCCTCTTCGACCAATTCGCCGCGGTAGAGGACGCCGACCCAGTCCGCGAGCATGTCCACGACCGCGAGGTCGTGGCTGATGAACAACGCGGCGAAGCCGTACTCCGTCTGGATCTCCTTGAACAGGTCAAGCACCGCGGCCTGTACGGACACGTCCAAGGCGCTGGTGGGTTCATCGGCGATCAGAAGCTTCGGGTTCAGCGCCAGGGCCCGGGCGAGGCTGGCACGTTGACGCTGCCCGCCGGAGAGCTCATGGGGGTAGCGGTCGACGAACCGGCCCGGTAGCTGGACCGCATCCATCAGCTCACGCACGCGGTCCCGCGCACCGGAGGTCGTGGGATCCTGGTGGACCCACAACGGTTCGGCCACGCATTCGCCGATGGTCAGGTGCGGGTTGAACGAAGCGCCGGGATCCTGGAAGACGAAGCCGATGTCCTTGCGCAGCGGTTTGAAGGTCCGCTCGCGGAAGTTGAGCATCTCGTAGCCGAGCACGTTGAGACTTCCACCGGTGATCTTGTTCAGACCGGCGATGGATCGTCCGATCGTCGTCTTGCCCGATCCGGATTCGCCCACCAGCCCGTACACCTCCCCGGCGGAGATCTGGAAGGACACCCCACCGACGGCGCGGAATCCGGATTTACCGATCCCCCCGGGGAATTCGACCTCCAGATCCGTGGCGCGAACCAGGACCTCGGCCTCGGAATGGGCCCGTTCCACCAGCCCGGCCGAGGCGGAGTTCCGACCCAGGTGGGGGACGGCCGCCAGGAGTTCCTTGGTGTAGTCCTCCCGGGGGTTGGCGAACAGTTCGGCCACGGGTGCCTCTTCGACGACGTCTCCGCGGTACATCACCACTACGCGGTCGGCCAGATCCGCGACGACACCCATGTTGTGGGTGATCAGCACGATCGAGGTCCCGTCCTGATGCTGCAGCTCCCTGAGAAGTTCGAGGATCTCGGCCTGGACCGTGACATCCAGGGCCGTCGTCGGCTCGTCCGCCACGATGAGCCCGGGATTCAGGGCCAGCGCCGCGGCAATGACGACCCGCTGCTTCTGGCCCCCGGAGAACTGGTGCGGGTAGTAGTCCACCCGGTGCTCCGGATCCGGGATCCCCACCTTGGCCAACGCCTCGATGGCGCGGGCCTTGGCCTGCTTGCGGTTGATCCGGTGTCCGGACCCCGCATGGGCACGGATCCCCTCCATGATCTGCCAGCCGACGGTGTGGACCGGGTTCAGTGCGGTGGAGGGTTCCTGGAACACCATGGCGACATCGCGGCCCCGCAGGCCACGAAGTTCTCTGGCGCTGACGGAGAGGACGTCGGATCCGTTGACCAGAACCACTCCTGAACTGGTCGCCGTTTCCGGCAAGAGTCCCAGGATCGCCTTGGCCGTGACCGTCTTGCCCGACCCGGATTCGCCGACGATCGCGACGACTTCTCCAGGCTTGACGTCCAGATTCACGTCGTTGACCGCGTGGACATCGCCACCATCGGTCGCGAAGGTCACCTCCAGTCCGGAGATGGACAGTGCGGGGCCGCTTCCGCCTGCGGAGGCAGCGATCGGGTCCTGCCCGGGTTCACGTTCGTGACTCATTTGGTGACCTCCAGTCCGGTTCCATTGACATAGGCGCTCGCGGGCACGTTTGGACCGCCGCGCTTCTTCCTGCCAGCTCGACGCCTGCCGCGCAGCCGCGGATCATTCAGGTCGTTCATGGATTCGCCCACCAGGGTCAGTCCGAGCACGGTCAGAACGATCGCCAGACCCGGGAAGAGCCCGGTCCACCAGATGCCGCTGGTGGCATCGGCCAGGGCCTTGTTGAGGTCGTAGCCCCATTCCGCGGCCGATGACGGCTCGATGCCGAAGCCCAGGAAGCCCAGGCCTGCCAGGGTCAGGATCGATTCCGCGGCGTTGAGGGTGAAGATCAACGGCATCGTCCGGGTGGCGTTGGGGAAGACGTGCCGGGAGATGATGCGGATGTTCGAGGTGCCGATCACCTTGGCCGACTCCACGAAGGGTTCCGCCTTGAGCCGGATGGTTTCGGCGCGGGCGACCCGGAAGTACTGGGGAATGAAGACCACGGTGATCGAGATCGCCGCGGCCATGATCCCCCCGAAGAGGTTGGACTGGCCGCCACTGATGACGATCGACATCACGATGGCCAGCAACAGTGCGGGGAAGGCATAGACCGCGTCCGCGACGACCACGAGCAAACGGTCGACCCAGCCACCCAGGTATCCGGAGACCAGCCCCAGGATCACCCCGGCGAAGATCGACATGAGCACGCCGAGGATGATGACCAAGGCCGCGGTCTGGGCTCCCCAGATCACCCGGGAAAAGACATCGTATCCACCGACGGTGGTACCCCAGATATTTGCGGCGCTGGGGGCCATTTGCGCGCCGAAATTGACGCCGTCGGCGGAGGCCTGTGCGTAGCCGTAGGGGGCGATCAGGGGTGCGAAGATCGCGGTCAGGAACAGGATGCCTGACAGGATCAGCCCGATGACCAGCATGGTCCGTTGCAGCCCGACGCTCTTGCGCAGATGCGAGATGATCGGCAGACGGGTCCAGCGGGGCTGCCGCGCGGATTTCTTGACGGATGTCGAGGTTGTGGTGTCCAAGATCAGTACCTCACTCTCGGGTCGATCAAGGCGGCTATGACATCCACCAGGAAGTTGGTCAGCGCCACGATCACCGCGATGAGCATGACGATGCCCTGGACGGCGACGAAGTCCCGGGCGGTGAGGTATTCCGCGAGCATGAAGCCCAGGCCCTTCCAGCCGAAGGTGGTTTCCGTCAGGATTGCGCCGCCCAGGGTCAGGGCGATCTGTAGTCCCATGACCGTGACGATCGGGATCAGTGCCGGCTTATAGGCGTGTTTGGTGACCAGCCGGTACTCGCTGACCCCCCGTGATCTACCGGCTTCGACGAAATCCGATCCCAGGGTGCCGATGAGGTTGGTGCGGACCAGACGGAGGAACACCCCGCCGATGAGGAGTCCCAGGGCAATGGCCGGAAGGACTGCGTGTTTGAGGACGTCCAGCGCGATCGTCATGTTCCCGGCGCGGAGGGCGTCGAGGAGGTAGAGGCCGCTGGGGTTCCGTAGTCCCGAGAGTTCGGCCAGATAGTCGGTTCTGCCGGAGACCGGGAACCAGCCGAGCCAGACCGAGAAGATCAGCTTCAGCAGCAGCCCGGCGAAGAAGACGGGGGTGGCGTAGCAGAGGATGGCGAACAGCCGCAGGAAGGCATCGGAGAGTCGGTCCCGCTTATACGCGGCAATCATGCCGAAGGGGACCCCGACGATGAAGGCCACGATCAGTGCGTAGATCACCAATTCCAACGTGGCGGATCCGTACTGGGCCAGGATCTCGGTCACCGGGCGGTTGTCCGAGAGCGTGGTCCCGAAGTCGCCGCGCAGGATGTTGCCGAGGTAGTCGAAATACTGGACGAGGACGGGACGGTCGTAGCCGGCCGCGTGGATCCGATCGGCCAGCTGTTCCGGGGGCAGCCGACCACCCAGGGCGGCGCTGATCGGATCACCGGTGATCCGCATCAGGAAGAAGACCATGCTGATCAGGATGAACATCGTGGGGATGATCAACAGGAATCTGATCACGAGATAACGGATCAGGCCGAGGTGTTGGCTTCGGGGCTTCTTCCCCTGTGCCGGTGCGGATCCGGCCGGCACCCTGTCGCTAATTACTGTCATAACTACCTATACTCATGCGGCCTGGATCCAGGGATCCCGGCGTTGGACGGCAAGCGGGGCGGGGCAGCCACTTGTCTAGCTGACCGCCCCGCCCCCATGGACCCCGTGTATTACTTCTTGGAGATGACGCCGATCCGGAACTTGTAGGAGGGATCCAGAGTGCTCTCGACCCCTTCAACGTCCTTGCCGGCGATGGCCACCGTCGAGCCCTGCAGGATGGGCAAGGTGGAGAGGTCCTTGGCGACATCCGTCTGGATTTCGCCGATCAGCTCGGAACGCTTGTCCTTGTCCTTGGTCACCTGCTGCTTCGCGATGAGCGAGCCGACCTTCTTGTTGTCGTAGTGGTTGACCAGGAAGTTGTCCGGCGCGAAGAACGGCGTCAGGTAGTTGTCGGCATCCGAGTAGTCAGGGAACCAGCCGAGCTGGTAGACGGGGTACACGTCTTCGGTCCGGTCCTTGTTGTACTGGACCCATTCGGTGGACTGCAGGTTGACCTTGAACAGATCGGTCTTCTCCAGCTGCGACTTCACCATCGCGTATTCCTCACCGGAGGAGGGGCCGTAGTGGTCGGCGTTGTACTGGATGTTCAGCTCCACCGGGGTCTTGACCCCTGCATCCTTCAGGCGCTTCTTGGCGCGATCGACATCTGCGCCGCCGTCGCCGTCACCGTACATTTCCTTCAGGGGTTCGGTCGCACCGGGCAGGCCGGAGGGGACGAAGGAGTACACGGGGGTGTAGGTGTCCTTGTAGACCTGTGTAGCGATGTCCTGCCTGTTGATGGAGTCCGCCATGGCCTGACGGACGGCCAGGGCCTTATCCGGATCGGCATCCGAGGTCTTGGCCCCGAACGGCATGGTGTTGAAGTTGAAGACGACATAGCGCAGCTCGCCGCCGGGGCCCTTGTGGACCTTGACGCTGTCGTCCTTCTCCAGGTCGGCGATGTCGGTCGCTGCGAGGCTGCGGAAGGCGACGTCGATGTTGCCCTGCTGGATGTCGAGCTTCAGGTTGTTGGCGCTGGTGTAGTACTTATAGTCCACGGTGTCGGTCTTGGGCTTGTCCAGCAGGCCCTTATAGCCGTCGAAGGCCTTGTAGGTGACCAGTTCGTTCTTCGTGTAGTTCGTGATTTCGTATTGGCCGGCGAAGGCCTTGCCTTTCACGATCTCGTTATCGGGGGTGATCTTGTCCTTGGAGAAGACCTCCTCATCCACGATCGGTCCGGTGGCGCTGGTCAGCACACCCAGGAAGGTCTGGTCGTTACCGGCCTTCAGGTGGAACACGACGGTGGAGTCATCGGGTGCCTCGACGTGGTCCAGGTTGCCCAGCAGCGACGAGGGGCCCTGGGGGTCGGCAATGGACACGACGCGGTCGAAGCTGAACTTCACGTCGGATGACGTGAGGTCGTTGCCGTTGGCGAACTTCAGCCCGTCCTTGAGCTTGACGGTGAATTCCTTGGGTGAGGTGAACTCCGCCGACGTGGCGATTCCCGGTTCGGGTTCGGCGCTGCCTGGCTTGGAGTTCAGCAGGAACGGGTAGACCTGGGTCATGACCGTCAGCGAGCCGTTGTCGTAGGCACCTGCCGGGTCAAGGGAGACGATCTTGTCGGTGGTTCCGACCGTGACCTTCGGTCCGCTGTCGCCGCCGCTGTCGCCACCGGAGCTCTCGACGGGTCCGGTGCAAGCGGTGAGCGATAGCGCGCCGATGCCCGCCGTGGCCAGTGCCAGCCTGAGGGCACGTTTCGATTTGGTCATGGTAGGTACTCCCTTATTGGCCTCGTTGTGCAGGTGGGCTGCACAATGCAGTGCGTGTGATGTAACACACGGTACTACTTATGATTACTACCAGAAAACACTCCTCAAGCCGCGCCCGGGTCCGGATCCGTGATCGGATCGTTGTTCCGCGGGAAGGTGTGGCGGGCGTCGAGGGGGCGGACTAGCCTGTGAGGTGAACCACACTGGGGCCCATTGCCGGGCCGACCTGCGGGAGGAATGCCACCATGAACGCACCAACCACGCCTGGTGGGAGCGCCAAGGGCCCCGGCCCCACGCCACCCGGGAGGGCCAACACCATCGGTTCGGTCCTGCGCCGATCCGTCTCGCGCAACGCAGGGGCGACGGCCCTCCTCTTCGAGGACCGGCGGTGGACCTTCGCCGAGCTCGAGACGGCTGTCCACCGCGTGGCCCACCGGCTGCTGTCCACGGGTCTTCCGCGGGGCGCGCGGGTCGCTGCCTATGGGATGAACTCCGATGCCTACGCCGTCCTCTATTTGGCCTGCGCCGCGACCGGGCTGGTGCATGTTCCGGTGAACTTCGCGCTGAAGGGTGATGAGCTCGGGTACATCCTGGAGGATTCGGGAGCCAGCCTGGTCGTCGCCGATACCGGGTTGCTGCCGCTGGTGGACCAGGTGCGCGCGGCGGGCAGGGCGGCGGATGTCCAGGAGGTGTGGCCCATGCTTCCCGAGCAGGACGACGGCGGGCGGTCCGTCCTGGCGACGGCGGTGGACACCAGCGCCGATGCCACCCAGATCGACGTGGCAGTGGCCGGGAACGACGTCGTGCAGTTGCTGTACACCTCGGGCACCACCTCCGCCCCCAAGGGGGCGATGATGACCCACGAGGCCCTGGTCGCCGAATACGTCTCCTCGGTCATCGCCCTGGATTTCACGGCGGAGGACCGGCCGCTCGTGGCGATGCCGCTCTATCACTCGGCGGCGATGCACGTCTTCCTGCTCCCCTACCTCTCCCTCGGAGCCACCATCCGACTCATCGCGCGCCCGGATATCGGAGAGATCCTGCGCCTGGTGGAGGAGGAGCATATCGGCTCGCTGTTCCTGGCCCCCACCGTGTGGGTGCCCTTGAGCAACCATCCGGACATGGAGACCAGGGATTTGTCGTCGCTGGCCAAGGCCCAGTACGGGGCCTCCATCATGCCCGTGACCGTGCTGGCGCGGCTGCGCTCGCGCTACCCGGGGATCGGCTTCTACAACTGCTTCGGGCAATCCGAGTTGGGCCCTCTCTGCACGGTCCTGCGCCCCGAGGACCATGATGCCCGCCCCGCCTCCTGCGGCTTGCCGGTCTACAACGTCGAGGCCCGCGTCCTGACCGCTGACGGGGGGATCGCCGCCCCCGGCGAACCCGGCGAAATCCAGTACAGGTCGCCCCAGCTGATGACCGGCTACTGGAATAAGTCCGATGCCACGAACGAGGCCTTCATCGACGGCTGGTTCCGTTCCGGGGACCAGGTCACCCGGGATGCGCAGGGCTACATCCAGGTCGTCGACCGGATCAAGGACGTCATCAATACCGGTGGCGTGCTCGTGCCCCCGCGCGAAGTCGAGGACTGCATCTACGAACTGCCCGAGGTGGCCGAAGTCGCCGTGGTCGGCATTGCCGATGAGCGCTGGATCGAGGCCATCACCGCCGTCGTCGTCCTCAAAGAGGGTGCTTCCCTGACGGCCGAAGGTGTCCGCGCGCATGTCAGGAGTCGGATCGCAGACTATAAGGTGCCCAAGCGGGTGGACTTCGTCGCCGAGCTGCCCCGCAACCAGTCAGGCAAACTCCTCAAACGCGAGCTGCGCGCGGAACGGGGCAACGAATAGTGAATGCCGAGACTACGGGTGGGGACCTGCCGATCATCGGCATCGAAAGGCGTCCCGGCGTCGTCCGCCTGGTCCTGCAACGACCGGAGGGCGGAAATGTCCTGGACTTCGAGCTGGCCCGTGAGGTGTTGGCCGCCGTCCGTGCTGCCGAGGCCGATCCAGACGTGCACGTCCTGACGCTGACCGGGACCGGACGTTTCTTCTGCGGGGGAGGGGACGTGGGGAACATGGCAGGATCCCCGCCTGCTGAACGGTCCGCGTTCATCGCCGCGCTGGCCGAGGCGGCCCACGAGTTGGCCCTGGCCCTGGTCGGATCCCGGCTCCTGGTGCTGGCAGGGGTCAACGGGGTGGCAGCGGGGGCCGGCCTGGGGCTGGTGCTCAACGCCGACTGGGTCCTGGTGGCGGAGGAGGCCACGCTGATGGCCGCCTACTCGGGCATTGGATTCACCCCGGACACCGGGGTCTCCTATCTGCTGCCGAGGACGGTTGGCCATCAGCGCGCCGTGGATCTGACCCTGGGCGGACGCCGGCTCTCGGGCAACGAGGCGGTTGAATGGGGCCTGGCGAACGCATCGGCCCCGTCGGCCGTCTTCGAGGGGGAACTCACCGTGGCCGAGGACGGCTTCCTCCAAGGTGCCGTCCAGACCCTGGGGCCGACGAAGGCACTGCTCCGGGCGGGGATGTTCGCCGGCTACGAAGCGCATCTGGAAGCTGAAACGAGAAGCATCTCGGCTTTGGCCGCGCACCCCGACTCGGTGCAGCGCGTCAACCGGTTCGCGGGTCGCTGAAGACGGTTCCTGGGTCGGGGCGGATGGCTAGGCTGAACGGAAGAACCCCGTGTCCGAGAGCAAATCATGACCAACACGGTTTCGACCCCTGCAGGATATCGCCATCACCTTCAATGACGGAACGACGTCCACCTTCGGGGAGGCGTTCCAGTCACAGGCGGTGCTGGAGGTGCCCAGCAACCAGTTCATGGACCAGGAACCGGGGACCGACGCGGAAATCGAGGGATTCTGCCAGGTCAACTACGGGGTGACGTTCCCGTTGGCCACGAAGACCGACGTCAACGGGTCCGACGCGCACCCGCTCTACCGCGAGCTCACCGCCTACCCCGCCGGTGGGGTCCAGGACATCGGATGGAACTTCGAGAAGTTCCTCGTCGGTGCCGACGGCAGGATCCTGGGCCGGTTCACCTCCAGCGTGGAGCCGCTTTCCGACGAACTCGTCGACGCGGTGGGGGCAGCTCTCTAGCGCTCGCCGTAGAGGCCGACGATGCCGTGTAAAGCGGCCTCGTAGGCTTCGTCCCACGGGGTGTTCCCGGGCAGCGGAACCCTTGCCAGTTCCAGGGCGATCAACCCGTGGACCTGACCCCAGATGGCGGTTGCCGCCATCCGGGCGGACTCCGTGGAACCGCTGCGTTGAAGGGCTGCGACCACCGTCGCGTGCAGGGGTCCCAGTGCGGAGGCGGCAACATCATTGGACGGTGGGCAGTCGATCCCGGCGACCAGCGCGCCGCCGAACATGAGCCCATACAGGGCAGGGTGCTCCAGGGCCCAGCCGCGGTAGGCGTGCCCCAGGGCGGTCATCCCGTCGGCCGCGGCCAGCTGTTGGGAACGGCCGAAGGACACGAAGGCCTCGTTGATGACCGCCGTGAGCAACTGGGCCTTTCCCCCGAACAGCGCGTAGATGGCACTGGTGGAGGTTCCGGCTGCCACGGCCACGTCGCGCAGCACCAGGTTTCCATGGCCGAGCTGCGTGATCTGTTCGGTCGCGGTGCAGAGCAGGGTTCCGCGCAGCGCCGCGTCGTGGACTAGAGGTCTTGCCATGAGGCCAAGTATTCCATAACATCGTTCTGTAACAGCGTTATGCGACGATTCGAGGCGATGATCATGACAGCAACCGTGGACCCGGGCAGATACACCGCGGCTCCCGAGCAGGAGGACGTGACCGTGTTCCTGATCGGAATGCGGGCCAACAGGTGGTGGAAGCTGGCCTCGGTGCTCCCGACCGTGGCGGCGATGCCGCGGATGTTGGCTCATTTGGCGGCGGATCCCGACGCCGGACTACTGGGCTACCACCAATGGCTCGGCCGGACCACGATCCTGCTGAGCTATTGGCGCAGCCCGGAGGACCTGCAGCGCTTCGCCTCCGCCCAGGGTGCTCCGCATCTGGGCGCCTGGCGCCGGTTCACGAAGAAGTCGGCCGGCAGCGGTGACGTGGGAATCTGGCACGAGACCTACCAGGTGAAGGTCGCCGACCAGGAGACGGTCTATACCGATATGCCGGCGTTCGGGCTGGCGGCCGCCACACGACGCGTGCCCATCGGGCGGGGCACACACACCGCGCGCCAGCGCCTGGGGCGCGACGGCTAGAACTCGATGACCTGCCGTACCGCCCGCCCGGCGGCGAGTTCGTCCATGGCCCCGTTGACCTCCTCCAGACGGATCCGCCGGGTGATGAGCCGTTCCAACGGGAGCTTCCCGGCCCGCCACAACGCGATGAATCGAGGGATGTCGCGGGAGGGCACCGCGGAGCCGAGATAGCATCCGATGATCGACCGGGCCTGGGCGGTCAGGCCCAGCGGGCTGATGCGTGAGAGGGCATCGGGCGCCGGCAGGCCGACCGTCACCGTCGTTCCTCCGGGGCCGGTGAGCTCGACGGCGGTCTCGAAGGCGACCGGATGGCCGGCGGCTTCGATGACGAACGGTGCCGAAATCCCGTGCTCGACGGCCTGCTCGGGGGTCAATGCTTCGTCGGCGCCGAGTTCCAGGGCCAGTTCCAGCTTCTCAGCTTGCTGGTCGATGCCGATGACCCGGCCGGAGGTGAGGGCGCGTGCCACCATGAGCGCCGCCATTCCGACCCCTCCCAGGCCGACCACGAAGACGTCGTCCTGAGCGCCGGGCCGTGCCGCGTTCAGGACCGCTCCACCGCCGGTCAGCACGGCGCAACCCAGGACCGCGGCGATCCCCGGCGGCACATCATCGTCAACCGGAACCACCGATCGACGGTCCACCACGGCAGCGGTGGCGAAACCCGAGACCCCCAGATGGTGGTGCACCGGTTCGGTTCCATCGGCCGTCGTCCGGCTCAGACGCCGTCCCCCGCCCAACAGTTCGCCGGCGTTGTTCGAGGCGCTGCCGGCCGAACAGGGGAGCCTGCCGTCGGTGGCGCATTCGGCGCATTCACCGCAACGGGGCAGGAAGACCATGACCACGCGCTGCCCGAGGGCCAGATCATCCACGCCGTCGCCGAGTTCCTCCACGATCCCTGCGGCTTCGTGACCCAGCAGCATCGGCACGGGGCGCACCCGGTTTCCATCGACGACCGAGAGGTCCGAATGGCACACTCCGGCGGCCTCGACCCGGACCCGGATCTCACCCGGCCCCGGGGAGGCCAGCGTGAGCTCCTGGATACGCAGGGGAGTGGACCCGGCAAAGGGGCGGGCGGCCCCGATCGTCTCCAGAACCGCGCCGCGGATGGTCCTGGTGTCGGCAGTAGTGGTGTTCTTCATGGGAATACCCTACGTCCGGTCCAGGCGCCGTGCCGGTTCTATTTCGTCAGTTCGGGGTAGTGGATGGCGGCGGTTTCCGGATGGGCGCGCAACCACCCCTTGAGGACGTTGGCGCCGTAGGAGGAGAGCATCGGATTGGTCGGATCGTCGGAGACTCCGCGGGCCTGGGCCGCCAGTTCCGGCGGCAGCGGAACCGTATCGATGACCGAATCCAGCCGCGGGGACCAGAAGAACGGGACCGAATAGCGGTCGACGCCGGCCTGCGGGGCCGTCACGCGGTGGATGGTGGCCATCAGGTAGCCGTTGGTGGCGACCTCGAGCATCTCACCGAGATTGACCACCAGGGCCCCGGGGATCGGTTCGACGGGGATCCAGTCCTCCTGCCCGTAGGGCTGGACCTCCAGCCCGCCGACCTCGTCCTGGAGCAACAGAGTCACGAAACCGTAGTCGGCGTGCAGGCCCACACCCTGGTTGCCGGCCTCGGGGACCTGGCCGCCGACGTAGTGGACCAGCTTGCCCATCCATGCCGGACTGTGCCGGAACGGTGCCTCGAAATGGTCTTCGGGCAGGCCCAGGGACACGGAGATCGCCGCGAGTAGTTCCGCGCCGACCTGTGACATCAGCTCCGCCCAGGCCATGGCCACACGCTCGAGTTCGGGGAAGGACGCGGGCCATTGGTTGGGGCCCTGCAGGTTCAAGGAGGGGCGGTCCTGCGGATAGGTGTCCAGTTCGGCCCGTTCGGGGCCATAGTCGATCTGTTCCCGGGAGTCGGCCCGGCCCCGGGTCATTTCCTTGCCCAGCCGGGTGTAGCCGCGGAACTGGGCCGAGGTGCGGTTGTCCAGCTTCAGCCGTTCCGCCAGGGGAAGCTTGAAGAAGGCGTCCATCGTCTGGAGCAGTTCCCGCACCTGGCCGTCGGCAGCGCCGAAACCGGTGAGCTGGAAGAAGCCGACCTGATGGCTCGCAGCGCGCAGGGCGTCGATGAAGTCGGGGTTGAAGCAGCCGTCGGCCCGGCGGGCCGTGGAGAAATCCAGAACGGGCACTGAGGTTCGCACAAGGTTCATGGCCGTAACGTTAGGGCGCTTCGGCCTGGGATGGACAGCGACGGTTACGCCCCGTTCCGTCATATTGCCCCGTATGTCAGGACCCTTGACAGGTCGCCCCGGCAGGTCGTCGTTCCACATTGGGGTGGCGTTCCCTAAGCTGGAGCAGTGATCTTCAAAGCAGTCGGCGAATCCCGCCCATACCCCGACCACGACCTCGTCACCCCCAAGGACTGGGCCGTCGTCGCCCCTCGTCAGGTGCGCCTCGATGAATTGGTGACCACCAAAGCGACCCTGGACCTGGCGGCGCTGTTGGCCGAGGACTCCACGTTCTTCGGTGACCTCTTCCCCCACGTGGTGCAGTGGGAGGGCACCATGTACCTGGAGGACGGGCTGCACCGGGCCGTGAGGACCGCCCTGCACCAGCGTTCGGTCATGCACGCCCGAGTCCTGGTCCTGGATTCGTGAACCCGTGAGCGACGAACACGACCCGACCGATTGGCGTGGCCAACGGATCGTCACCGAGGAGGACCTGGATGAGGGCTTCTCCGACGACGATCCCGAACGCGTGGAGAATCCGCGGTACTACCGGCGTCGGCTGCTGCACGGCATGGTCCTGGGCCTGCTGGTCGCCCTGGTGATCGCCGCACTTGTGCTCGCCTACCTGGTCAAGACCGGGGAGATCGTTATCCCGGCGCTGGAACCCGCGCCCGCGCCCACGGCAACGGCTCCGGTGAAGGATCCGGCAGCGGCCGTCTGCCCGCAGGGGGAGCTGGAATACGCGGAGCCGAAGGACGTCACCGTCAACGTCTACAACGCGACCACGAGCGTCGGACTGGCCGGTGCCACGGCGAAGTCGTTGAAGGAGCGCGGTTTCAAGATCGGGAAGGTGGCCAATGCGAAGTTGAAGAACCCCGACATCGTGGGCACCGTGGTCTCCGGGACCAAGGGCCGGGCCCATGCCCTGACCGTCCAACGCCACGTCAAGGGCACCGAATACGTGAAGAAACCCAAGCGCAGTGCCGATACCATCGACTTCGTCATCGGCAAGAAGTACAAACCCGGATCGATCGTGCCGAAGAAGAAGGTGGACACCGCCGACGGCCAGCTCAGCTGCCCGATCGCGGTGAAGGAAGCCCGCAAGAAGGCCAAGGAATCCGCGGCGGCCCCGGAAACGGCGAAGCCCTCACCGGCGAAGGAGAAGGACGGGAAATAGCCCGGGTACGACGGCGGTGGGAGGGGTCCTGCTAGTCGCAGCCCTCCGGGCCGCAGACCGGGGCGTCCGTGCCGGTGCTGGAGTCGTTTCCTGTGTTGACCATGGACAGCGGGGCGACCTCGCCCCAGGCGGTGGTCAGCGCCTCGGCGAACACCTCGGCCGGTTGGGCCCCGGAGATCCCGTACTTCATGTCCAGCACGAAGAACGGCACACCGGTGACGCCCAGGGTACGGGCCTGCGCGAAATCGGCTTCGACCTCGGTGCCGTACCGATCCGATTCCAGGACACCGACGACGTCGTCCTCCGCCAATCCAGCTGCGGTGCCGATCCGGCGCAGTACCGCCGGATCGCTGATCTCCAACCCCTTCTCGAACTGGGCGGAGAGCAGCGCCTCCTTGACCTCGCCGGCCAGGCCGTGTGCGGCGGCCAGATGCAGCAGGCGGTGGGCGGTGAAGGAGTTGGCCACCTTCAGGTTCCCGAAGTCGTACTGAAGTCCCTCTTCGGCGGCCTGTGAGGCGACGTGTTCGAGCATCTGCTTCACCTGGGCCGGGTCCATGCCCTTCTTGTGTGAGAGGTAGTCGAACTCGGTGCCGTCGTAGTGCGCCGGCAGCGAGGGATCGAGCTGGTAGCTGTGCCAAGTCACGTCCACCTGGTCGCGGAACGGGAGAGTGGCCAGGGCTGCTTCGAAACGGCGTTTACCGATGAAGCACCAGGGGCAGGAGATGTCGGACCAGATATCGACGGAAAGGCGCGGAGAAGTCATGGATGCTTCAACCTCCCCGCGCCGTGGACTATTCCCTGATCTGGTGCGTCGTGGCTAGTTCTGCCAGAACGGGTAGTCGATGTATCCGGCGGGTCCTTCGGTGTAGAAGGTCGAGTAATTCGGTTCGTTCAGCGGCAGGTCCTCACGCCAGCGCCGCGCCAGATCCGGGTTGGCGATGGCGGGTCGGCCGACGACCACCGCGTCGCCCCAGCCACTTGACGTCAATTCCCGGGCGTCCTCGACGGTGGTCATGGCGGCGAACCCCGAGTTCAACAGCACGGGACCGCCGAAGCGTGAACGCAGGTCCTGCGCCAGTTCCCCGGTCGGCTCCCGGTGCAGGATGCTCAGCGCGGACAAGCCCAGCGGGGCGATCCCGTCGACCAGCGCACCGTAGGTCGCCGCGACGTCGTCGCCGTCCTCCTCCAGCGTGCTTTGGACGTTGTGCTCGGGGGAGATCCGCAGGCTGGTCCGTCCGGCGCCGATGGCCCCGGCCACCGCGGTGGCCACCTCGATGACCAGGCGGGCCCGGTTTTCCGGTGATCCGCCGTATTCGTCGGTGCGTGTATTCGACGAGGGAGCCAGGAATTCATGCAGCAGGTAGCCGTTGGCGCCATGGAGTTCCACGCCGTCGAAACCGGCGGCGATCGCGTGATGCGAGGCCTGCACGAACTCCTCCACGATGCCCGGCAACTCGGAGGTTTGCAGGGCGTGCGGGACCGGGTACTCGTGCTTGCCGGTGTAGGTCCGGGTGGTGCCTTCGACGGCGATCGCACTGGGGGCGACGACATCCTGGGTACCGGTGGTGTCGGGGTGGGTGACTCGTCCGGCATGCATGACCTGGGCGATGATCAGTCCGCCTTCGGCATGCACGGCGTCGGTGACGCGTTTCCAGCCGGCTACCTGCTCGTCGGTCACCAGTCCGGGCTGGCGCACGAATCCCTGGCCGGTCCGGCTGGGGTAGGTTCCTTCGCTGACGATCAGGCCCATCGAGGCCCGCTGGCGGTAGTACTCCACGACGTCGTCGTTGGGCACCCCGTCAATGCGGGAGCGTGATCGGGTCAGCGGCGCCATGACCAGCCGGTTGGGCAGGTCGAGGTCGCCGAGGGTGAGCGGGGCAAACAGATCCATGGGGGTACTCCTGATATGGGGGACGTTGGGGTCAACGGCCTGTGGGGGCGTGCCTATTCCCGGTGCTTCGGCCGGGGCAGGGAGGAGAAGTCGGCTTCCAGTCCCGAGGGCCCGCTGTCGAAGCTCGGGTCGCTCGGGGTGGGGTCCGGACCGCCACCACGACGTTCGCTCTCATCGTCGTCCGGGTTCCAGTCCGCCGGACTTGCCCCGGGGCGGTCGACGACCATGATGGTTCCGGTTTCGGTGGACTCCAGTCCGTGACGTGAGAGGACTGCGTCACGCTCGGCCATCATGAAGGTCCGGTTGGCTGCCTGGGCGTCGCCGAACATGGTGGTGGCACCGGTGGTGATGTTGCGGACCCGCTTGTTTTCCCACATCCGTTTGCCGACCCAGGCCAGCAGCAGTCCGATGCCGGCGTAGGCGGCCAGCATGAACCAGCCGCGTCCGTAGCCCGGGCCGACGTCGTAGATCATCCGCTTGACCATTTCGGTGATCCCGCTGCCGACGACGAACGGATTCAGTGCCCGGAACGGCTGGGGCATGAGCCATTCGGGGAAAGCGGCCCCGGAGGCGGGGATGGAGATGAAGACGAAGATGGTCAGGGCGGGCATGGTGATGAACCGGCCGAAGAAGTAGCTCAGCCCGTTCACGGCCAGCCCGACGGCGACGATCCAGGCCCACATCAGCCCCCATAGCGGCATGAAGAACTCCCCGGCGATGGCACCCAGGATCGGCACGACCAGCACGTCGATGAGCAGCGAAAGCACCAGGCCCAGACCGACGATGACCGACAGGCGGGTCTTATGCCGCAGCGGTCCGCCCATCATGCCGATGAACATGGCGGTCAGGTAGCCGGCAATGCACATCACGAGCATCAGATACATGGGGGTCATGCCCACGTCGCCCGGTGGCAGCGGGGCCAGATCCTCGACGGCCGGGGGATTGTCCGCCGCGCCCAGCAGCGGGGAGAGGAGCTCGGGCAGGATGGCCGATGCCTGTGCCTGATGCGCGCCGGCCAGCAGGATCGTGTGCGTGTCGATGTCGAAACCGGCACCGACCTCCCCGGTCAATACCGCCTCGCGGATGGAAGCGGCGTCGTCGTACTCGATGTATTCGATGCCTCCGGGGACGGCCTCGTCGGCGACCTTCTGGATGCTGGCGGTCGGGCCGTTGACGGCGACCGGGATGTCATGCGGGGCGATGTGGTTGAACGCCGCGATGTAACACAGCGAGAACATGATGATGAAGAACAACGGCATGTACAGCTGCATGCCGATCAGCTGAAGGGAGGGGTGGAGTGAGGAGTACCAACGGCGGAATCTGCCCGGCTCGGCTTTCTCTGCGTAGGTGACCGGGCTGTTCTGCATACGGGTGGACCTCTTACTGCTCGTGGTGCCGAAAAGCCTATTCTTGTCCTCAGGACAGTATTGCGCAACCCCTGTTTACGCTGTTGGCTCAAGGGTGATCAACGACACCAAAAGCCCGGAAATCCGCGGTTTTCGTTTGGGTTTCGGCGCGTCGGTCTGCTACTCGCAGGATGCTGGTGTGGGGCGTCTACCGCACCAGGTGCAGGGGTTCCCGGCCACTGGCCAGGCGACGGACCTGTTCGACGGTCAACGCGGCGGCGAGGCGGAGGAATTCGTTGGTGTTCCCGGCCATATGCGGGGTGAGCAGGCATCCGGGTGCGTCCCAGAGGGGGTGGTCGGCCGGCAACGGTTCCGGATCGGTGACATCCAGGGCGGCCCGCAGCCGGCCGGTCTGCAATTCGGCGACCAGCGCGTCGGTGTCCACGACTGCGCCGCGACCGATGTTCACCAGCAGGGCCCCGTCGCCCATGGCAGCCAGGAAGGCGGCGTCCACGAGTCGTTCGGTGCTTTCCTGGTGGGGCAGGGTGACGACGACGACGTCGGCCTGGGGCAGGAGTCCGGGCAGCTCCTCCGTGCCCTGGACGTGGACCCCGGTTTCGGTGGTGCGTTTGCGGCTGGCGACGGGAATCACTGCCGCCGGACGGAAGGGCTTCAACCGGGCCGCCACTTCCTGGCCCACACCGCCGTAGCCCAGGACCATGACCACCGAACCATGCAACGAGGTGGTCCACAGGGGAGACCAATCGTGCCGGTGCTGTTGTGCGGCGGCGACGGGCAGGTCGCGCAGTGCCGCGAGGATGAGGGCGAGGCCATGTTCGGCGGTGGCGTCCTCGACGGCCCCGCGCGAATTGCTCAGCGTGGTCCCGGGCGGGAGGTGCTCCAGGACCCATTCGTAGCCGATGGAGAGCAGATGGACGTGACGCAGACCGGGAATGCGGGAGACCCGGGTGCGGTGGGCCGGATCGCGGGGCCGCTCGGTGACCAGGACATCGGCTGCCGGGGCCTGGGAGGCATCGGTGTCGATATGCCAGATGATGGCTTCGACCCCCGGGCCGCTGATGTCTTGAGCCAACGCGGCGGAAGGGACCAGAACGCGAAGTGTCATGGGTGCTCCGTTCGCAGGTGTTGCGCCCTGGCCTTGGCCCTGGCTGGTGGTCTCCGCCATCCTATAAGCGTCCGGCGGGCAGGAAGCGCGTGAGCCGCCGCGGACGAGAGGCTCAGGGCAGGGGCAACCCGCCGATGAACAGGATGCAACCCACCAGGGCCCCCGCCAGCACCTGGTCCGGGGTGTGGCGTCGGAGCTCCAGACGGGACCAACCGACCAGCAGGGTCATGAACAGGGCGGCGGCCGGCCCCCAGGCCGGGCCGGAGAAGACACTGAGCCAGATGAAGGCGGCCACCGCCGTGTGGACGGAGATCTTCCAGCGCAGGTTCACGACCAGACAGATCAGCAGGCCGGCCAGGATCAGACCCAGCGCGCTGAAGACCGCCGCCGGTGCCTGCATCAGCATCAACGCGCCGCAACCGACCAGCAGGGATGTTCCGGCGAGGACGAAGACCGGCCAGCGTTGTGAACGCTCGCGAACGTGCAGATCGGTGACCCGACCGCTGTGCCTCATCCACACCACGCCCAGCCAGGGCAGACCCGTGGTGAAGACCATGGCAACGACGGCCTGCAGCCAGGTGGGTTCCGGTCTCCGGAGCGGCATCAACAGCAGATAGGCACTCACCAGGATCGCGGGAGAGAAGAGGTAGGTGACGGTCCAGGCCCAGGGCGATCCCTGATGCGGGAGCTCGCCGGTTGTCGCATCGACGTCGTTCCCGCGGGCGATGTCCATGGGCCTGCTTCCCGCTTTTCCCGACCATCCGGGCCGTCCGGACTCAGCATCCAGCCTACTGGCGTTTCCCGGTGCGGCCAGGGCAACTGACTTCGCGTCCGAAGACTGGGATGATCAAGTCATGACGAACCCACCGACATTCATTCCCGCCGACCTGGCACGGGCCGCCCGCGCCATCACCCAGGTCTCGAGCAAGGTCATTGGCCGGGCCGCCGGACTGGAGAAACAGCAGATCCGCGCCTTCGAAAAGGGCAACCACGACTTGACCGTCGAACAGAACGCCATGCTGCGGCACGCATTGGAGCAGTACGGCGCCGTCTTCGTCGAAGAGGACGAGGACGCCGGACGCGGGGTGCGCCGCAAGTACAACGCGTCAAAGGTCCGCCGGTTGGAAACCTGGGAGGACGAGGGCGGCCCCGCGGGCGAGGACGACATCTAGACACACACCGCTAAAAAACGACGGACCCCGGCAGCTCTGCCAAATGGGGTCCGTCGTGGTGTGGGGACCGCCCGCCCCGCGCTGGGTCCAATGGAGGGGAACCCCGGCGGGGCGGGCGGTGGCTGTTTAGGCGTCGATCATCTGCCGGGCCTTGGACTGGCACAGGAACCGGGTGTAGGACGGGACCGTCAAGAAGGCCGGGTAGTGGTCCTGCAAGGCGCACTCGTCGAAGATCTCGCGGGCATCGGCGAACCGGTCGCCCTCGAAGCGCTCCATCTTGGCGTATTCCTCGTCCACGATCTCCTCGACGGACTCCGTGGTGATCAGTTCGCCGTCGTCGGTCACCGCACCCTGGTGGATCCACTGCCAGATCTGCGAGCGGGAGATCTCGGCCGTGGAGGCGTCCTCCATCATGTTCCGCAGGACGACGGCTCCATTGCCGCGCAGCCAGGACTCGATGTAGCGCAGACCGATCACCACGTTCAACCGGACGCCGCCCTCGGTGATCAGACCCGGGGTCCCGGCGATGTCCAGCAACGCCCGGTCATCGGGGGTGACCTCTTCGCGCAGACGGTCGATCTGGTTCGGTTTCCCGCCCATTTCCTCGTCGAAGATCCCCTGCACCACCGGGACCAGGTCAGGGTGGGCCACCCAGGCGCCGTCGAAGCCGTCCGCGGCTTCGCGGGACTTCTCGACCCGGACCGTCTCGAAGGCGACCGCATTGGCGGCCTCGTCGCGGCGGTTCGGAATGAAGGCGCTCATGCTGCCGATGGCCGTGGCCCCGCGGCGGTGACTGGCCCGCACCAGCTGCTCGGTGAAGGAGCGCATGAAGGGGGCGGTCATGGTCACCATCGCCCGGTCCGGCAGCACGAACCGCGGTCCGCGGGTACGGAAGTTCTTGATCACCGAGAAGATGTAGTCCCACCGGCCGGCGTTCAGGCCCGCGGAGTGCTCGCGGAGTTCGTAGAGGATCTCCTCGAGCTCGAAGGCCGCGGTGATGGTCTCGATGAGGACGGTGGCACGGATGGTGCCCCGGGGGATGTCCAGCAACTCCTGTGCCCTGATGAAGACGTCGTTCCAGAGGCGGGCCTCCAGGTGGTTCTCGATCTTGGGCAGGTAGAAGTAGGGTCCACGTCCGCCGGAGATCAACCGCTGCGCGTTGTGGAAGAAGTAGAGACCGAAGTCGACCAGCGCCCCCGACGCGGACTTGCCGCCGACGGTCAGGTGCTTCTCGGGCAGGTGCCAGCCGCGGGGCCGGACCATGATGGTCGGCAGGTCGGTCAGCGTCTGGCCGTTGACCTTGTACTCCTGGCCCTCGTCGGAGGTGAAATCGATGTCGTGGTCGAGCACGGCCCGCAGGTTCAGTTGGCCGTTGATGACGTTCTGCCAGGTCGGGGTGGTGGAATCCTCGAGGTCCGCCAGCCAGACGTTGGCGCCGGAGTTCAGCGCGTTGATCGCCATCTTGCGGTCGGGCGGCCCGGTGATCTCCACCCGGCGGTCGTCCAGCCCGGGGGCGATGGGGGCGACCTTCCAGGAATCATCCTCACGGATGTTCCGGGTCTCCTCCAGGAAGTGGGGATCCTGGCCGCCGGCGATGTCGCGGCGACGCGTTTCGCGCAGGGCCAGCAGTTCCTGGCGACGTGGCTCGAACTCGTGGTGCAGCTGCGCCAGGAAGTCCATGGCCTGGGGGGTGAGGATCTGCTCCTGCCGGCGGACCGGCGAAGCATTCGGCGTGGTGCCGTTCAGGGTGATGGGGTCATTCATGGCGGATCTCCTTAAAAATGGTGGGGGACGACGCCGGTGCCCGTGCGGGTGGGCACCGGCACCGGCGTCGTGTGTTGCCTAGTGGAACTGGCCGGCTTCGGTGGATCCCGCCAGAGCCAGGGTGGATGCGTTGGGGTTCAGGGTCGTGGCGATCTGGTCGAAGTAGCCGGTGCCGACCTCGCGCTGGTGCTTGGTGGCGGTGTAGCCGGCTGCCTCGGAAGCGAATTCGCGTTCCTGGAGTTCGACGTAGGCGCTCATGCCGTTCTGTGCGTAGCCGGAGGCCAGGTCGAACATCGAGTGGTTCAGGGCGTGGAACCCGGCCAGGGTGATGAACTGGAAGGTGAAGCCCATGGCCCCGAGTTCGCGCTGGAACTTGGCGATCGTCGCGTCGTCGAGGTGCTTCTTCCAGTTGAACGAGGGCGAGCAGTTGTAGGCGAGCATCTGGTCGGGATGCTCGGCCTTGACCGCCTCGGCGAACTTCTTGGCCAGCTCCAGGTCCGGTGTCCCGGTCTCCATCCAGATGAGGTCGGAGTACGGGGCGTAGGCCTTGGCCCGGGCGATGCAGGGTTCGATCCCGTTGCGGACCTTGTAGAAGCCTTCGGCGGTGCGTTCACCGGTGACGAACTGTGCGTCACGCTCGTCGACGTCGGAGGTGATCAGGGTGGCGGCTTCGGCGTCGGTCCGGGCGATGATCACGCTCGGGGTATTGGAAACGTCGGCTGCCAGGCGGGCGGCGTTCAGGGTGCGGATGTGCTGGCCGGTGGGGATGAGGACCTTGCCACCGAGGTGCCCGCACTTCTTTTCCGAGGCGAGCTGGTCTTCCCAGTGCACGCCCGAGGCGCCGGCGGTGATCATCGACTTCATCAGCTCGTAGGCGTTCAGCGGGCCACCGAAGCCGGCCTCGGCATCGGCGATGATCGGGACCAGCCAGTCCTCGACGGTCTGGATGTCTTCGGCGAATTCGATCTGGTCGGCACGCTGCAGGGCGTTGTTGATGCGGCGCACGACCTGCGGGACCGAGTTGGCCGGGTAGAGCGACTGGTCCGGGTAGGTTTGGCCGGCGAGGTTGGCGTCGGCGGCGACCTGCCAGCCGGAGAGGTAGATGGCACGCAGGCCGGCCTTGACCTGCTGCACTGCCTGGTTGCCGGTCAGGGCGCCGAGTGAGTTGGTGTAGGCGCCGGTCTTGGATTCGGCGGTGAGTTGGTTCCAGAGCTTTTCGGAACCTCGGCGGGCCAGCGTGTTCTCTTCGGGGACGCGGCCCTGCAGGCGAACGACCTCGGCTGCCGTGTATTCGCGGGTGACACCTTCCCAGCGGGGGTTGGCGCTCCACTCCATCTCCAGGGCCTGTTCGCGCTCTGCGGCGGAATTCTGCTTCTGCGTCATGGCATTCTCCTTGGTGTCGCTCCGGGCTGTCCCGGGGATCCGTCGACGTTCCCGGCGCCTCTGCCGGTTGGTCGATGTTTCCGTGTTTTTCTTCGTAGTCATGACTATTCGCGATGTGCAAGGAGTTTTCTAGGGGGTTTGGGTGGAAAGATTTGCAGTTCTTGCGTTATCCTCAAGAAGTGACGACTCCCACATGGAACAGGCCCTCCGGCGGATATCCCCCGCAGGGCACTTCGACGGAAAACGATCCGGAACTGGATGCGATTGCCCTGGGGCGCCGGGTGCGCCACCTGCGCAAGGGGAAGGCCCTGACCCTTGATGGATTGGGCGCCCTGGTCTCGGTGGCGCCCTCGCAGCTGAGCTTGATCGAGAACGGCAAACGCGAGCCCAAGGTGGGGCTGCTGCGGCAACTGGCTGCCGCCCTGGATACCGGCGTGGACGACCTGCTCGGGGCGGAGCCACCGAGCCGTCGGGCCGGGCTGGAAATCGAATTGGAGAAAGCCCAGCGGGGACCGCTCTACGGGTCCTTGGGGCTGCCCAAGGTCCGTGTGTCCTCGCGGTTGCCGATGGACGTGCTTGAATCCATGGTCGGCTTGCAGCATGAGCTCGAGCGGCGACTCGAGGAGCAGGCGGCAACCCCCGAGGAGGCCCGCCGGGCGAACACCGAGATCCGCACCGAAATGCGTGAATGCAACAACCACTACCCCGAACTGGAGAAGCAGGCCCAGGGACTGCTTGACGCCGTCGGACACACCTCGGGCCCGTTGTCCCACCACGTCGCCGCCGACCTGGCCGAGCACCTGGGATTCGGTCTGCGCTTCGTCGGTGACCTGCCGCATTCGACCCGTTCCGTGACGGACCTCAAGAACCGCAGGATTTATCTGGTGCAGGGAACGCGGAGCGATCATGACGCCCGTTCGGTGCTCCTGCAGGCGCTGGGCCACTACGTCCTGGGCCACGAAGCACCACGGAACTACAGCGAGTTCCTCCGACAGCGGGTCTACACCAACTACTTCGCGGCGGCCTTGCTGATGCCGCAGAAGACCACGGTGGGCTTCCTCGAGAAAGCGAAGAAGTCCAAGTCGTTGGCGATCGAGGACCTGCGGGATGCCTATGCGGTCTCCTACGAATCGGCGGCCCACCGTTTCACGAACCTGGCCACCGAGCACCTGGGCATCACCTGCCACTTCCAGAAGGTGCATGAGTCGGGGATCCTGCACAAGGCGTACGAGAACGACGACGTGAACTTCCCTGCCGACCACACCGGTGCCATCGAGGGGCAGTCGATCTGCCGGTACTGGACCAGCCGTGAGGTCTTCGAGGTGCCGGATAAGTTCCGGGCGTTCGAGCAGTACACCGACACCGTGGTGGGGACCTTCTGGTGCACCGCCCGCACCGAACGCCACTCCTCGGGGATGTACTCGTTGAGTATCGGGGTCCCCTACGAACACGTGAAGTGGTTCCGCGGCCGCGACACCACGGAACGTTCCAAATCACGCTGCCCGGATGAGGCGTGCTGCAAGCGTCCGCCCGAGGCGCTGGCCCGGTCCTGGGCCGGGCAGGCCTGGCCTGCAGCCCGGGCGAACTCCCACCTGTTGGCAGCCATGCCCTCGGGTGCGTTCCCCGGTGTCGACGAAACCGAGGTCTACGAGTTCCTGCAGGCCCACGGCGGCTGAGGGCCCGACACGCAAAGCGAGGGAGCAGGCCCGGTTTCCCGGAGCTGCTCCCTCGCTTTTCCTGATGTGGTCGGCCTAGTGGCCGGGGCCTAGACCTCGGAGACCTTCCGGTCCTCGAAGTCCTCTTCGGTGGCCGGCCGGACCGGGGCCTTGGCGAAGACCGAGGGGTCCTCCGGGGTTCCGACCTTGATGTGGTTGAACAGGATGTTCAGCAGGATCGCGGCGACCGCGGCCGAGCTGATGCCCGAGTGGAAGATCGTGCCGAACCAGGTCGGGAACTCGTCCCAGAAGGTCGGGGCGGCGATCGGGATGATGCCGAAGCCGATTCCGGTGGCGACGATGATCAGGTTCATGTTGTTCTTGTAGTCGACCTTGGCCAGCGTGCGGATGCCGCTGGCGGCAACGGTGCCGAAGAGCACGATGCCGGCTCCGCCCAGGACTGCGGTGGGTACCGCGGCCACGACGCGTCCCATGATGGGCAGCAGGCCCAGGAAGACGAGGATCAGGCCGCCGGCGCTGACCACGAAGCGGCTCTTGATGCCGGTGATGGCCACCAATCCGACGTTCTGGGCGAAGGCGCTCTGGGTGAAGGAGTTGAACACCGGCGAGATCAGGCTGGAGATCATGTCGGCGCGCAGCCCGTTGCCGATGCGCTTGGAATCGACCTCGGTTTCGACGATTTCGCCGACGGCCAGGATGTCCGCCGTCGTTTCGGTGAGGATGACCAGCGTGACGATCAGCATCGAGATGATGGCCGGCAGTTCGAAGGTCGGCCAGCCGAAGGCGAAGGGGGTCGGGAAGGCGAAGATCGGGCCGTTGCCGATTCCGGAGAAATCGGCCATGCCGGTGAAGACGGCGATCAGGGTGCCGATGATGATGGCCAGCAGGATGGACAGGCGGGAGATCGTCGCGTTGCCGAGCTTGCTCAGCAGCAGGACGACCAACAGGGTCACACCGGCCAGGCCGATGTTGGCCACGGAGCCGTAGTTGTCGGCCTTGGCGTTGCCGCCCATGGCCCAGTTGGCAGCCACCGGCATCAGCGACAAGCCGATCACGGTGATCACGATGCCGTTGACGACCGGCGGGAAGAACCTAATCACCTTGGAGAACACCGGGGTGATGAGGAGTCCGACGGCCGCGGAGACCATCACCGCGCCGAAGACCGCCTGGATGCCACCACCGCCACCGATGATGGCCGTCATGGTGGCGACACCGGCGAAGGAAACGCCCTGGACCAGCGGGAGCTGGGAACCGAAGAACGGAATGCCGATGGTCTGAAGCAAGGTGGCCAGGCCGCCGACGAACAGGCAGGCGGCAATGAGCAGGCCGACGTCCGAGGAGCTCATGCCCGCTGCGGTGCCGACAATGAGCGGTGGGGCGATGATTCCGCCGTACATGGTCAAAACGTGCTGGAAGCCGTAAGCGAAGGTGCTACCGATGGGCAGACGCTCGTCTTCTGGACGTGCAGGCGCGGTACTGCGGCGGGCCGCGGCGCTTGATGCGTTCTTGGTCATGGAGTTTCCCTTGTGTGCGGATGATCGGAAGCAGGTCCGGGCGACAGCTGTTCCTCGTACTGGGGTCCGGATTCCTGGTTACCTCTTCTGGGATTCCGTACAGCGGAAAAATGATTTCGCTATGCAATATAGTGAACTGGCTCACATGGACAATGTCAAGGGTTGTGCCGAGGGCCTATCACGCCACTGGTGGTTCAGTGATCGACAAGAGCCGCCTCGCGCTCATCGGATATCACCATCAGAACCGCGTCTTCCCACATTCGGGCCACCAGGGTCCTGGCGAACCAGACGGGCCGGTTCCAGCTGGGGCGTTCAATCACCCCGTCCAGGGCGCGGCAGATGCGGCGCACTTCGGTCTCCTCGCTCGGCGACACCGGATGCCCTGGGCCGCGTCGGGTGTAAAAAGTCGGTGTGAGCCGCTGTGACGTAGTCCTGGTGAACCAAGGAAGGAAGTCAGCCAAAGTCCAAATTAAATACGGAATTCAAGCAAGCCGCCGTGATTAATTCAACTTTTGGTGTCCGGAGAGCACCCCTGCCGTGGAAACGTCCCGAGGGGTTGAGGTTGACGGCGGGCTCGGGCATTCTTGCGGTGCGAGTTTGATCGAGCCAACGGGGAGAAACCATGGGCATGCAGCATCCTGAACACGTCGTCGTCGTCGGCGCGGGCATCGTCGGCCTGTCGACCGCCTGGCACCTGCAGGAGCAGGGGGTCCGCGTCACCATTGTCGACCGGACCGGAGTCTCCGCCGGCTCCTCCTGGGGCAACGCCGGTTGGCTGACCCCCGCCCTGACCCTGCCGTTGAGTGAGCCCTCGGTTCTGACCTACGGCGCCAAGGCCATGCTCGACCCGGCCTCGCCTCTCTACATTCCGCTGACCACCGATCCGTCGCTGATCAAGTTCCTTGCAGGATTCGCCCGGCACTGCACCCCCGGCAAGTGGCGCGAAGCCATGAACGTCTTCAGCGAGATCGGCAGTACCGGCCTGGATGCCTACGCCGAGCTGGCCGAGGGAACCAACGCGGTCACCGAACTCACCAAGCCGGCCGAGCCCTTCCTGGCGGCCTTCGCCAATGAGAAGGACCGTGAGGGTCTGGTCCACGAGTTCGAGGGCATCAGTGATGCCGGTGGCAGTGTGGACTTCGACCTCATGTCAGGCTCCGAGATCCGCGCCCTGGAGCCCACCCTGGGTTCGGGTGTCACCGCAGGCATCAAGATCCATGACCAGCGCTTCATCAACCCGCCGAACTTCATGGAGTCGCTGGCCGAGTCGGTGCGCCAGCGCGGCGGTGAGATCGTCGAGGGTTTCGCCGTCTCCGACGTCCGTGAATCCGGGAACTCGGTGACCGTGATCGGTTCCAGTGGCAGGAGTCTGACCGCCGACTCGGTGGTGCTGGCCTCCGGTGCCTGGCTGGGCTCGTTGGCCCGCAAGTTCGGCGTCCGCCAAGTCGTCCAGGCCGGACGTGGCTATAGCTTCACCGTCATGCCCGAGGTCATGCCGACCCACCCGATCTACTTCCCCGCCCAGCGCATCGCCTGCACGCCCCTCGGTGACCGCTTCCGGGTCACCGGCATGATGGAGTTCCGGGACCCCGACGCGCCGTTGGACGAACGCCGGATCCAGGCGATCATCAACGCCGCATCCCCGATGTACACCGGCATCGACTGGGAGGACCGCCAGGAGGAATGGGTGGGTTCCCGCCCCTGCACGGCCGATGGCCTGCCACTGATCGGAGCCACCAAGTCCCCTCGCGTCCACGTTGCCGGTGGCCACGGCATGTGGGGCGTTGCCCTCGGTCCGCTGACCGGCAAGATGCTGGCAGCGGAAATGACCGGCCAGGGCACGGCTCCGCTGATGCGGCACTTCAGCCCGCTGCGCTAAGCGGCGCTCGGCCTCGAAAAGGGCCGGCAAGCAGTACGAAGGACACTGCCACCACCAGTGCACGACGGCGGCACCCGATCCGGGTGCCGCCGTTTCCGTCTTCCCCCGCTGTGCATTGCGGGGGATTCGTCTAGGCTGGTCCCACCTACGAATGTCGGGAGTGATGATGGCTGCAAAGAAGCATTTCAAGAATCTCAGTGGAGGACGCAAGTTCTGGGTCATGACGATGGGCGCGGCTCAGGTGGCACTGCAGGGTGCGGCCCTGAAGGATCTTGCCGGTCGACCGGCAGCCCAGGTCAACGGCCCCAAGATCGCCTGGTTCTTCGCCAGTTTCTTCAATTTCATCGGCCCGCTTAGTTACTTCGCGGTCGGCCGTAAGAAGTAGTTTCGACCGAAGCCCGGCTAGGCGCCGAGCCGCTCCACAGGAATGACGGACACTTCGCCCAGGGCCCCGTCCTCCGCCACTGCGCTCATGTAGGTGCACACCGGCTGGCGCCGGCGATCCGTCGGCGAACCGGGATTGAGTAGCCGCAGGCCGTTCGCGGCAGTGGTGTCCCAGGGGATGTGGCTGTGCCCGAAGACCAGCACATCGGTGTCCGGGAACTGTTGGGCGCACCGCTTTTCCCGGCCGGCGGAGGCGCCGGTTTCGTGGATCATCGAAAAGCGCAGTCCCTCGATCTCCACGTGGGCGATTTCGGGCAGCCGGGAGCGCAGCTCCTCGCCGTCGTTGTTCCCGTAGACAGCAACCAGCTTCCGGCAGCGCTGCTGGAGCTCGTCCAACAGGTCCGGTTCCACCCAGTCCCCGGCGTGGAAAACGATATCGGCCGCCTCGATCTCCTCCCACAGGCTCGGGTGCAGCCCGCGGGCCCGCTTGGGCAGGTGGGTATCGGCGATCAGGACCAGACGCGTACTCATGTGGGCATTCTTTCACGAACCAGCCGGCGCTCACGAAGACCGGGCACAGGGACTATTTGCTCCATTTGCGGACCGGGGGCTCCCAGCGGTCCAACTGCGCCAACAGGTCGTCGGCATCGTCACTGACGATCAACGTGTCCCGGTAGGAGGGGGCCAGGAACCCGCGCTCGACCATCGTGTCGACCATGGCCAACAGGGGGTCCCAGAAGCCGTCGATGTTGAAGAGGGCCACGGGTTTGCGGTGGATGCCCAGGTGCTGCCACGTCCACGTCTCGAAGAACTCCTCCAGCGTCCCGGCACCGCCGGGCAGTGCCACGAACCCGTCACCCAGATCTGCCATGCGCTGCTTGCGTTCATGCATCGTGGTCACGATCTCCAGGGACGTCAGCCCGGTATGGGCGGTCTCCCCGTCGACGAGTGCCTGCGTCATGATCCCGGTGACGGAGCCCCCGGCTGCCATGGCTGCATCGGCGATGACTCCCATGAGCCCGACCTGCCCGCCGCCGTAGACGATGCCCAGTCCACGTTCGGCCAGCCGGGCGCCGAGGAAGGCGGCGGCGTCGAGGTAGCCGTGATCGTGGCCGGTCTTCGAACCGGTGAATACCGTGAGTCGGCGGGCGGGGCGGCCCCCGGAGAGACAGAGTGCCGGCAGGACCTGCTCGACCAGCAGCGGGGCCAGGTCCGGGGGCAGGTGGGCGGCTGTGGGATCCAACCAGCGCAGCTCGGCGATCTCGGAGGTGGGGCGGGCCGCAACCATCGCAGGATGTTCGAAGACGCTCGCCTGGACATCATGTCCCGGCTCGTTGGCCGCGCGAGTACGAAAAACGCCGACCTCGCGCA
>JBBSRM010000010.1:0-29708 GCA_038243055.1 Actinomycetales bacterium
GGTGCGCCTGCCTCGGATTCAACCGCGGGCCGTAGTCACTGACCCGGGAGTGGTGCCTTCCGGCTCGGGATCTTCGCCCAAGGAATAATCCATCCCGAAACAGAGTTGAGTCAGGTAGACTCAAGTTTGAAACGAGGACGGACCTCCCAGGAAAGGATCCACATGGACGCGAAATTCACCACCAAGAGCCAGGAAGCCCTCTCGGCTGCCGGCATGAACGCCTCCACCGCCGGTAACGCGCAGGTCGAACCGGCGCACCTGCTCAAGGCGCTCATGGACGACCGCGGATCGTTGGCCGTCGAATTGCTGAAGAAGGCGGGAGTGGACCCGGACTCGGTTTCCGTGGCCGCCAGCGGCGGGATCCGTGACCTGCCAGCCTCCTCGGGCAGCACCGTGGCCCAGGCCCAGTACTCACGGTCCTTCCTGCAGGTCGTCAACGCCGCCACGAAGGCTGCCACCGATCTGGGCTTCGGACGCGTTTCGGCAGAGCACCTGCTGCTGGGTTTGGCGGCCGACGCAGGGAAGACGGGGGAGATCCTGCGATCCGCCGGGGCGTCGGAACAGGCGCTGAAGGCGGCGGTCGAGGGGCTGCGCGGAGATCATCCGCGCGATACCGAAGATCCCGAAAGCACCTTCGAGGCCCTGGAGAAGTTCGGCACCGACCTGACCGCCATCGCCCGCTCGGGCAAGCTCGACCCGGTGATCGGACGCGATGCCGAGATCCGCCGTCTCGTCCAGGTGCTCTCCCGGCGGACCAAGAACAACCCGGTGCTCATCGGTGACCCGGGAGTCGGCAAGACGGCTGTGGTCGAAGGACTGGCCCAGCGGATGGTCGCCGGCGACGTCCCCGAATCACTGCGCGGAAAGTCCCTCATTGCCCTGGACCTGGGATCGATGGTCGCCGGGGCGAAGTATCGTGGTGAGTTCGAGGAACGCCTCAAGGCAGTACTGGAGGAGATCCGGAATTCCGACGGGCAGATCGTCACGTTCATCGACGAGATCCACACCGTCGTCGGAGCCGGCGCTTCCGAAGGTGCCATGGATGCCGGCAACATGCTCAAGCCCATGCTGGCCCGTGGTGAGCTGCGGCTGATCGGGGCCACCACGCTGGACGAGTACCGGCAGAACATCGAGAAGGACCCTGCCCTGGAGCGTCGCTTTGCCCAGGTGTATGTGGGAGAACCGAGTGTCGATGACACGATAGGCATCCTCCGTGGCCTCAAGGAGCGCTACGAGGCGCACCACAAGGTCGAGATCGCGGATTCGGCACTCGTGGCTGCTGCCACCTTGTCCAACCGCTACATCTCCGGGCGCCAGCTGCCGGACAAGGCCATCGACCTCGTCGACGAGGCCGCCTCCCGGCTGCGCATGGAGATTGATTCGGCGCCCGAGGAGATCGACGAGCTGCGTCGCGTGGTGGACCGGATGACCATGGAGGAACTCGCCCTCAAGGGCGAAAGCGATGCCGCCTCCCGTGAACGCTTGGAGGCCCTCCGGGCCGATATGGCCGACCGGCGTGAACGCCTCGACGCGCTCAACGCCCGGTGGGAAGCTGAAAAGGCGGGCCTGAACCGTGTTGGCGACCTCAAGGTCCAGCTCGATGAGCTGCGCTCACGGGCCGAGCGGATGCAACGTGAGGGCGATCTGGAGAAGGCCTCGCGCCTGCTCTACGGAGAGATCCCCGAGCTGCAGCGTCAGCTCGATGCCGCCCAGGCCGAAGAAGCCGAGGGCGGCCAGGAGGAGACGATGGTCTCCGACGAGGTCACCGCCGACGACATCGCCGAAGTGATCTCGGCATGGACCGGGATCCCCGCAGGGCGCATGCTCCAGGGGGAAAGCCAGAAACTATTGGACATGGAGTCCCTGCTCGGGCAACGACTGATCGGCCAGGGCACTGCCGTGACAGCGGTATCCGATGCGGTGCGCCGTTCCCGGGCCGGGATCGCCGACCCCGATCGACCGACGGGATCGTTCTTGTTCCTCGGACCCACCGGTGTGGGCAAAACGGAACTAGCCAAGGCGCTCGCGGACTTCCTGTTCGACGACGAACACGCCATGGTGCGTATCGACATGTCCGAATACTCGGAGAAGCACTCGGTGTCCCGCCTCGTCGGTGCCCCTCCGGGCTACGTCGGTTACGAGGAAGGCGGGCAACTCACTGAAGCGGTCCGCCGTCGACCGTACTCGGTGATCCTGCTGGACGAGGTGGAGAAGGCGCATCCGGAGGTCTTCGACATCCTCCTGCAGGTCCTCGACGATGGGCGCCTGACCGATGGGCAGGGCCGCACGGTGGACTTCCGCAACACCATCCTGGTGCTCACGTCCAACCTCGGCTCGCAGTTCCTGGTCGATCCCACCCTGGACGATGCGGCCAAGAAGGAGGCGGTCATGAACATCGTGAACACGTCCTTCAAACCGGAATTCCTGAACCGTCTGGACGACGTCATCCTCTTCGACCCGCTCTCGCTCGAGCAGCTGGGCCGGATCGTGGAGATCCAGGTGGCAACCCTGGGCCGTCGACTCGCCGAACGTCGGCTGACGCTGCAGGTCAGCGACGAAGCCCGGGAGTGGTTGGCCAGGACCGGATACGACCCCGCCTACGGAGCTCGGCCCTTGCGTCGGCTGGTCCAGCGCGAAATCGGGGACCGTCTGGCCAAGGCGGTGCTCTCCGGGGAAATCGTTGACGGGGACACCGTGGACGTCCAGCTGGATGCCGATGAGGGCGCCCTGACGGTCAACCGATCCGACGGGCCGGATGTGCGGACCGTCAGCTAGGTCGTGGTTGTTTCGGGGGCCGGGAGGAGCGAGTCCGTCGTCGTTCCTTCCTCCATGGCAAGGAAGCAGGCGACGCTGCGATCCCCGGCCTCCCAGGTTCCTGCAGACGGGCGGCTGAAGGCATAGTTCCACGTGCCTTCCAGTGCCGCTGCGGGATCGAGCTCGATTGCCCGGCAGGCCTCTTCGGCTTTCGTGGTGACCCGCGGATCCCCGGGGAAGGGGACGTCATCGAGGGTCTCGAGGCCAATGAGCTGGGCCGCGTGCGGCGTCGAGCAGGTGACGATCGTCGCCGGTTCAAGCGGGGAACTGAATTCGGCTAGGCAATCGCCGACCTCGAATTGCGAGGCAGGGGCCATCTCCGCGATGATCCCGTCGATGCCCGGGGAGCTGTTCCGCGGCACGCTGGTCGAGGGCTCGGGGTCCGGTTGCATGGCAGGGACCAACCGGGTGATGCCGAAGATCAGGATCAGGATGATGCCGATGGAACCGATCACCAACCAGACCGGAGCGATCCCGAACCGGTGGGAGGCCTGAGTCCGTGCCGACCGCGCGGGTTGGTAACCCGGCGGTTGCTGATCGGGGGGCTGCTCCACGGACGCTCCCTTCAGGACGAGTGAGGCGCTGAGAGTATTACCACCTACTCTAACGGGCGCTCGTGACCCGCTGGGACGGCACCCGACTGGGAAACATGTTAACCTTGGAATACGAAAGAAACAGCCACATTCTCCGGGGCCTTCCTCCTGAAACGAGGGACCACCTCCGGATCTAGCGATAAAGGGGGTCACGCCATGGGGCGCGGCCGTCAGAAGGCAAAAGCGACACGTCAGGCCAGGGATATCAAGTACTATTCCCCGGCCACTGATTTGTCTGCCCTGCAACGCGAGCTGGGACAAGGCCGCGCTCATGGGGCAGGCTCCTCTTCGCATGCCGACGATTCCTACGACGCGGACTATGCGGAGTATGCGGACAGGTATTCCAGCGATGACGACGAGGGCGAATCCCGGCGGATCGGCTGACCACGGCATCTTTTTGGTGCGGTGGCGATGAGTTCCACCCGATACGGTGCACTGACGCCGGACGACACAGTAGTGTCGTCCGCGTATTTCTTCATGCTCGGAAGCCAGGATGATGCACATGGACCTACCCATTGCCAACGCCCACCGGGCGGCCATTCGTTCCATTGAGCGGGTCGTCGCCGAATCGGCGCCACCCCATGACCCCGATGTGGCACGCCGCGGCATCACCACGATGCTCGAAGGCGGATCCGTCTTGGCCCTGACGGGCGCCGGGATCTCGACGGACTCAGGGATCCCCGACTACCGCGGCCCGAACGGGTCATTGCGATCACATCGGCCGATGACCTTCCAGGAGTTCAAACACGATTCCGGTGCCCGCCAACGCTATTGGGCCCGCAGTTTCGTGGGATGGCGCAGGATGTCCGTGTCGGAGCCCAACGAGGGACACCGATTGGTGGCCGCACTGCAACAAGCGGGATTTCTCAACGGCGTCGTGACCCAGAACGTCGATGGTCTGCACCGTCGTGCAGGATCCACCGGGGTTTTGCCCTTGCACGGGGACCTCGACGAAGTGAAGTGCCTGAACTGCGGCTTCGTGGAGAACCGTGTCGATCTGGACCGGCGTCTGGTGGAGGCCAATCCCGGTTACCTCGAGCGCATCGTCGTGGACCCCGGCTCGGTGAACCCCGATGGCGACATCACCCTCTCCGAGGAACAAATCGTTGACTTCACCATGGTCGGTTGCCTGTCCTGCGGAAGCATCGAACTCAAACCCGATGTCGTCTATTTCGGGGAGAACGTCCCAGCGGAGCGCAAGACCACGCTGAAAGGCCTCGAGGAGGACTCCCGGGGGCTGCTGGTCATCGGGTCGAGTCTGGCGGTCATGAGCGGCTACAAGCTGGTTCTCAACGCCGTTGCTGCCGGCCGGCCGGTGGGCATCATCAACGGCGGCCCCAGCCGTGGCGACGCCAAGGCCGATTGGAGATGGCGCACCCGGGTTACCCCTGCCTTGCAGGAACTAGCCGACGCCTTGGAACTCGGAGCACCGCGCTAGGGCACCAGGGCATCTCGGGTTCCGCGGTTAGCCCCGGTCCGTCTCCTGGGCCGCCCGCCAGCCGATTTCATTGCGGATGAACTCGTTGTCGGCGAAGTCCTGGAAGTCCTCCACTCCCGAGATCCTGCGGACCTCAAAGCGGGATCAGGGCTTCGTTATAGGCCCCAGCTGCCTGAGTACTTCCTCGATGTCCAGGTTTTTCGACGCTTCGAGAGCCGCTGCGGTGTTGCGCATGATGCGTGCCTCCCAGTATGTCGTTGAAGCTCGAGAAGCGGTATGGATCCGTGTGCCGCAACGGTTCGCTGGCCCGCCCGAAAGACCGGAAACAACTGCCGCCCCGCTCCCCGGCGGGGAACGGGGCAGTAGTTGAAGGAAGAACGAATCAGCTGGCGTAGGCTCCGCGCATCAACACGGCTCCACCGTCCACGCCCTTGGCGCCTTGGACGAAGTCCACGCCAGCGGCTGCGGCTTCATCGGTGACGGTCCCGACCGTCCCGGCAACCCAGGACGGGACGCCGCGTTCGTTCAGCCGGTCGACGGCCGCATCGGCTGATGCACCGTCGACGATGGCGATCATTCCCACACCGAGGTTCAGCGTGCGCTCCAGATCTGACTGGGGGACACCCCCGAGCTCGCTGATCAGGGTGAACACCGGCGGCAGGGACCAGGTCGAACGGTCCACGGAGGCCATGAGGCCCTGCGGCAGGACGCGGGCCAGGTTCGCCGCCAAGCCACCACCGGTGACGTGGCTGAAGCCGTGCAGGGCCATGGCGTTGCTGGTATTGAGGTGGTCCATCAGGTCCAGGCAGTCCGCGGTGTAGATGCGGGTCGGGACCAGGAGTTCCTCACCGAGCGTGCGGCCGAGTTCGGGTACGTCGCGTTCAAGCGCCCAGCCGGCATGGTTGATGACGCTGCGGACCAGGGAGTAACCATTGGAATGGATGCCGGAGGAGGCCATGGCGATGACCACGTCACCGTCGCGCACCCGCTCCGGGCCGAGCAGGGCATCGGCCTCGACGGCACCGGTCGCGGCACCGGCGATATCGTAGTCATGTTCCCCCAGCAGGCCCGGGTGCTCCGCGGTTTCCCCGCCGACGAGCGCGGTATCGGCCAGCGAGCAGCCCTCGGCGATGCCGCGGACGATGTCGGCGATACGTTCGGGAACGACCTTGCCGCAGGCTATGTAGTCGGTCATGAACAGCGGCTTGGCCCCGACGACGACGATGTCATCGACGACCATGCCCACCAGGTCCTGACCGATGGTGTGGTGGATGTCCATGGCCTGGGCGATCGCGACCTTGGTCCCCACGCCGTCAGTGGAGGTGGCCAGCAGCGGCTTTTTATAGGAGCGCAGGGCGCTGGCATCGAAGAGGCCGGCGAAACCGCCCACCCCACCGATGACCGAATCACTATGAGTGGCCTTGATGGCGTCCTTCATGAGTTCGACGGCGCGGTCGCCGGCCTCGACGTCGACGCCGGCGGCTGCGTAGGTGATGCCTGCGGATCCGGACTGGGAGGAAGTCATTCTGTGGGCGTCCTTTACTGGGAGCTCGGGGTCTTGTCTGAGGGGGTGAGGGTGTTCTCGAACTCTGCGTCCGGGCCGGGATCACAGCCATTGCTGCCGGCGTTGGGGTTTTCGAGCAGGTTCTTGCCCAGGTGTTGCGGATCGGGCAACGGGATCGGGTAGTTCCCTGAGAAGCAGGCGGTACACAGGCGCTCGCGCGGCTGCTTGGTGGAGGCGATCATCCCGTCTTCGGAGATGTAGGCCAAGGAATCGGCGCCGACCGAAGTGGTAATCTCCTCGATGGTGGCTCCATTGGCGATCAGTTCGGCCCGGGAGGCGAAGTCGATGCCGTAGAAGCAGGGCCACTTGATCGGTGGGGAGGAGATCCTGACGTGGATTTCCGCGGCGCCTGCCTCGCGCAGCATCCTCACGACCGCGCGCTGGGTATTGCCGCGCACGATGGAATCGTCGATCACAATGACGCGTTTTCCCCGGATGACCGGTTCGAGGGCATTGAGCTTGAGCTTGATGCCCAGTTGCCGCAGCGTCTGCGAGGGCTGGATGAACGTCCTGCCGACATAGGCGTTCTTCACGAAGCCGTGGGCGAAGGGGATGCCTGATTCCTCGGCATAGCCGATGGCGGCCGGTGTGCCCGATTCCGGAACGGGAATGACGATATCTGCTTCGGCGATGTTCTCGCGGGCCAGTTGACGCCCCATATCCACCCGGGACTCGTAGACCGAACGGCCGCTGATCGCGGCGTCGGGGCGGGCCAGGTAGACGTATTCGAAGACGCAGCCGGCCGGGGTGGCGGGGGCGAAGCGCTGGGAACGGATGCCCTCCTCGTCGATCGCAATGAATTCGCCGGGTTCGATCTCGCGGATGAAGCTGGCGCCCACGGTGGCCAAACCGGCTTGTTCGGAGGCGATCACCCAGCCTCGTGAGAGCCGACCCAGGACGAGCGGACGTACACCGTGGGGATCACGGGCGGCATACAGCGTGCCTTCGGTCATGAAGACGAGGCTGAAGGCACCCTGGAGCTTGGGCAGCAGGTCCAGGGCAGTCTGCTCGAAACTGATTCCTTCCTCGCCGCGCAACAAGGCGGTGACCAGGGCCGTGTCGGTGGTGTTGCCCTGGGCGAGCTCGCCGCGGAATTTCGAGCCCTGTTCGGCCACGACCAGTTCCATCAGCTCGGCGGAGTTGATGAGGTTGCCGTTATGGCCCAGGGCGACCGTGCCGTCGGCGGTGGCGCCCAAGGTGGGCTGGGCGTTGGCCCAAAGGTTGGAACCGGTGGTCGAATAGCGGCAGTGCCCGATGGCGATGTGCCCGCTCATGGAGTTCAGGGTGTTCTCATCGAAGACCTGGGACACCAGCCCCATGTCCTTGTAGACGTTGATCCGCTGGCCATCCGAGGTCGCGATGCCTGCGGATTCCTGACCGCGGTGCTGGAGAGCATAGAGGCCGTAGTAGGCGAGCTTCGCCACGTCCTCGCCCGGGGCCCAGACGCCGAAGACCCCGCATTCGTCCTGCGGACCCTTCTCGTCGGCCAAAAGATCATGTGAAAGCATTCCGTCACCACGCACCATGCTCATCATTCTTGCACGTCGTGGGTGCCCGGCAGGTTCCGGAGCTGCTACTTTGACGCGTTCCCGTCATCCATGGGTACCGCACGGGCGCGGGTGGTGCGCCGACGCAGAACTGCTTCGACGATCAGGAAACCGATGCAGCCCAGCAGGGCCCCCGCCAGGCCAAAGACGACGGCGAAGAAACCGAACACCGCTCCGCGGGTGAACTCGGCTCCCGGATCCCCGGCCAAGGCGGTGAACATGGCAGCCAGGATGCCGATGGCGGCACCGACGCCGACGAAGGGCCAGAACTTTGGTGAACTGGACACCGAGACCTCAACGGACTCTGGGGATGAGCCGCGGTCGCGGTCGGGGGGAACGGGCGCGGAACGGGGTGAATCCATACCCTAAAGGATACCGAAGAGCGGAAGATGTTCGGACAAGTCGGCCCGCAGTCCCGAAGCCGAGACCGAACCGGAGGCCACAGCTTCGGACCAACCGAGTTCACCGGTGGCCAGCGGCAGCCAGATGGAGGCGTCGAGCTCGATGACATTCGGCGGGGTGCCGCGGGTGTGGCGCGGACCTGCCACGCACTGGGCTACCCCGAAAGGCGGGACCCTGACCTCAACCGAGTTCCCCTCGGCCCGTTCGGAGAGCTCCTCCAGGGCGTAACGCACCGCCATGGCGACCGTCGGGCGGGGCAGAGCGGTTCGGGCTTCACCGTCGGTCTGCCGCCAGGTGGCCAACGCCGCGAGTCCCTGCTCGGCGGAGATCCGTCGTCGTACAGCCATGCCCTAGTCCAACAGATCCAAAACCGGCTTGGCGACGCGGATCCTGCCCACCGGCCGGCCACCGCCCAGGACCGGCTTGTTGATCTTCTCCAGAACCGACGTCATCGCATCGATCTCGATGGCGTCGACGGAGGCCAGCAAGGTCAGGCCGACCAGCGTGGCGGCCCGTGGGTTGCCGTCGCGGATCTTCAGGGCGCAGGAGACGCCGTCCGGGGTGCCCAGGATCAGGACGCCCTCGGCGCCGAGCTTGGCGATGACGCCCAGATCCTCCATGACCACCGTGTTCTCCTCACCGTGGCCGTGCACGGCCCAGGGGTAGTCGAGCATCGCGGTGGCGATCGTCGTCGCCCGGGCGTCGGAGGACTTATTGCCGGGGGAGCGGGAGAGCCGCCCGGTGGCGGAGGCCAGGCCCCGCAACGAAATGGCAGGAACCGGGGCCCCGCATCCGTCGACGGCCAAATGGGTGATCTTCTCGCCGGCGTAGTCCTCCACGACTTCGACCACCCGACGTTGCAGGGGATGATCCGGGTCCAGGTAGGTGGCGGTGTCCCAACCGTTCTCGGTACAGGCCCAGAGGAAGGCAGCATGTTTGCCCGAACAGTTGAAGGCCAACCGGGAGGGGGATCCGCCGGAACGGATCATGTCCATCCGGGTGGCTTCATGCCGGGGCCATGCCGCGGGGCATTGCAGGTCGTTTTCCCTCAGTCCCGCCTTGGACAGCATCGAGGCCGCCAGTTCCTGGTGCTCGGTGCTGCCGACGTGGCTGGCGCAGGCCAAGGCGACCTCCGCGCCGCGCAAGGGGACCCCGGATTGCATGGAGGCCAGCGCCTGGAAGGGTTTGAGCGAGGAGCGTGGATACATCGGGGCGTCGATATCGCCCAGCGCATGCAGGACCGCCCCGTCGGCTCCCAGGACGACGGCAGTACCTGCGTGGCGCGACTCGACGAGGCCGCTGCGGTCGATGACGGCCAGATCGGCGAAGTCGGGGTGGGTCTGTGGCATGCCCCTAGTGTATTCGCCGCCCCAGTGATCCGGCTCAGGCAACGGAGGCCGCGCGGCCCAGGACGGCGACCAGGAAATTGGTATCGCCGGGGTAGGGGCGTAGATCCCAGCTGGAGAACAAACCGTCCACGGCGAAGCCCGCGGCCCGCGCGTCGGAAAGGAAGACCTCCGGGTCGTAGCCCCGATCGGTGCCGAAGCCGATGACGGCCCGGCCCCCGGGCATCAAGAGCGAGTGGAAGCCCTGCAACACCTGGGGTGCGGTGCCCGGCGCCAGGAAGGCCATGACGTTGCCGGCGCAGACCACCAGGTCGAAGGCGGCCCCTTGCACCGACAGCTCGGATTCCGAGAGGTCGCCCACCCTCCAGTCCTGGTCCGGGAACGCGGCCTTCGCCGCCGTGAGCAGCACGGGGTCGGCGTCCACGCCGACGACCTGATGGCCACGCCGGCCCAGTTCCCCGCCCACGCGTCCGGGGCCGCATCCGGCGTCCAGGACCCTGCTCCCACGCTGGAGCATGGCATCGATCAGACGCGCTTCACCGTCGAGGTCCGCGCCTTCGGCGCGCAGGGACTCGAAACGTTCGATGTAGGACCGTGAATGTCCCGGATTTTCCTTGCATTGGGCTTCCCACAGGGTTTCTTTACGCACGCCCACCAGCCTACTCAAGCCGCGGACCTTCCGCCCCGGTAGGCTAGGGGATCGTGAAGGTACTCGTCATTGGCCCGGGCGGCCGCGAACACGCCATTATTCGTTCCCTCCTCGACGATCCATTCGTCACCGAGGTCCATGCAGCACCGGGAAACGCCGGCATCGCCGGCGACGTTCCGGTCCATGCCGTCAACGCGCAGGATCCGGCGGCCGTCGTCGCACTGGCCCGGAAGCTGGAATCCTCCCTGGTGGTCGTCGGACCGGAAGCCCCCCTGGCCGCCGGTGTCGCCGACGCCCTGACGGAGGCCGGCATCCCGGTTTTCGGCCCCTCGAAGGCTGCAGCCCAGCTGGAGGCGTCCAAGGCCTTCGCGAAGGAGATCATGGCCGTCGCCGGCGTCCCCACGGCGATGGCCCGGGTCGCCACCGACGCGGCCACGGCGGCCGACGCACTGGATACCTTCGGGGCGCCCTATGTCGTCAAGGACGATGGACTCGCCGCGGGCAAGGGGGTCGTGGTCACCGGGGATCGTGAGGAGGCCCTGGCCCATGCCGCGGAATGTTTCGCCGCCGGCGGCAGCGTCGTCATCGAGGAATTCCTGGACGGCCCCGAAGTCTCCCTCTTCGTCCTTTCCGACGGACGGCACGCCATTCCATTGGCACCAGCGCAGGACTTCAAACGCATCTTCGACGACGACCAGGGCCCGAACACCGGAGGCATGGGCGCCTATAGTCCACTTGAATGGCTCCCCGAGGGGTTCGTCGACGACGTCATCGAACGGGTCGCCGGACCGACCATCAAGGCGATGGCCGACCGCGGCACCCCGTTCACCGGTGTCCTGTATTGCGGGCTGGCACTGACCCGCCGTGGCATCAGGGTCATTGAATTCAACGCACGATTCGGGGATCCCGAAACGCAGGCGGTCCTCGCCCGGCTCAGGACCCCGCTGGGTTCGCTCCTGCTGGCAGCAGCCCAGGGCACCCTGGACGACGTCGAACCGCTCACCTGGCGTCCGGAGACGGCCGTCGGCGTCGTCGTGGCATCCGCCCGCTACCCGGAGGCCCCGATCACCGGGGACGTCATCACCGGACTTGACGAAGCAGCAGCCCTCGAGGACGTCAGCGTGCTGCACGCAGGAACTGCAGTGGACGACGCCGGAGCCACCGTTTCCGCCGGGGGTCGGGTCCTCGCGGTGGTCGGCCTGGGCAAGAGCCTGTCGTCGGCACGGAAACGTGCCTATGCGGGGATCGAGAAGATCGGCCTGACCGGTAGCCAGCATCGCACCGACATCGCACTGCGTGCCGAACAAGGAAAGATCATCGTCGAACCGGAAGGCCAGTGATGCCAGACTTCACCACCGAGACCCTGGAACTGCCCGGGTGGGATCACCTGTATTCGGGCAAGGTCCGCGATTTGTATACCCCCGCAGGAATCCCTGCCGAGCAGTCGGATCGCGTGCTGGTGGTCGCCAGCGACCGCATCAGCGCCTATGACTTCGTCCTGGAGACCCCCATCCCCGATAAGGGCAAGGTCCTCACCCAGTTGAGCCTGTGGTGGTTCGACCAGCTCGACGGGTTCGTCAACCATGTCATCTCCACCGAGGTACCCGAAGCCGTCGCCGGACGGGCCATGGTCTGCCGGAAACTGCAGATGTACCCGATCGAATGCATTGCCCGTGGCTACCTGACCGGGTCGGGGCTGGCCGAATACAGGACGAACCGGACGGTGTGTTCACTTCCCTTGCCGGAGGGGCTGGTGGACGGTTCGGTGCTGGAACCGGCGATCTTCACCCCCTCGGCGAAGGCCGAGATCGGCGAACACGACGAGAACATCACCTTCGACGAGGTCGTCGAACGGGTCGGAGACGACGTGGCCGGGCAACTGCGCGAACTGACCCTGGGCATCTACACCCGGGCCGAGTCGATCGCCCGTCAACGCGGCATCATCCTGGCCGATACCAAGGTCGAATTCGGCTTGGATCCGCGGACCGGGACGATCACTTTGGGCGACGAGGTCCTGACCCCTGACTCCTCGCGCTTCTGGGACGCCCGCACCTACGTCCCGGGGCAGGCCCAACCGTCCTTCGACAAGCAGTTCGTCCGCGACTGGCTCGTCTCTGATGCCTCGGGCTGGGACCGTGCGGGCACGGCCCCGCCACCGCCGCTACCCCAGCAGGTCGTCGAGCGCACCCGGGCACGCTACATCGAAGCCTACGAACGGCTGACCGGGAACACCTTCACGGTCTGATCGTCCCGGGATCTTCTCCCACCGCGGCAGGAAGCGGTTCGGGGATCCGTTCCCGCCGCGGTGGTGGGGTCCCTAACGCCGTGAAGCGCGGATTTCCGTGGCCAATTCGATCGCCAGCGAGGCGCGGTCCGGGGAACCGGCCAAGGCAAAGGCCTGTTGTGCGCGGGCAAGGTGGTCGATGGCCTCGGTGCCGTTGCCCATGCCAACCATGCAGCGGGCCGTGAGCAGATCGATCTCACCCTGAAGGTGCTGGGAGAGGATCTCCCGGTCCCTTTCGACAGGTGCGAGCTCCTCGAGCGCCTGCTCGGGTTGGCCGTTCAGGTGCAGCCAGCGGGCACGGATCAGACGCAGTTCCAGAGCCTCCGCCGGATTGCCGCCGATGACACTGATCGCCAGTTCGGCCTTTTCGATGCACTCCAGGGTTTCGGGTTCCACCACACCGGCCGTCAGTCGCATCGACGCCGAGGCCTTGTTGAAGCGGGCCCACTGTTCGATGTCGCTGGCGGGCAGCAGTCGCTGGGCGGCCAATTGGTGGTTGCTCAGGCCCGAGACGATGTCCTGGCGTTTGAAGGCCACGTTGCCGATGGCCCAGTAGGCGTTGCCTGCCGTCTGGCTGGGAGCCCCCTCGGCCACAGCATCGGCCAGCGCCTCGCAGCTGGTCCAGGCAGCGTCGAGCTGTCCGGACTCGGCCAGGGAGGCGATGAGGGAGAATAATGCGCCGATGTAGATCAGCGAGTCGCCGGGCAGGTTCTTCCCCAGTTCGACGGCGGTGAGCGCATGTTCGACGGCGATGTGCAGCTTGCCCAATCCCAGGTAGGCATTGGCCACCAGTGTTTCGGCTCGGACCTTCAGCGCCAGGGACTCGTCCGTCAGCGGGTGGTTCAGGACCTCTTCGGCGGTCGTGCGGTATTCATCGTGGCGGCCTTGGTCGCGCAGAGACTCTGCGCGGAGGAACATCATGTTCCACCAGGCACTCGAATTCTTCAGACGCAGCGCCACCGACGCCGCTTCGGCAGCTGTCTCCCCGGCATCGGAATATTCGCGCGCGGTGAATGACTGGCGGGCACGGTGCTCCAGCAGGACGAACTCCGCTTCATCGGCCGAAACCGGGGTGTTCCACGAATCCATGAGTTCGCGGTCCAGGTTCAGTCGGGAGGATAGCTCGGTGATGATGTCCGAAGTCGGCTCGCGGCTTCCGGTCTCCAGCAGGGAGATGTAGCTCGTGGAGTATTTCCCGTGTCCGAGCTGGGCCTGGGTCAGCTTCATCTGCTGGCGAGCATGGCGCAGTTTTTCGCCGAATTTGATTCCCATGGAAACCCCTTAAAACGAACTCGAAGTGAACAACTCTCTGTTATCCGAAAAGGTCGAGTAGCAAACCTTGACGAAACATGTTCCTTCCAATTTACAATGAATGTTAAGTGATGCGCCACTCACTGAGGTATATATCGAAGAATTCGTGGCGACCCACACAAGGAGAAGACATTGAAGAAGCTTGTTGCAGCTCTCGCGGCCACGGCCGCCCTGGCGGCCGGTTCGGTTCTGGCTGTCGGCGATTGGCCCCACGTCACCCCGAACGTCGGTGACTGGCCGCATTCCTCTGTAGCCGTCGGTGATTGGCCACATGCCACGATCAACGTCGGCGATTGGCCGCACGCAACGATCAATGTCGGTGACTGGCCGCACTCGGCAGTTGCCGTGGGTGACTGGCCACACGCAAAGATCAACGTCGGCGATTGGCCGCACTCGGCAGTTGCCGTGGGTGACTGGCCACACGCAAAGATCAACGTCGGTGACTGGCCGCACGCAGCCATTGCCTGATCCCGGCGTTCCGGAAGGAGCGCCGCAGGAGCACTGATGTCGTGAGGAAATGGTCCGGCCCCGGAAGGGGGCCGGACCATTTTCGTGTTTTTGAAATCCTAGTTCAGGCTGTTTTGCCACGCGTCATGCAGGGCAGCGAAGCGTCCGCCGGCTTGCACCAGCTCTGCGGGGCTGCCGTCCTCGACGATCCGCCCGTCGTGGACCACCAGGACCCGGTCGGCGATCTCCACGGTGGACAGCCGGTGGGCGATGATCAGGGCCGTCCGCTGGCCGAGCAGCGTCTGTAGCCCGCGTTGGACCAGCCGTTCGCTGGGGATGTCCAGGGACGAGGTGGCCTCGTCCAGGATGAGGACCGCGGGGTCGGCCAGGAAGGCGCGGGCGAAGGAGATCAGCTGGCGTTGGCCCGCCGAGACCCGGCCCCCGCGCTTATTCACGTCGGTGTCGTAGCCATCGGGAAGGGACTTGATGAATTCATCGGCCCCCACGGCCCGGGCCGCCAGGATGATCTCATCGACGGAGGCCCCGGGCTTGCCCAAGGCGATGTTCTCGGCCACCGTGCCCGAGAACAGGAACGCCTCCTGGGTCACCATGACCACTGCCCGGCGCAGGTCCTCATTGGCCAGCTGGCTGAGCTCGACGCCGTCCAACGACAGCGACCCCTGGGAGAGATCGTAGAACCTGGCAATGAGCTTCGCCAGCGTCGATTTTCCGGCGCCGGTCTGGCCTACGACGGCAACGGTCTGGCCTGCGGGGATGTCCAGGTCGAAACGCTCCATGACCACAGGCCCGTCCCCGTAGCCGAAGACCGCCTGACGGAACTCGATATGCCCCACAGGGTCCTCCAACGGCAGGGGATCCTCGGGTTCGACGACGCTGGGTTCCTCCTCGAGCAGTCCGGAAACCTTTTCCAGGGCCGCCGTCGCGGCCTGCAGCGAGTTGTAGAACATGGCGATCTGGTCCACGGGCTGGAAGACCCGCTTTCCGGCCAGCAGCAGACCAATGAGCGTCCCGACCTCCAGCGAGTCATCCAGGACCCGGAAGCCACCGAAGAGCAGCAGCGCGGCCACTGTCAGGTTTCCGATGAGGACCAGGGACGGCTGCAGGACGCCGAAGAGGTTGATGGAGCGGATGGAGTTGTCACGGTAGTCGTGGGCGACTGCGCGGTAGCTCTCGTTGTTGTCGCGTTCCCTCCGGAAGGCCTTGACCGCACGGATTCCGGTCATCGTTTCCACGAAGGAGGTGATCAGCCGGGCGGAGAACACCCGGGACTCGCGGTAGACCAGTTCGGAACGCTTCTGGTACCACCTGAAGATCACCGAAATGGGGATGAGTGCGCAGAGGATGATCAAGCCCGAACGCCAGTCCAGCCAGAAGATGCTGCCCGCGGTGAAGGTGATGAACACGATGCCGGAGGCCAGTTCCGAGATGCCCTGGTCCAGCAGCTCCCGGAGGGTCTCCAGGTCGGAGGTCTGCCGGGAAATGATCCGTCCCGAGGTGTACTTCTCGTGGAACTCCAGGCTCAGCAGCTGAGTGTGCCGGAAGACGCGCATCCGCAGGGTGAGCAGCATGGCTTGGCTGACCTTGGCCGTGCAGAGGTTGTACCAGCCCAGCAGGATCCCGGCGAGTAGCCCGGCCACGATGTAGAGCCCTCCCGTGAGGGCAAAGGGGGTGGTGTTCCCGTCCATCAGCTGGGGCAGGGCCCAGGAGATGGACCACGCGACGATCAGCGGGAAGGAGGCGCGCGCCAAGTTGGAGACGATGACCAGAACGACGGTGAGGGTCAGGAGGGGTTTCTGCGTGGCCGCCAGCTGCTTGAGCAGGACCCAGGACCGGGACCTGACCCGGGCCCGGTCCTCGCGGCCGAGCAGAATCTGGTCTTCGTTCTCGACGCCTCGTGTGCCGCTCATGCTCCAGGCCCCTTTCCTGTATTGGTCTGCAGGACGTCCTCCACCGTGGGCGGGTCGTCGAGACTGGCGATCACGTAGCGGTAGTGGGCGCTGCGGTTGAGCAGCTCGGTGTGGGTTCCGACGTCGTCGATCCGCCCATCACGTAGCAGTGCGACCCGGTCGGCGAGCATCACGGTGGAGGGGCGGTGGGCCACGATGAGCGTGGTCATATCGGCGACCACCGCTCGCAGGCGCTCGGTGACTGCCTCCTCGGTGCGCACGTCTAGGGCGGAGAGCGGGTCATCCAGGACCAGGACGCGGGGTTTGGCGGCGATGGCACGTGCCAGGGCGATCCGTTGACGCTGGCCCCCCGATAAGGAGAGCCCCTCCTCGCCGATGACCGTGTCGACCCCGTCCTCAAGATCGTGTGCAAACTGGGCCTGGGCGACATCGAGCGCCTCCTCCAGGGCCGCGCGGGGGTCCGCCCCCGGTGGGACGGAGGCACCCAACAGGATGTTTTCGGCGATCGAGGAGGAGAACAAGGTGGTGTCCTCGAAAGCGACGGATACGGTGGTGCGCAACTGGTCGAGATCGTAGTTCCGCACGTCCACATCGTCGATGGCCACGCTGCCGCCGGAGGTTTCGTACAGGCGGGGAATCAGCTGCAACAGGGTCGATTTGCCGCTGCCGGTGATCCCGACCAGCGCCATGGTCTCTCCCGGTTCGACCTCCAGATCGACCCCGGCCAGTACGGGAGCGGTCCCGGGTCTGGCATCGGGGTAGTAGAAGGAGACGTTGCGCAGGCTCAATCTCCCCTCGGGGTTGGCAGGGCGGGCCGGTGTGGCGGGGGAGTCGATGGTGTTGATGGTATCCATGACGTCGAAGTGGCGGTCCAGTGCGGTCTTGGTCGTCAGGGTCATGCCCAACAGCATGCCGATCCCCTCCACCGGGGCGGCGAGGACGGCGGCGGTGGCGAAGAAGGTCGTCAGATCCCCGACGTCGAGCTCGCCTTGTGCTGTCAGCCAGATGCCGACCAGTAGGCCCACGCCGAGAGTGACTTCGGGGATGGAGACCACGAACATCAGAAAGCCGGAAAGCGTACGCGCCTTGCTGATTTCGGTGTCCCGCAGTCGCCGGGCCCGGACGCCGAACCTCTCGAGGGCCTCGCTGCCGCGGCCGAAGGCCTTGATGACCCGGATCCCGTGGACCGATTCCTCCACGTTGGTGGCCAGATCACCTGCCTGGTCCTGGCTGAGCCGGCTGGCGATGCGGAAGACGTTGCGGAAGTAGAAGGCGCGGATGGTGATCGGGATGGCCCCGATCAGATAGATCGTCCCCAACAGCCAGCTGCTGGTGAACATCAGTGTCAGTCCCACCAGGACGGTCACTGTGGAGACGACGAGCATGATCGAGCCGAAGGCCAGCCAGCGGCGGAGCAGCCCGAGGTCGGCCATGGAGCGCGAGAGCAGCTGGCCTGACCCCCATTTGTCGTGGAAGGCCACGGGGAGTCGTTGCAGGTGCTGGTACATCCCCACGCGCAGGTTGGTCTCGATGCGTGCCGCCGGGGTGATCACGAAGATTCGTCGGAAGAAGACCAGGACCGCTTCAGCCAGGCCGAGCAAGGCGACGATGCCGACACTGGCCCAGACGTCGGCTGATGAGCCCCCGGCGTGCAGCACGGACTTGACCATCTGGCCCAGGACCTGCGGGATCGTCAGGGCCACGACGCCTGCTCCGAGCGCGCAGAGGAACCCCGCGAAAAGGCGGGGGGCGAAGGGGCGGATTTGCGGGCCGAGCCGGCTGACTGTCTGCCAGAACGACGCCGGGGTGTCGGGCTGTTGCTGACTATTCTGGTGTTGCACCACGGAGGGCGTCCTCGATCTGTTGTGTTTGCCTACAGCAATCAAAGACAGCGTACAACCACCGGTTGGGTTTCATCAATCAGCGAGGTGGTGTGGTTCACCGAGGGAGTGGATCGCTGAACCCGCAGCGCCGGGGGATGATTTCCGACGCGATTTCCGGGGCCGTCGTTGCGCCGGGTCTCAGCTGCGGGCGGTCAGCGTCAACAACACGGCTTCCGGCGGGCAGGCGATGCGCACCGGGGCGAACCGCGAGGTGCCGATGCCCGCTGAGACCTCCAGCGGGACGGTCTTGCCCTCGTGCTCCCACTCGGTGAGACCCCGGGCGCGCCAGGTCGGCAAATCACAGTTGCTGACCAGGGCCCCGTAGCCGGGGATGCAGATCTGTCCACCGTGGGTGTGGCCGGCGAAGATGATGTCCGCTCCGGAATCGGTGAATTCGTCCAGCACCCGCTGGTAGGGGGCATGGGTCACGGCAATGCGCACGTGGGGTGCTTCGACCGCGGTGGAGGAGCCGCGTGGCCAGCCGGCGAATTCCTCGAGCTTCAGGTGGGGGTCGTCCACACCCGAGAAGTCCAGTCGGACTCCGTTCAGGGGCTTGGAAATGGCCCGATTGGTCAAATTGGTCCAGCCGGCTGCGCCGAAGCCGGCATGCATCCGCTGCCAGGGCAGCGTGTGCTTTGCCAGGTTGCGTGGCTTGTCGCGACCACCGGTGAGGTAGCGCAGCGGGTTCTTCAGGCGCGGCCCGTAATAGCAGTTGGATCCCGGGACGAACACCCCGGGGAAGGCCATCAACGGCCGGAGCGCCTCCAGCAGTTCCGGGACGGCATCGCGGTGGCTGAGGTTGTCACCGGTGTTGACCACCAGGTCGGGGTTCAACCCGGCCAGGGATTCGAGCCAGCGCTTCTTGGCGTCCTGGCCCGGCACCATGTGGATGTCGGAGAGGTGAAGGACCCGCAGATCGGGCATCCCCGGCGGAAGGATGGCGACCGTCTCGTGGCGGATGGTGAACGCGTTGCGTTCCAGCAGCCCGTAGCCGATGGCCAGCCCGGCCAGCGAGACGCCGATGCCGGCAGCGGCGCCCGCGAATGGGGCAGCGCGGTTGATGGCCTGCCTGATGTCCTGTGATGCGCCCATGGCGTGGGTGCCCTCCCTCGTCCTAGCCGTTATTCGTCGTTGTTGCTGTTGTTGTCCCCGTTGCCACCCGCTGGACCGTTGTTCGGCGAATCGCTGGAGTCGGCGGACTTGCCCGACTTCGAATCCTTGCTGCCGAACCCCTCCGCCGGGTAGTAGTCGATGACGTCCTTCGTGTAGTCAAGCCACAACGGTGCGGCCAGGGTCGAGGAGTCGGGGTTGGCATAGCGCTTGCCGTTGATCAGGACTCCGGCGATTTCGGCGTTCCCGTCGAAACGGCCCGTCCAGGCAGCGGTGGCCATGCCCGTGCTATAGCCCACGAACCAGGTGGAGGACGCACTGTTGTTGGTGCCGGTTTTGCCGGCGATCGGCTGGCTGATGCTGCCCTTGGCCACGCGCTTGCCGGCGATCCTCTTCAGGGTGCCGTTCAGGTTGGCGATGACCTGCTCATCGATGACCTGTTCGCAGGATTCGCCGGGCACCTTATAGGAATTGCCGGAGGCGTCCGTGACCGACGTCAGGGCCCGGTTCTTGCAGTACTCGCCCTTATTGGCGAAGGTCGCGAAGGCGGTGGCTTGGGCCAACGGGGTGATCGGATCCGAGCCGATCACGAACGACGGATTGGAACCGGTCAGCGGTTTGCCCGTCGAGGCATTCAACAGGCCGACCCGCTCCGTGACGTCGGCGATCTTGCACAGATCAAGCTGGGAGGCCTCGTTGACCGTCGCCGTGTTGATGGACCAGTAGAGGCCGTATTCCACGGTCATGCGCTTCTTGTAGCCCCTGGAGAAGTTCCCCACCGGGTAGCCCGGGGGGTCGAGGCTCACATAGCCCTTGGGCATGCAGGAGGCCTTCCAATGGAATTCCGGTCCGTAGCTTTCGCGTGCGGCGTTGACCTTGTCCCACATATGCCGGCCGTCCTCCAGCCAGGCGATGGCCGTGTACGGCTTCATGGTGGAGCCGCCCTGGAAGCCGTTCGTGCCGCCCATGGATCGGCCGGCGGTGAGGTTGTAGGTGGTGTACGCCGAGTTCTCCGGCTCCGAGCCGTACTTCTTGTTCTGTGCCATGGCCAGGATGTTTCCCGTGCCCGGTTCCACGGTGACGATGGCCGAGCCCATGTTGGAGCTGTCATTAGCCGGAATGACCTTCTTGGTCTCCTTTTCCGCTTCCTTCTGCAGGCGGGGATCCAAGGTGCTCTTGATGGTGAGTCCGCCGCGGTAGAGCAGCGTTTCGCGTTCCTTCTTCGTCTTGCCGAAGGCCGGATCCTTCAGGATCTCGTGGGACACGTAGTCGCAGAAGTAGTTCGCCGTCTTGGCGGCGACGCAGCCGGATTTCACGGCCTTGGGCTTCAGGCCCAGTTTGGTCTTCACGGCCTTGTCGTATTCGGCCTGGGTGATCGATTCCGTCTTGAGCATGGCGCCCAGGACCGTGTTGCGCCGTTTGAGCGTCAACTCGGGGTTCTTGCTCGGGTCGAAGGTGTTCGGGCGCTGGACCATGCCGGCGAGCATGGCCGACTGCTGGATGTTCAGGTCCTTGGCATGGATGGAGAAGTAGCGCTCCGCAGCGGCTTCGACACCGTAGTTGGTCCCGGAGAAAAGCACGAGGTTGAGGTAGCCCTGCAGGATCTCCTTCTTGGTGAATTCCTTCTCCACGGAGATCGCCAGTTTGGCTTCGCGCAGCTTGTCAGCGAGGTCCTTGGTGCCCGAAAGAGTTAGTTCCGACTGTTCGACACCGCTGAGTGAGTCCGCGTTGATCAACACGTTGTTGACGTACTGCTGCGTCAACGTGGAGGCGCCCTGCTGTGAGGAGCTGGTGAAGTTGTGGGCCGCGGCGCGGGCGATGCCGCGCAGGTCGACGCCGTTGTGCTTGTAGAACCGTTCGTCCTCGATGGAGACGATGGCGTTCTGCATGTCCTTGGAGATCTCATCGAGCTCCACGGGTGTGCGGTTCTCCGCGTAGAACGTGGCCAGGGTCGTGCCGTCCTTGGCCACGACCTTGGAGGGTTGGGAGAGTGGTTCCTGCTTCAGCTCCGCCGGCAGCGCATCGAAGAAGTCCATCCCGACCGCTGCGGTGGAGCCGGCCACGGAGGCTGCGGGCACCAGCATTCCGGCAGCCAGAACCCCGCAGAGTGCACTGACCCCGAAGAAGGCCACGATCTTGCCGAGGGTGGTTGCAGTGTTGAAGAAGGGGGACTTTCTAGACGCCATGCGGACCAGTTTAGCCGGAGGGGCTAACGTATTCGGTATGACCAAATGGGAGTATGCGACTTTACCGCTGATAATTCACGCCACGAAGCAGATCCTGGACCAATGGGGAGACGACGGTTGGGAGCTTGTCACCGTCATCGCCGGGCCCGATGGCAATGCTCCAGTGGCCTACCTCAAACGCCCCAAGCAGTAGTCCGAAAGGAAACCGGAAATCGTGGAAAACCAGCCTTCATCCGCTGTCGAACAGCGTCTTGCCGAACTCGGGATGACGCTGCCGCAGGTGGCAGCACCCGTTGCCGCCTATGTGCCCGCAGTGATCACCGGCAACCTCGTGCACACCTCGGGACAACTGCCGTTTATTAACGGCGAACTCACAGTAACCGGAAAGGTCGGCGCGCAGGTCGACGCCGATACCGCCAAGGAACAGGCTGCCACGGCAGTGCTCAATGCCATGGCAGTGGTGAAATCGATGATCGGGGACCTCGATCGGGTCACCCGGATCGTCAAGGTCGTGGGATTCGTTTCCTCCGACCCGTCTTTCACCGGACAGCCGGGCGTGGTGAACGGCGCCTCCGAGCTGCTGGGCACCGTATTCGGCGACGCGGGCATCCATGCCCGTTCGGCCGTCGGCGTGGCTGCACTGCCGCTGGACGCCTGCGTTGAAGTTGAATTGATTGCCGAATTCAGCTGATTCGCCACGACCCGTCGTCGGCGGCGTGTCCGGTCGGGGCGGGGGGCCGCGTCCTGCGGAGTCCGCAACGCCGCGCACCGGCATGCTCCGACGGCTTTTCCCGCTCCCGCCGCCCCAATACGGGGCGGCGGAGAGCTGGATCACCTATGGCAGCCGTGCCCCGCGTGCTGCCCGGAAGGCATCTTCCGTCGTCTTGTTGAGGGACTCGCCTCAGGGTGTGCAGACCTATCTCAGCTACCGTCCGGGAGGTTCCCCCCTGGGGTCGGTTGCCTTTCCCGGCGGGAGCTTCGAAGTCGGCGATGACGAGAATACCGACTGGTTCGGCCCCTCCCTGGGTTGGTGGGCCGGCCAGATGGGTGTGCTGGACCACCGCATCGCCCGAAGCCACATCATTTGCGCGGTGCGTGAGCTCTTCGAGGAGACCGGCATCCTGCTGGCAGGTTCGGACGCCCTGTCCATCGTGGAGAACTGCAATACCGCCGAATGGATGCAGATCCGCGAGGCCGTCGCCGGACAGGACATCAGCTTCACCGCGATGCTGGCCAAGCGTGGCCTGGGACTGCGTACCGACCTGCTGCGTCCGCTCTCACATTGGATCAGCCCCGACTTCGCCCACCGTCGTTTCGACACCCGCTACTTCGCCGCGGCACTGCCCCCGCAGCAACAGGCCAGCCTCCTGCAGGACAAAGGGGTCTGGAGCGCCTGGAAATCGGCGGCCGAGGTCCTGACGGATCGTGCCACGTCCTCACTGGGTGATGAAATCGACCAGAAGGACACCCGCGGGCAGGAACTGAGCAAAATCACCACACCCGCCGTTGAGTTCATCCTGGAGAAGGTGGCCACCACCCGCGGCACGGTGGCCTACCTCTCCCACCGACGCCGGGTGAAGTCCTACCACCCCAAACTGATCCAGGTTGAAGGGTCCTTCTACCTCGACGTCAGCATCAGTGCCGCCTCCGAAGGCGGCGCCGGAGCCCGCGGACGCTGACCATGGTGCAACGGCCCGCAGACGGCATGGCCGTCGCCCGGCACGCACCTTAAACGAACGACCCCCGCCCCGAGGGCCCCGTCGGGGGCCTCCCCGGTGGCGGGGGTGGAACGATGGGCGGTACGGTCCGCCCGCATGTTGAGGCGTTAGCGCGAACGCTGGCGCAAACGCTGGATATCCAGGATCACCACGGCACGGGCTTCCAGACGGAGCCAGCCACGCTGGACGAATTCCGCCAAGGCCTTGTTCACCGTCTCGCGGGAGGCGCCGACCAACTGGGCCAACTCCTCCTGGGTGAGCTCGTGGGCGACCAGGACGCCGTCGGTGGCCGGACGGCCGAAACGATCGGCCAGGTCCAGCAGTGCCTTGGCCACGCGGCCGGGAACATCCGAGAACACCAGGTCGGCCAGCGACTCGTTGGTCCGACGCAGGCGGCGGGCCAACGCCTGCAGCAGCTGTACCGAGACCTCCGGGGAGCTCTGCAGGACCTTGCGCAGGTTCTCGTGGCGCAAGCCGGCCAGTCGGGTCTCCGACACGGCGGTCGCCGTGGCGTTGCGCGGGCTCGGATCGAACAGGGCCATTTCGCCGAAGAGCTCGCCCGGGCCGAGGACGGCCAGCAGGTTCTCACGTCCGTCGGGGGCGGTGCGCCCGAGCTTGATCTTGCCCGAAACGATGAAGTAGAGCTGGTCTCCCTGATCCCCCTCGCGGAACACTGATGCTCCGCGCGACAAATCGACCTCGATCAGTTCCTCGGTCAGGGCGGCGAATACTTCGTCGCTGAGCGTCGTGAAGAGTGGTGCCCGGCGCAGTACCTCGATGTCCATGAATTCTCCTTGCAAGTGTGATGGCGCTTGTCTTATTGTGCCGTAGTCAGAACCGATGTGACACCTTCCACACCGATAGTGGCATGATTTCAGCCCTCAGCACCAATGTTTGACCCGGGCGTGCCCGTAGACTGATTGAGCCGTGCGGGCGGCGGCGCCTGCCGGAAACCCGCCGTGCTCTCACGTGACGGGTTGGAGATTCTGGTGATTTTCGGGTTCAGCTGGCTCGACATCCTGCTGTTGCTGTCGTTCGTTGCCTTCCTGGTGTCCGGCCTGCGCAAGGGCCTGTTCGTCACCTTGGGTGGCGTGGTCGGCCTCGTCGCCGGCGGCATCGGCGCCTTCTACACGATCCCCTTCGTTTCCAGCTGGGTCTCCACTGCCGGCTGGCGGGTCTTCTGGGTCATCGCCACCGCCGTCGTGCTGGTGCTTCTGGGGCACTCCATCGGCGTGGCCGTCGGCAACCGGGTGCGCCTGATGCTGAACTTCCCCGTCATCAAGACCTTCGATCGGCTCCTGGGCGGAATCACCAACGTCGTCGTCGCGGCCCTAGTGATCTCGGCGATCACGTTCTCCGCAGCGAGCATGGGCCTGCCGTTCCTGTCCCAACAGATCGCCTCCTCACAGGTCATCAGCGCGATCCGCAACGCCACCCCCGACCCGGTCTCCTCGGCGATGGCCAAGGCCCGCTCGGTGGTGATGGGCCAGTCCATCCCCGACCTCATCGAACCCTTTGCCCCGGTCCCCGACGGTGCCGCGGCAGAGGCGGAGCCCGATGCCGAGGCAACCAACACCGTGGAGGACTCGGTGGCCAAGATCACCGGTACGGCCTTCGCCTGCGGGGTCAACCAGACCGGCAGCGGTTTCGTGATCGCCCCGGATCGGATCCTGACCAACGCGCATGTCGTCGCTGGTATCGCCGAACCTGTCGTGAACACCGCGGACGGCCGGGCACTACCTGCCCGGGTGGTCCACTTCGACGCCGCGCAGGACCTTGCGGTGCTGGCCGTGGACTCGCTGGGCCTGAAACCGGTGAACGAAGGCCAGGATCTGGCCACCGGGGATTCGGCCACCTACATGGGCTATCCCGAAGGCGGCCCGTTCCAGGCCAAGGGGGCTGTGGTCCAGTCCCTGCGCAGCATTTCGGTGCAGAACATCTACGGGGCGGACGCCTCCATCCTGGAGATCTACCAGCTCGGCGCAGACGTCCAGCAGGGCAACTCAGGCGGTCCGCTGCTGGATGATTCCGGGAAACTGGTCGGTGTCGTCTTCGCCAAGGCCAAGGGTGATACCGACGTGGGCTATGCGCTCTCCCTGAAGGAAGTCGGCCCCGTCCTGGAGCAGGCCTCCGACTACTCGGAGACGGTGTCCACCGGGGCCTGCTCGGCGCACTGACCCGCTCAGGCGATCCAATCCAACGTGGCCCCGTGCTGACCGGTATAGGCCAACGGCACCGAGTCCAGGGCGAGCGTGAACCGGTCCCCCTGGACCGAATCGACGGTCCGGCCGGCTTCATCAAGGAAGAAGTTCTCGTTGGAGAGCCACCGGCAGTCCAACGACCTGACCGTTTTGGCGAAGCGGGTGCGGTCGGCCGGCGTCAAATACGCCAACACGGCCGAATGGAAGACGACGGCGGTATGGGAGTCCGGCACCGCCGCCACCAGTTCGGCGACCCGGTCGTTCAGGTCCCCGGTCAGTAGTGACGGGCCCTGCGCGCCCAGGGAGGCCAACCTCCTCAGGGCCGGACGCAGGGTCGCCAACCGATCCTCCTGCCCCGGCCAGACCAGGCACTCCAGCCAGCGCACCGTATCGGTGTCGGTGCCGTCCAACGGGTTCAGGTCCACCCCGGTCCGCGAAGCGACCCGGGGCAGTGCCGAGGGCAGTGGAGGGTTTCCCGAGGTGGTGCAGCGCAACAGGGGAGTCGCGGTGCCTAGCTGGGGGCCGCCGTCGTACTCATAGGAGTAGAGATCCGGCAGCAGGCAGAGCCCGGCGGAGGGGCCGACCTCGATCAAGGCCAAGGGACGCTCGTCGGCTGCGGCCACCAGACCCAAGGCCGGAAGCAGGGTGGCACAACGGCGTGGTTCGTTGGTTTGCGTACGCCTGGACAGCACGACCTCGGCGACCTCGGGCCACGAGCCGTGCAGGAAGTCAGCCAGGGCGTCGGCGTTCTGATCCGGGCAGCCCAAAAAGCGGCTGGCCGCGAACACCAGATTGGGTTGGCGTTTGGCCGGCGGCAGGGTCGAGACCAGTGCGGCCAACTCCCGATCCGCGGAGACCCGGCCGGCCCAGGCGGCGTAGATCGGCGAATGCCCGGCGAACCAGTGCCGGGCGTACTGGTCGTAGATGGCCGCCGTCGCCGCCACCTGGTCGTTCGTTTCGTCCATGAGCAGCTCCTGCCTATCGGTTGGTCCTCCGGCTCAGGGTAGAGCGGCCAGCTGGTCGATGGCGTACCCGTAGCCGTTGATGCCGGCCCCGATGATGATCGCCGCGGCGACGGGGGAGATGAACGAGTGGTGGCGGAATTCCTCACGGGCGTGGACGTTGGACAAGTGGACCTCCACGACGGGAAGGCCGACGGCCGAGATGGCGTCGGCGATCGCCACCGACGTATGGGTGTACGCCCCGGCATTGATGACGATGCCCGCCGCCGTGTCGCGGGCTGCCTGGATGGCGTCGACGAGCACGCCTTCGTGGTTGGACTGCAGGAAATCGGCCTCCAGACTATGTGCCGCAGCCCGGTCCCGGCACAGTGCCTCGACGTCGGCCAGGGTCGCGGTGCCGTAGATCCCCGGTTCGCGGGTACCGAGCAGATTCAGGTTCGGCCCGTTCAGGACCAGGACGCGGCGGGGCTCCGAAGTGGTGACAGTCATGCCCTCATTAAACCCCCGCGCCCCGCCAACACGTGGTGTATGACGGGGCGTGGCAGGAACGGCGTCCACCGTGGGGTGGATCGTGCCCGGTGTGTCAGCCGGATCAGTGGCGCACGGAATCAGCGATCTGCGCCATCACCGAGGCGTCGGCCAGGGTGCTTGAATCCCCGACTTCGCGGCCCTCGGCGACGTCCTTGAGTAGACGGCGCATGATCTTGCCCGAACGGGTCTTGGGCAGCTCGGGGACCACGAAGATGTCCCGCGGCTTGGCGATCGGACCGATCTGCTTGGCCACGTGGCTGCGCAACAACTGCACGACGTCCTCCCCGTTTCGCGGTTCGCGCTGGAGGATGACGAAGGCGTAGACGGCCTCGCCGGTGGTTTCGTCCTTCGCCCCGACGACGGCGGCCTCGGCCACCAGTTCGCTGGCCACCAGCGAGGACTCGATCTCGGTGGTGGAGAGCCGGTGGCCCGAGACATTCATGACATCGTCGACGCGGCCCAGCAGCCACAAGTCGCCGTCCTCATCGCGTTTGGCCCCGTCGCCGGCGAAGTACATGTTCTCGAAGCGCGACCAGTAGGTGTCCTTATAGCGCTGCATATCGCCCCAGATGCCGCGCAGCATGGCCGGCCACGGGTCGCGGATGACCAAATAGCCGCCCTCGCCGTTGGCCACCGACTCGCCGTTCTCGTCGACCACGTCGATGTTGATGCCCGGGACCGGGACCTGTGCCGAACCCGGCTTGGCCGCCGTGACGCCTGGAAGCGGGGCGATCATGTGGGCGCCGGTCTCCGTCTGCCACCAGGTGTCGACGATCGGCGTCGGATTCTCCTTGCGCTCCCCGTTCGCCCCGGCGTTGGAACCGATGACGTCGCGGTACCACATCCAGGCTTCGGGGTTGATGGGTTCGCCCACCGAACCCAGCACGCGCAGCGAGGAGAGGTCGTAGCCGTCGGGGATCTCGCGGCCCCACTTCATCATGGTGCGGATGGCGGTGGGGGCGGTGTACAGGATGGAGACGCCGTACTTCTGGACGATCTCCCACCAACGGCCCTGGTGCGGGCTGTCGGGGGTGCCTTCGTAGATGATCTGCGTGGCGCCGTTGAGCAGCGGGCCGTAGGTGACGTAGCTGTGCCCGGTCACCCAGCCGATATCGGCGGTGCACCAGAAGACGTCGGACTCGGGGTGCAGGTCGAAGGTGTCGCGATGGGTGACCGCATTCTGCACCAGATAGCCGCCGGTGGTGTGGATGATGCCCTTCGGCTTGCCGGTGGTGCCCGAGGTGTAGAGCACGAAGAGCGGATGCTCGGAGTCGTGGCCTTCGGCGGTGTGCTCGGGGTCTGCGGTGGCAACGACGTCGTCCCACCACAGATCCAGTCCGTCGTTCCAGGCGACGTCCTCGCCGTTGCGCTTGACCACCAGGACGTTCTGTACCGATCCGGCACAGCCGGCCACCGCTTCGTCGACGGCTGGCTTCAGCGTGCTGGGCTTGCCGCGACGCCAGGTCCCGTCTGCGGTGACGACCAGCTTCGCTTCGGCGTCGTCGATGCGGCTGCGCAGGGCGTCAGCGGAGTAGCCGCCGAAGACGACCGAGTGGATCGCACCGATGCGGGCGCAGGCCAGCATGGTGATGACGGCCTCGGGGATCATCGGCAGGTAGACGGCGACGCGGTCGCCCTTGCCCACGCCCAACGAACCGAACGCGTTGGCGGCCCGCTTCACTTCGTCGGTCAGTTCGGCATAGGTGTAGCTGCGGGTATCGCCGGGTTCACCTTCGAAGTGGATGGCGACCCGGTCGCCGTTGCCCGCCTCGACGTGCCGGTCCAGGGCGTTGTAGGCGGCATTGACCTTGCCTCCGACGAACCACTTCGCCACCGGGGCCTCGGACCAGTCGAGGGTTTCGGTGAAATCCGTATCCCAGGTCAACGCCTCCCGGGCGCGATCGGCCCAATAACCCAACCGGTCCTCGGCTGCCCGCTGGTACAACTCCTCGCGGGCCACGGCCTGGGCCGCGAATTCGGCGCTCGGCGCGAAGCTGCGGTCCTCATGGGAGAGGTTATCGAGGGTGGAGTGCTTGTCCGACACGGTGCGGATCCTTTCGGCGCGGGATTAAGTGCTGTGAGTCAGGTTACAACCGATCGTGCCCCGTGGTGGCTTCGGTCACGCAGTGAGACGCTCACCGTGCGGATTCTGCGGTGAACGGTATCCCCGGTGCCCCCTGGACGGTGAAATGGCCTCGGGAACCGTGCGGCGTTGGCCGTGCCGCGCCGATAGGCTGGGGGTCGAAGCCGATTGCAGACCGTCACGAAGTGGGCGGCGAAAGGAGTCATCGTGGCTAGTTCCTCCGCCGATTCGTCGGGGATCGCCCCGGCACTGGCCGGTCCCTTCACCCTGCGCGAAGTCGTGGTGATGGCTGGCGCCCTGCTGCTGCTCGTCGGATCCGTGTTGCCGTTCCAGATCGGCGACGGATCGTACGCCAACGTCTGGAACCACCAAACGAGCGCCTTCAACCAGTTCATCTCCCTGGCCCTGCCTCTGATCATCGGCGGGGCGTTCGCCTGGCGCCGGCTCGCCGGCAGGACCCGGGTGACCGCCGGCTCCCTCACGCTGGACCAGCTCGGTTCGGTGGTCTCCCTGTTGGGCATCCTGTACTTCTTCATCTCTTCGGTGATGTCGATGAACCCGGCGTTCCTGCTGGGACTGCTCGGCGCCCTGGTCATGACCGCAGGCACCACGGCGGCCCCCTACATCCCGGGATTCGTGCTCGATTTCGCGCCGGGTGAGGCGGCGCTGTTGACCCGCCCGATCCGCCCCAGCGCACCCCGTGCCGAAACC
>JBBSRM010000011.1:0-28075 GCA_038243055.1 Actinomycetales bacterium
GATCTGCCGTTGACCGAGGTTGAGGTCACCACGGCGTGCAATGCGCCGGCGTCGATCAATGGAACTCTGCCCATCGAGTTCGCTGCCCTGAAGAACAAGGACGGCTCGCTGGCAATACGCAAGTGGGGTTCCCTGCTCGTGGCTGAGGAGGACGGTCGGGACCCGATCGTGGGGATCGTGGATAACCTCTCGATCGAGGGGGAGCAGCTGGTGATTGAGGCCGGCGGCTTCACCATGTACCCGACGGGCCTTCCATGGCTGGGTGAGGACTTCGCTGGGATCAAGGTCGACCCGATGGCCATGGTCCGAAAGGTCTGGGCTCACCTGCAGTCCTACGACGATGTTGGCCTCGGTGTGGCTGTGGACTCCACGACGTCCCCGGTGCGGATCGGTGAGCCGGAACGCGATGTGTCTTTCGAGACCAGTGCCGGGGAATCGGTGGAGTTCGAGACGGGCCCGTTTCGGCTGGCCCGGTGGGACACCGAGGACCTGGGCAAGGTCCTGGACGATCTGGCCACCGATACCCCGTTCCAGTACATGGAGCACTCCTGGTGGGACGGCGAGGACCTGCGGCACCGGCTGCAGCTGGGCTACCCGACGATCGGTGTCCGTCGCCCGAATGCCACGTTCGAGATCGGCGTGAATGTAACCGCCAACCCGATCCTGGACGAAACGGACTACGCATCCGAGCTGCTCCTCACCGGTGCTGGTGAAGGCCGGAAGAAGGTCGCCGCCCACCAAACCCGGAAGTCGAACCGGATGCGCCGCGTCCAAGTAATTGCCGACAGCTCCCTGAGGTCCAGGAAGACCGCACAAGCCGCAGCCCGGCCCCTGCTCGCACGACTACGCGGCGGATGGGTGATCGAGTCCCTCGACGTCGTAGACCACGACCTCGCACCCTTCGGAACCTTCGGCGTCGGAGACGAGGTCCGCGTCGTCGGCGACGCCGGCTGGGCCGACCTCGACATGTGGGTCCGTGTCCTGACCATCACACAATCCCCCACGACGGGGGCAAGAAATCTGAAGGTGGAGGAAGCATGACCCTAACCAGCTCAGACAAACGGGCCGTCTCCGGACTGATGAACGACGTTGCCAAACTCCAGCGCGACGTCAAACTCCTCGCCTCCGCGAAGCCTGGCCTCGCCCAGTCCTCCATCGAAAACGGTTCGATCGACGAGTACACGGTCAATGGTCAGCTGGCGTCGGTGATCGGCAAACAGCACGACGGCACCCACACCACCACCTCAACCACCGGCCCCACCCCACCAACACCCTGGTTCCCAACCGCCAAAACAGTACCAGGCGTGATCGAGATCCGCTGGAACGGCAAATTCGCCGGAGACGCACCCTCACCCATGGACTTCAAACACGTAGCCGCATACGCCGTACCCGTCGGCAACCTCGCAAACCTCACCGACCAATCAGGCGTCATGACCGGCGAACTCGGCGACACAGTCCAAATCCAAACCGACCCCGGCCTCTACGACATCTACCTCGCCGCATGGACCCTCTCAGGCAAACCATCCGCGCTCGCCGGCCCGGTGTCTGTAGTGGTCCCGGCCCCGGCGGACGGCGACGCACTGCAGCAGGCTATTGACGATGCACAGGCCGCCGTCGACGCTGCAGCGGCAGAGCTCGCCGCAGCCAAGCTCGAATTGGATGGCCGTCTCGACACGGCCGAGTCGGAACTATCAGACCACGACGACCGGCTGATTGCGGACGCGGGCCGGATCAATGACGCCTTCGGGCAGATAGCCGAGTTGGAGACTGTTCAAGGCCGACAGGTCACTTACGGTTCGTCCCCGCCGTCTGGTGTTACACCGGGTAAGGGTTTGTGGGTCACACCATCGGGCCACACGTACATCAGTCAGGAGTGCAACGCATGAGTATCAACGAGTTTACGGACGGGGAGCTAATTTCTGCGCCGCGTATGAATGAGATGGTCGGGCAGTTGAACACCCGCTACTACATGGTGGACGAGACCGTCGGCCGCACGGTGAAGGTTTGGGACTACCTGAACAACCGGGAGCAGCTGATCTACGGGGACACCGGGCTAAGGAAGATCACGGGTTCGGTGCCAGACAGAACGTCTGGGGACCTATTCCTACGTCGCAACGGGAACATGGTCACCATGACCATGGATGTTCTGGTCTTATCGGGATCGGGAACCTACACCCATGCAGGGATGATTCCATTCGGGTTCCGACCTGATTCCACTGTTTCTGGATCGACGATAAACCTCAACGCGACCGCTGACATGCACCGCATCGCCGTCTCGACCGCAGGCAATTTTTCGATCTATTACTACACAACCGGGAAGTACCTACGTCTAACCATTACTTGGGCCACCAGCGACCCATGGCCCACTGCACCGGCGGGGGTGTCCGCATGAAGCATGAACTGGACGAGCAAGGCGAGCCGATCCACTTGGACATTGACCCGTTCATCCCGACTGGCACCTGTGCGATCTGCGCTGACGTGCCGCAGGAAACCGAAGCACCGGAAGACCGAAACTAGGGGGTAACGTTGGCTGACTCATTGGCCCTTATTGGGCAGGCGAAGGTTGGGTTGGCCCGACTGGGTTGGCCTACCGACGCAACGGTTCCGCCTGCAGTCATTCGTGCTAATGGCGGTTGCTGGGGGCTGGTCCAGGACCCGGGCATTGTAGAGGCAGCGCAGGCGGCAGCGGAGGCGAAGGCCGACGCAATCGCGAAGGCCGATGCCGCCGAGGCGGCAGCTATAGCGGCGTCTACGATCATTGCTCAGGCGAAGGCTGACACGGCCGAGTCCAACGCCACGGCATCAGCGGCGACCGACGCGCAGACCAAGGCCACCAAGGCTAAGACGGACGCTATCGCCGCAGCGAAGACCGCATCGGACCTATCTGCGTCCGGTGCCAAGCAGGAGGCGATCGACGCAGCTAAGGTCGACGCGACGACCAAGGCCGACGCAGCCCGTGAGGCGGCCAAGACAGCAGCCGCGCTGGACGCAACAGCCAAGGCCGACCAAGCGAAGGCCGACGCGACAACGGCAGCAGCGAACGACGCTACAGCCAAAGCCAACACGGCGCAGGCCGCAGCGATCGCAGCAGCGGCAACCGACGCGACAGCCAAGGCAGGGCAAGCGAAAACCGACGCCATCGCTTCGGCTACGACCATGACCAACGGCATCGGGAAGAATCTTTCTTCCGCGGCCGCGCCGACGACGTCGAACAAGGCCCCCAACGGGTCAATCTGGCGGCGCACCGACAGTAGCGGCCGAATCATTGGGGCGTGGGAGCAGACCGGGGCGGGCATCGCGGGAACGTGGACACCGCGCCTCATCTCATCTGAAGCCGTGGATAACCTCGACGTCGGCAAATTGTCGGCAAGCTCGGGCGTCATCAATGATTTGGTGGCGCAGACGTTCGCCGCTAAGACGGCATCGTTCCAGACTGTGGATATCAAGAATCTGTTTGCGACCACGGGCACCATGGCCGAAGCCGTGATCAATAAGCTGTTTACCGACGTCGTGAAAGCCAGGATTGCGATTGCCGAAGAATTCATTGGTGAGAACGCGATGCTGACCGGGTCGATCACGGCACCGAAGATCACGGCATCTGAGGAAATGTCCGCGAAGCTGGGCGAGTTCCTGCGGGTGAAGACCGGCATGCTTGAAGCCGACGCGATTGACGGCATGGTGATCACGGGTGCCATCTTCCAGTCGCCAGGGGACGGGGCAGGGTTCCAGCTGACCGAGAACGGTTACACGTCTCGGGACGATGACGGGAACGTGACGGTCAGGATCCCGGCGGACGGGTCGACGGCACAGTTCCGCGGCGACCTTGAGGCTAAGTCGTTGACCGCGTCGGGCCGTGTGTCGTTCCAGGCACCGGAGAATGAGATAACATCCGGGGCCGCAATGGTCCTCGAATCCGGGGTGCAAGCTCCCGCCTCACCGCCGACCGTGGGCGACGCCTACGAAACGACCACGTTAGGCGTCCCTGCGGACGCATACCGTATTGCAGGGCTGGCCTACGCAAACAGCCTATGGTGGAGGGTTGTTGACCTCGACACGCTGACGGGTAACCGTGGGCGTGTGGAGGGGCTGATGGACGCCGGGGCGGTTAGTGTCTCGTTCAATACGGGCGACTTCATCGGCCGCAACGGGCTAACTGTTATTGGCTCGGAAATGTTTTTGCTCGGGCCGAAGACGGGCATGAATGATCGGCGTTGGGTGCGCGTCTACTCGATGAGTGGCACGCAGCAGCGCGAGTGGGAGTACACCGAATACGGGACCGGCAAATATCAGCCCGCTATCGGGACCGACGGGGCCAGTGTTGTTATCGCTCAGGCGCGGGCGTCGGGCGAATTGGACTGGAGGTTCTACAGCAAGACAACCGGCGTCCAGTCCAGCGGGGTTCCGACAGGGCTCTCCTATAAGTCCGACGTCGTCGGGCTCTACATTGGGGCGGCCGACTTCGGGGCAACCCGCGTAGTTGTGTCTCGGTCCAATGGGGTAACAAACGTGTTCACGTCCGCCGGGTCGGCTGTTACTGCAGGCGGGTGGAGGTCGTCACACGACGGCGCTACCGTCGGCCTCGCATACGGTAAAGGCAAGTTCTGGCACCTGACACCGGACGGCGTTTTGATCGGCTACTCAGGTTTCCAGGACACGTCCGGGGATACCGACGACTGGTGGATGACTCAGTCATGGGTAGGCCCATCGGGGCGCGAAACAATGGTAGGGCCGCCTCAACGGTTTATGTTCATGCGCCGGTCAGAGTTGCAACTCTCGGGCGGCGAAATGCCGCCGGGGGTCACCGGGGCGCGGTTCTACTTGGCACGCAAGAGCACCCCACCAAGTCGAGCCGACTTCCATCTAGTGGCATCCGTGGCGGGAGCCAAGGCACGACTAGATGTCTTGCCTAGTAACTGGGCGACACTGGCGACACCGTCGGCAACAAACACTCTCCCGAACACGGATCCCGGACTCATCAAGTCCAGGATTGGCGGTTTCGTGGCTCGTGGCGATGGGTCAGGCCAGTGGGGGCCGCTGGTATTCAACGCCGACGGGAGTATGTCATCCAGTGCTGTTCCGGTGTGGGTTCCGGTGACGACCTTCAAGCCGGGGTTTGGGCCGCAGTCGTTCGGCTACGTGCCGGCGTATCGGGTGTGGCCTGACGGCAAAGTTGAATGGCGCGGAACCGTTGGAGGGAACATGGATGTCACCTTGCCCATCCTCGAAGTTCCGGCCGGCGCACGACCGGCTCAAGCGGTGAATACCGTGGCAGCGACGACCGGAGCGGTAAACACGATCCGGGTAGAGTTCAGGTCGAACGCCAACCCCAACGACCTCATGGTCTACCCCGTAGGAACGACTCGCTCATGGATCTCGCTCGAAGGAATCTTCTACTACTTGGTCTAGGAGGTGTCACGTTGAGCGTACTGGGCTCCGCCGAAGACGTGGCAGTGCGGCCGGTCGACCGGGGACCGGTCTCGCGGATCAAGTACCCCGCCCTGGCAGCACATCGGGGCGGGGCTGCGGTCCTGCCAGAAGAAACGATCGTGGCTTTCCGGCAGATCGTGAAGGACTATCCGGGCATGGTCCTGGAAATGGACGTGCGTGCCCTCGGGGACGGCAGCCTGGTGATGTGGCACGACGACAGCATCGACCGGCTGGCAGTTGGCGGGAAGACCGGGTTGCTCAAGGACCTGACCCGCAAGGAATGGGAGTCGTTGTGGGTCAAGCACCCGCTAGGCGGCCCACCTGCACCTGCCGTGTTCCTCCAAGACGTGCTGGACGAATTCGGCGGCACCGATGTTGTTCTGATGATCGAGACGAAGTGGTGGCCGGCCCGGGACCAGATAATCGAGATGGTGTGGCCCTACCGGGACCAGGTCATCCTTGCGACGTTCCGTGATTCACATGCGGATATCTTCGCCCGCACGAACGGGATCAACGCGCAGCACTTGTTCAGCATGAACCTCGACGCCCCGTATACTCCCGGTGCACAGTGCATCGCCATCAATTACCGGGCGATCACGCAGCAGGTGGTGACAGACGTGCACGCCACAGGCGCATATCTGTGGGCGTGGACCGTGGACGATCAGTCGACGATCGACTGGCTCATAGGCATCGGGGTGGACGGCATCATTACGAACGACCCACGCCTGACCGTCTAACCCAATCATGTGGAAGGCCCCGCCAATGGGTGGGGACCTTCCACATGCCAGCGCCAAGGTCAGTTGGCTAGCGTGGTTTCCAGATCGCCCCAGCGATGCATCTGACCGCAATGTGGGCATTGTGTCCGGTTGTTTTCAAAGCCGGATGAAGCGAAAGAAGCTGGGTCCATCGCGACACCCGTGTCGATGAACTCGCCCGTTTTTGGGCAGATCATTTGAACGCTCGCCGCATTCGTGGAGCGGCGGCGGATTTCCTCGGCAACCTTCGCCGATCGTGCTTTTCTATTGCGGGTACCTTTTCCCATGATTCTCCTCCTGGTCGAGCGATCACTCTATAGGCGAGTACCAGGTAGTTGTATCCGACTCCAAGGAAGCATTGCGCTCCCCATCAGCTGTTGGGGGGACCCGCGGTCGTGTAACCAGTCACTTATCCGAATAGGGGAGCAGATGTACAGATCCAGATGGTCAAGAGGCATTTGGTTTCGGATTCAGGAACCCCGTTTCGTCACGATCATTCAAACTCTGATCTACGTTGTTTGTGCAGCTGGCGGGGCAGTGACGCTCCTAGCGCCGCCCGCCATTGTCGAGAGTCGGTTCGGGAACGCTTTCATCATGATCTGGGGAGTCTTCGCGCTAATAGGTGGTCTGGCCGGCATGTTCTCCTGCCCGACGGGAAAATGGTTGATAGAGAAACCTGCACTGGTCCTCTGTGGCACTGCCTTGGCTCTCTATGCGGGGATCATTACCACTCTGCAGATCACTTCTGAAGTCAACCGCCTCACCCAGCTGTGTTTTGTGCTCATCGCTCTGCTGCACTTCATCGCACGATACGCACGAATCAAGCCGTACTCGTACGAGCCCGGGAAGTGAGGCCCGTATGGACTGGGGGAACATCTGGCCGATCATCGGGATCTTGGGAGGGGCCGGGGGTTTCCTCACAGTCTCCCTCCAGGAGTTCCGCAAATGGCGCTCCGGTGCTGCGGAGAAGGAACGCAATACGAACCGTTCCTTGAAGCAGCAGGTGGACGACGCGATCGCCATCCGTGATTGGTCCGACGAACGCCGCCGCATCATTGCCGAGAAGGCGGCCAAGTGGCGCCGGGTAGCCATTGAGTACGGCGTGCCAGAGGAGGAGCTCGGCCGTTGGCCGGAACTGCCGCCTAAACCAACACTCGGCAAATAAACACGAACCCCCAGGGGCCCTGACAAGAGTCGGGGCCCTTTCTCATGCCCGGGAGGCACATGTGATTAGAAACCAGCTCGTGACGAGTGTCGAACAGATCTATGAGGGGGTAAATCCGTGTACGTCGATCACGGTTCACGAGACCGACAACCCCCGCATCGGGGCCAACGCACAAGCCCACGCGAACCTGCAGTCAGGCGGCAACGTCCGACAGGCGTCCTGGCATATCCAGGTGGACGAGGACGAGGCGATCCGCTCCTACCCGGACGCGGCCCAGTGCTGGCACGCCGGCACCCGCGAAGGGTGCGAGACGAGCATCGCCGTGGAGATCTGCGTCAACGCAGACGGCGACTACGACAAAGCGTTCACGCGTGCCGCCGCAGTGGTCGCCGAGCTCCGCACCGAACACGGGCTACCCCGCTCCGCGGTCGTCCAGCACGAGCACTGGACCGGGAAGAACTGCCCGTCCCGAATGCGACTCACCGGCCGGTGGGCGGAGTTCGTCAACCTCACCGACCCCAACCCGAAAGAGAGCACCCCCATGAGCACAATGGTCAACCCCGTCCCAGGCTGGGTATCGTCCGAATGGTCGAAGAACCGGCGCAACCCTGCCACCGGCGTGCTGACCTCCCACGCCGGCCTCGACATCGCCGCGAAGAAGGGGACGCTCGTCGTCGCCGCGTTCGCCGGCCGCGTGTTCACCGTCCGCACCGGCTCCTACCGAGGTGACCCCCGCCACGGGTACGGCCCCAAGACCGGCAACCACGTCGGCATCCAAAACAGCGACGGCGCAGTGCAGTACTACGGGCACCTGAACACCACCGGCTGCAAGGTTGGCCAGTGGATCGAACAGGGCGAAATCATCGGCACCGTGGGCGACACCGGCATGGTCACCGGCGCGCATCTGCACTTCGAGACGTGGTCGAATAAGAACCTCAACTCCCACTTCAACCCGCGCATCTTGTTCAACAAGTACGGGATCAGTCCAGGTGTAGGTGGTGGAGCGGGAGCCGTGAAGCCCGCCGGTAGCGTGTCTAGCCCTGCCAAGAAGCCCTCCAAGCACCCAGCAAGCGGCGGGAACTCAAAGGCCGACAATAAGGCGATCCAGAAGGCCCTCAAGGAGATGGGCCTCTACAAGGGCCGCCTTGACGGGCGCGACGAGGCAATGCAGAAGGCCGCGGTCAAGGCCTTCCAGGAGGCCCACGGGCTCGTCCCCGACGGCCATTGGGGCGGGAAGACCCAGACCGTCTTCGACCTGAACAAGCGAATCCAGACCGCCCTCCGCAAGCACGGCTACACCAAACAGACCGTCGACGGATACATCGGCAAACAGACCACCTTCAACCTCAAGCACTTCCAGCGCCACCACGGACTCGTACCGGACGGCGACCCAGGACCCATCACTCGCAAGTACCTCGGAATCTAGGAGACCCACATGCTCACCAAACAATTCTGGACCGGCGCTTTCGAACGCGCCGTCAAGGCCTTCTTCCAAACCTTCGTGGCCGTCGCCCTCGCAGGCGTCGGGGCGGACGCCATTGGAGCCACCGCCGGCATCGGCGACGTCTCCTGGCTAGACGCAGTCTCAGTCGCCGCGCTCACAGTGGTCCTGTCGGTGGCCACCTCGCTGGGTAATGCAGGCTTCACCGCAGGGCAGTTGCCTGAGGGGGAGTCGCAGATGGAGCAGATCGATGAGATGACTACCGTGACGAAGTACCGCCCAGGACCGGGGGCGAAGCCCTACGACGGTCCGCAGCACTTGCAGGAATAGAAGAAGCGCCCCACCTCCTACGCGGAGGTGGGGCGCTTCTTTGCGTGGTGTTAGCGTGCCATTGCCCGTTGGGCCTTGCGAACGGCCTGGACGAACTTGATGGCGTCGGCTTGTTTCTTCCGGGGAACTTCCTCAAACCACTCGAAGTCGGGGCCCGCGATGAGTAGCCATTTCTCGCCGCCCTTGGACTTCTTCAGAGCGAGGGCGAAGATCCCGGTGGCCAAGACTCGGGTCATGGTGACGCGTTTGGACATCTCCGAGCCTTCTTCCAACTCGATGGTCACGTCGGTCAGTGCCTGGCGTCCTTTGTCTTGACCGAACGTTTTGCTAAGGTCGCCGCTTTTGTGCAGGATATAAACCCCATAGAGTGCCACAGCTGGGTCTTCGGGGCCTTTGAAGAACTTGCCGATGACCGAGCGCTTCTTGGCCGTGGGTGCGGCCTCGGGCTGGCTGTCGCCGTCGATGCTGGTTTCCGGTGTTTGGTTCACGTTTTCCCCCCAAGGGTCGTTTGCAATGATCTGCCCAGCATAGCCCGACCGGTGTCTATTCGGTGGGGGTAGTTCTGAGGGTAGTTAATCTGGACGAGGGTGGACGGTGAGGGGCGAGTAACTGAGTAACTTCCCCGGAATCACAAGGAAACGAACGAGGATGGACGGCCCGGAATCGCCGGGGCAGGAACTCAAAATGCGATATCGAGAGATGTGTGGGTTCGAGTCCCACCTCGGGCACCGAAAAGCCCCGATCCCCGGATAACCGGGGATCGGGGCTTCTTCACGTCCTGATCCGGCACGCAACGGTGTCGCGATCGGTCACTGGCCGTCGTGGCTGGAGACCAGTGCTTCGACCTTCAGGTCCAGGACCACGACGTCGTTCTGGTTCCTGAGGGTCCCCGAGGTGATGACGGTGGCCCGGCCCCGGCCGTCGGGTTCGACGGAGTCGATGACCACCGACCCGCTCAGCACGTCCCCTGGCCTTACCGGGCAGAGGAAACGCACCTGGCGAAGCTCCTTGCCGGCGACGACGTCATAGCGGTCAAAAAGGCCGGTCACGGAAAGACGCTGATACATCGCCAGGGTGTGGATACCGCTGGCGATGATTCCCCCGAAGGCGCTCTCGCGGGCCGACACTGGGTCGATGTGGAAATACTGGCTATCCCATGCGGAGGCGAAGCCGATGATCTCCTCTTCGGTGACCGCATGGGATCCCAACTCAAAGGTTTCGCCGACGGGGATCTGTTCGGCGGGAAGGCGGGGTGTCTTGGTTGTCATAGTGATCTGGCAACCAGTTCCTTCATGATTTCGTTCGTACCGCCGTAGATCTTTTGAACACGTGCGGCAGCGAACCTCCGGGCGATGGGGTACTCCCTCATATAACCGTAGCCGCCGAAGATCTGCAGGCATCGGTCGGTGACTTTGCTCTGCATATCGGTGCACCAGAATTTGGCCAGCGACGCAGTGGGCGCGTCGAGGTCTCCGGTGACATGCTGCGCGATGCAGTGGTCGACGAGGGTCCGGGCGGCGAGACTGTCCGCGACACATTCGGCGAGCACGAACCTGGTGTTTTGGAAGGCCAATAGATTCTGGCCGAACGCCTCGCGATCGTGGGCGTACGCCGTCGTCTCGCGAACTGCGGCCTCACATTCGGCAGCCGCGGCGACGGCGATGGAAAGCCGCTCCTGGGGGAGCTGATGCATGAGCTGGACGAACCCTTTGCCCTCGACGCCTCCCAGCACATTCTCTGCGGGGACCCGCATGTTCACGAAGGCGAGCTCGCGGGTGTCCTGTCCTTGCATGCCGATCTTCTCCAGGACGCGGCCGCGTTCGAACCCTGCGAGGTCATCGGTTTCGGCGACGACGAGAGACAATCCCTTCCCGCCTTTTTCGTCGCTCGTGCGAGCGACGATGATCACCAGGTTGCCATGGGTTCCGTTGGTGATGAAGGTCTTCGAACCGTTGACCACGTAGTCGTCACCATCGCGGCGGGCTTTGGTGCGGATGTTCTGCAGGTCCGAGCCGGTGCCGGGCTCGGTCATCGCGATGGCGCCGACCAGATCGCCGGAGGCCATGGCGGGCAGCCAGCGCTGTTTCTGCTCCTCGGTGCCGAAGGCCGCGATGTAGTGGGCGACGATGGCGCTGTGGACGACATTTGCCCAGGCATCGTCGGCGATGCGGGCCTGTTCCTCCATGATCACCGCCTCGTGGGCGAAGGTACCGCCGCCGCCGCCGTATTCCTCCGGGATGCTGATACACAGCAGCCCGGCTTCACCTGCCTGTCGCCAGAAATCCCGGTCGACGGCATGCTCTTCGGCCCAGCGCGCGTGGTGGGGCACCGACTCCTTATTCAGGAAGGTCCGCGTCATGTCCCTGAGGTCATCGAGTTCTTCGGTCCGCCATGGTGACGTGTAATCGTCCAAGATCATGTTGTTGCTCCAATTTTGCTGTGAATCGAGGTTTGCCGTTCGAAAGCGCCTGGGTCAGGCATCGGCTGATGGCTCGGCATAGATTCCGGCATAGTCCGATCGGATCGTCTTCTTATCGAATTTTCCGACGCTCGTGCGCGGGATTTGCGTGACGATCTCCATCGCCTCGGGGAGTTGCCAGGGCGCGAAGGCGGAGGAGAGGTGCTCGCGTACGTCGTGGAGTGCCACGTCCGCACCGTCTGTCGGGACAACGAGGACGAACGGGCGTTCCTGCCATTTGGGGTGCGGGAGTCCGACGACGGCGGCTTCAGAGATCGCCGGATGGTCCAGGAGGGAGTTCTCCATGTCGATCGAGGAGATCCACTCGCCTCCGCTTTTGATCACGTCCTTGATGCGGTCGGTGACCTTGAGGTAACCATCGGCGTCGATGGTCCCGACGTCGCCGCTGCGCCAGTATCCGTCGATGAAGCGGTCCTCTAGGTCCTCGACGGACATGCCGTGATAGCTGCGAGTGACCCACGGCCCGCGGACACAAATCTCGCCCTGGGTCACGCCGTCCCACGCGACATCGTCGCCTTCCGCGTTGATGAGACGGACGTCCACGCTGGAGACCGGGAGTCCTTGCTTGCGTTTGAGCTCCAGGAGTTCCTCGGGGGAGAGGCGGGCGAGGACGCTCGGTTTGTACCGGTTCACCGTAATGAGCGGCGACGTCTCCGTGGCGCCGTAGGCATGGACGGTTTCGGCGCCGGTGAGATCCTCGAAGCCGCGCATCATCGCCAAGGGTGGTTCGGTTGCCCCGGACAGCATGCGCAGGCGGCCGAGGTCCGGCTTTGTCTCGAGCGTTTCGATGTAGCGCAGCATCGGCAAGAAGATTGTTGGCGCCCCGTTGGTGACGGTCACGCCCTCGGAAATGAGCGCTTCGGTCAACGGTCCGGTGTCCTCTGCGTGGTAGCGGCCCGGCAGAACGATCTTATTGGCCATGAGTGTTGCCGCTTGTGGCAGGCCCCATGCCTGACAGTGGAACATCGGGGTGATCAGCATCGTGCAGTCCTCAAGCGTCATGCCGATATTAGCGGCAATGGCGTAGGAGTGCAGGTAGATCGCGCGATGTGAGTAGAAGACGCCTTTGGGCCGTCCGGTCGTTCCGGTGGTGTAGCACGCGCTGTAGGCAGACCGCTCGTCGACCTCTGGCCAGTCGATGGTTGGAGGGCTCTCGGCCAGGAGGTCCTCGTAGTGATGGGCGTTGGGCAACGTTGTTTGGATATCCGACATCGGTTTATCGGACATGATGAGCCAGGTCGTGACGCCCGGCATCGACGGGGCGACGGCTTCCGCCAACGGCAGGAGCGATTCATCGACGCAGATGACCGACGTGCCGCTGTCAGCGATGACAAAGGCCAGATCTTCGGGGCCGAGCCGGAGGTTCAGTTGCACCATGACGGCTGCCAGACCAGGGATGGCCCAGTAGAGCTCGAAGTGGCGGCGGCTGTTCCAGTCGAGCACACCGACGCGGGTTCCCGGATCCACGCCGAGCGCTCTAAGAGCGTTGGCACCGCGCTGCATCCGTTCGTAGGCAACTGCGTAGGTGTACCGGTCCCAGTCGCCGTTGGCGGTCCGGTAGACGATCTCCCGGTCCCCGTGGGTCCGGGCTGCATGGCGGATCAACGTGGTCGTGTTGAGCTGGACGTCGTCGCCCGTGGTGGCCGGGTAGCCGGAAACAATCGGCCGGGAATTCGTGGGCATGCTGTTCTCCTTCATTTGGCTGCCATGCGCAGTGCCCCGTCGAGACGGATCACCTCGCCGTTGATCATTTGGTTCTCGACGATGTGGACTGCCAGGGCCGCATACTCCGAAGGATCCCCAAGCCGGGAGGGGAAGGGTACTTGCGCCCGAGTGAGTCACGGGCGGCTTCGGGCAGGCTGCCCATCATCGGAGTGAGGAAAAGGCCCGGTGCGATCGCCGCAACGCGGATTCCATTCCGGGCGAGTTCCCGTGCGATCGGAAGGGTCATGGAGACGATCCCTCCCTTGGCCGCGGAGTAGGCGGCCTGTCCGATCTGGCCGTCGAAGGCCGCCGCGGAGGCGGTGTTGATGATGACTCCGCGTTCACCGTCCTGACCCGGTTCGTTGGCGCTCATGGCCTCGGCACCGAGCCGGATGACATTGAACGTGCCGGCCAGATTGACCGTAAGCACCCGTTGGAACTCATCGAGCGGGTGGGGGCCGTTCTTGGCGAGGACCTTCGTGGCGGCCCCGATTCCCGCGCAGTTCACGATTCCAGACAGCGGGGCGTCCTGCTGCGTGGCCACGGTCATGGCCCGGGCCACCTGTTCGGTGTTGGTGACGTCGGTTTCTACGAAGTGGGCACCCTCCGGTGCCGGGCCCGTGAGATCGGCGACGACGACGTGTGCCCCACGTTCGAGCAGGGCTTGGGTGGTCGCCTCGCCGAGGCCAGACGCCCCGCCCGTCACGAGGAAAGTACGGTCCTTGACATCCATGATGTTCCTTTTCAGATTCTCTCGATGACGGTGGCCTTGGCCATGCTGACGACGACGATTGCTTCGCGGTTGGTGAAGGTCCGTCGCGGTGCCCGGTCTGGAGGGTGTCCAGGGGTTGCACCGCCCGGGCCGGTGCAGCATCGAGGTGGCCACGCCGTCGCCCCGGGGTGCGGTGGTTTGGGCTTAGCTCAGGAGCTCATCCCGTAGCCGATGCTTCAGGATTTTCCCCGACGGGTTTCGGGGAATCTGGGCGATCACGAGCTCACGTGGCAGCTTGTAGTGTGCGATGCGGTCGTGCGCGTGATCGCATAACTCCTCGAGCGTCACCTGTTGGCCCTCTAGCACTGTCACCACGGCGACCACGGTCTCGCCATATTCTTCGTGTGGACGGCCGACGACGGCGACGTCGGCAACCGCCGGGTGGCCCGCCAGGGCGTTTTCGACCTCGGCGGAGTACACGTTGCGACCGCCGGTGATGATCATGTCCTTCATCCGGTCAACGATGGTGATAAAACCTTCAGGGTCCACTTGGGCCAGATCTCCCGTGTGGATCCAGCCGTTGCGGAAGGTCGCGGCTGTTGCGTCGGGCTTGCGCCAGTATCCCTTCATCATGGTCTCTCCGCGCATGATCATCTCGCCGACTTCGCCTGCGGGGGTGTCGTTGTCGTTCGCGTCGACGATCCGAACCTCGGTGTTGGCGATGGGGAAGCGGCCGCTTGCCGAAGGCCGCTCCAGCACCTCGTCGTGGGTGAGGATGATGCCGCCGGGCCCGCCTTCCGTCTGACCGCAAGCCTGGACGATCCAGGCATCGGGCAGTGCCGCGACGAGTTTTTTCACTACGTCCGCGGACATGGGTGCCGCGCCGTACATGCAAATCCGTAGGCTCGACAGGTCGCGGGTGGCCAGGCTCGGGGAGCGCATGAGGAATGAGTACATGGTGGGTACTCCGAAGAAGAACCCGATTCGTTCCTTCTCGATGGTTTCGAGCACGGCTTCCGGATCGAAACCTGGCAGGATGACGTGGGTGGATCCCAACATCATTCCCGGGACGAGCACCAGATTGAGATCGGCCGAGTGGTAGAGCGGCGCGACGTGCATGAGCCGTTCTCCGACACGAAGGCCGAAGCCCACGCAGGCATTGATGCCCACCCAGATAATGCGATGGTGGTCGAAGAGTGCGCCCTTGGGGCGACCGGTGGTCCCGGAGGTGTAGATGATCAGTGCGTCGTCGTCCTCGGCGACATCGATGTCCGGCAGCTCGGTGGATTGCTCTGCCGAGCTGGCGAGGACATCTTCGTAGCCTGGCACGGGTCCGAGGGCCAGGGCCGGAACGTCGGCCTCGCTGTCGACGGTCTTCTTCCAGCGGGAGATGGTTTCCGCGACCTCTTGGCCGAAGACCAGCAGCTTCGCTTCGGTGTCGGTGAGGAAGTAGTCAATTTCCAATGGTGCCGACTTCGGGTTCACGGGGACGACGATGGCACCTGCGCGTAGACCGGCGTAAAGGGCGATCACGAAGGCGTCGCTGTTCCCGGAGACGAGGACGAGCCGGTCGCCCTTGACCAGTCCGCGTGCCTTGAACTCATGGGCGAGCTGCGAGACCCGGGCGTCGAACTCGGCGTAGGTGTGGGTCACCCCGCGATAGCTCAGGGCGATGCGATCCGGGCAGCCCCGGGCGGTGCGGGCGAGGATTCCTGCGAGGTCGGGCATGGTTACTCCTGTGCGGCGGTGGTAGCGGAAACGGCTGGTGCGGTGAGGGGTGGTGCAACGGCGACGAGGGGAAGGTCCTGATTCTGGCCCAGGGCCGTCCAGTACGAGGTGGGTTGCGCGGCGAATGCCCGGGTCAGTTCCTCGCGCGTGCTGCCGATGAGGCGGGTGAGACGTTCGGCGAAGTGGGGCTCGATCGCTGCGACGGCGACGAATCCGTCGGCCGTTGCGTACATGCCGTACGACGGTACGGCGCCACCGAGGACAGCCCCGGGTGAGGTGAGACCGTGTCGGACGCCGGCTGCCGCGGCGTGGGCCGCCTCTTCAAGGACCACCCTCTCGTGGACGTCCCGGGCCCCCTGATCGCGCTGGCGGAGCGCCGAAAGTGTGGCGACCACTGCGCGTTCGGAACCGAGCACGTCGGCAACCGGCACCAGAGGCAGGTCCGGGGGAAGAAGCGTTCCATGCTCTGCCTGGTACGTCAGGTCGTGACCTGGCTGCTCGGCCCGGAGGCCGTCATGTCCGACGATCTCCACGAGGGCGATGCCCCGGCTCCTCAGCCTCTCGACGAGATCAAGCCGGGCGAGGGCGGACGGACGCATCGAGGTGAGCAGCACATCGGCGTTGACGAGAAGTTCCTCGAACCTGGACCTGTTGGACGGGTCCTTCAGATCCAGGGGAACGACTTCCTGACCAGCGACGAGTTCCTCATACCAGTCAGGAGCGACGCTCCGGAGCGGATCGCCCTGTGGCGGTTCGACCTTGATGACGCTCGCTCCGAGCTCGGTCAGCCTGGATGCGGCCAGCGGCCCCGGGAGGTTGATGGCAACCGAGACGATGACAACGCCTGACAGCGGGTGGGACATGAAATCTCCTGAGGTCTGTGGCGTGAATTACTCTTTGTACAGTTGTACAGCAGACAGTGCGAACGTTCAATAGTTTGTGGTCTAGCATTGCCCTGTGGACAGAACGAAGGAAACGAACCCGGCAGCCCTCGCAACGGCTTGGTCGCCCAGCGACCTGACCTCCAAGGCGCGGATCCGCAATGCGGCGCTCACCCTGTTTGCACAGCAGGGTGAGGACGGCACCTCCATGCGGGCGATCGCCACGGCGGCCGGAGTAACCGTCGGGCTGGTCACCCATCACTATGGGACGAAGGACGGGTTGCGGGAAGCCGTGGACACCCTCGTCGTGGAACTCTTCGCCGATACGCTCAGTCCCTTGCCGAAGGAGGGATCCGCTCGACGGATCCTCGCCCTGCGGGATGAGGCCGTGGCCGGGATGCTGAACGCCAACCCGACGATCGTCGACTACCTGCGACGCTCGCTACTGCATGGCGCGGGCCGCCCTGGTGACGTCCTGAGCCGGCTGGCGGCGTTGACGGCCGAGCAAACACGTTTCCTGCGCGGGGCCGGAATGGTCTCGACGGATCGCAGCGTCACGGAGCAGACGGTCACGACGATCGTCCGCCAGTTCGGGCGGTTGCTCCTCCAGCCGCTGGCCAATCGCATCGTCGACGAGTTCGGCGAACCTGGTGAAAGCGCTCCGGAACTCTACGTCGGCGTCAAATACTGAACGGCAAGCACCGGGGCCGGTAATGTCCACGAGCTCGGGGCGAAGCACCGTATGATCGCCCTGTAGACGTTCAAAGGAGAATGATGACCGCCCAGCTTCCAGATGCCACCCGTTCCGATGTGCTCGACCTTGACGGTCTACTGACTGCCCAGGAGCTCGAACTGCGCTCCAGCGTCCGGGCGTTCGTGGACGAACGGATCCGCCCGAACATCTCCACCTGGTACGAAGACGCCTACTTCCCCGTGGAGCTAGCCCGTGAAATGGGCAGCCTCGGATTGCTGGGCATGCACCTGCAGGGTTACGGCTGCCCGGGCCGCACCGCCGTCGAATACGGGATCGCGGCGATGGAACTCGAAGCCGGCGACTCGGGTCTGCGGACCTTCGTGTCGGTACAGGGGTCCTTGGCGATGTCGGCGATCCACAAGTTCGGTTCCGAGGAGCAGAAGAACACCTACCTGCCGGGCATGGCAGCCGGGGAAATCATCGGTTGCTTCGGACTCACCGAGCCCACTGCGGGTTCGGACCCTTCGGCGATGGCCACCACCGCGGTGCACGACGGCCAGGGCTGGGTCCTCAATGGAGTCAAACGCTGGATCGGGCTGGCCACCGTCGCCCAGGTCGCCGTGATCTGGGCCAAGACCGACGACGGCATCCGCGGCTTCCTGGTGCCCACCGATGTCGAGGGCTTCAACGCCACCGTGATCGAGCCCAAGCTTTCCATGCGTGCCTCCATCCAATGCGATCTGACCTTCGAGGACGTGAGGTTGCCGGATTCGGCGCTGCTGCCCGGCGCGAAGGGGCTGCGCGGTCCGTTCTCCTGCCTGAACGAGGCCCGCTACGGGATCATCTGGGGCGCCATGGGCGCGGCCAGGGATTCCTACGAGGCCGCGCTGGCGTACTCGCAGGAACGGATGCAGTTCGATAAGCCGTTGGCCGGCTACCAGATCACCCAAGCCAAGCTGGTGGACATGCTCCTGGAGATCCAGAAGGGCACGCTGCTGGCCATCCACACCGGACGGCTCAAGGATGCAGGAACCCTGGAGCCGGTACAGATATCGGTGGGAAAACTGAACAACTGTCGCGAGGCGATCCGGATCTGCCGGGATGCCCGCGCCATCCTGGGGGGCAACGGAATCACTTTGGACCATTCGCCCATGCGCCATGCGAACAATCTCGAATCGGTGCGCACCTACGAGGGGACCGACGAGGTCCACACCCTGATCCTGGGCAACCACATCACCGGTATCCCGGCGTTCAGGTGATCACCGGCGGGTGAGGGCCCCGACCGGACCTGACCCAGCGGGCCTATTCGAACGGCGAGGGATCGCCCATGCCGACCCGGACGATCTCGGGCACCCCGCTGGAGAAGTCCACCACGGTCGTCGGTTCGGTGCCGCATTCCCCGGAGTCGATGACGGCGTCGACCTGGTGGTCCAGACGTTCCTTGATCTCCCACCCCTGGGTCAGGGGTTCGTCCTCATCCGGCAGCAGCAGCGTGGTCGAGAGCAACGGCTCGCCGAGCTCTGCCAGCAGGGCCTGGACGACCCGGTGGTCCGGAATGCGGACCCCGACGGTCTTCTTCTTCGGATGCAGCAGACGTTTGGGCACCTCGGAGGTGGCCTTGAGGATGAAGGTGTAGCTGCCCGGCGTGGCCGCCTTCAAACTCCGGAAGACCGCGTTGCCCATCTCCACGAACCGCCCCATCTGTGCGAAGTTGCTGCACATCAGGGTGAAGTGGTGTTTGTCATCAAGCTGTCGGATGGTGCGGATCCGATCCAGGGCCTTCCGGTTGCCCAATTGGGCACCCAGCGCATAGCAGGAGTCGGTGGGGTAGGCGATCAGCGCGCCGTCCTGCAGCAGGTCAACGACCTGTCCGAGGGCACGGGGTTGCGGATCCTGGGGGTGGACATCGAAGAATCTAGCCATGACAGGAGACTACGACCCGGCGGCCGAACTTGCACGCAACGCCCCGCCGCAGGAGCCATGGAATTATCTGGTGCCCCGCCGGCCCTAAGATGAATGTGCGCCGTGGGTGGCGAATGTGTGACCATGGTATGACTTCCGGGTCGAACTACTCCCTGCGGTACGACCGCGCTCTTTTGCCATCTCAAGATTGGTTCCTAGATGGAAATTCCACTCATCGTTGTCCTGGTCATTGCCCTGGCTCTGTTCTTTGATTTCACGAACGGGTTCCACGACACGGCCAATGCCATGGCAACCCCGATCGCCACCGGTGCCATCAAGCCCAAGACGGCAGTGGCCCTGGCCGCGGTCCTGAACCTGGTGGGTGCCTTCCTCTCCACCGAGGTCGCCACCACGATTTCCGGCGGCCTGATCAACGAAGGGGACAATGGGTTCTCCATTGGACCCGAGATCATCTTTGCCGGCCTCATGGGCGCCGTCGTCTGGAACATGCTGACCTGGTTGCTCGGCCTGCCCTCCAGTTCGTCCCACGCCTTGTTCGGCGGACTCATCGGTGCCGCGATCGCCGGTGCCGGTTTCTCCGTCGTCAACTACGGAACCGTGATCTCCAAAGTGCTGCTACCAGCATTGCTGGCCCCGTTGATCGCCGGTCTGGCCGCGTACCTGTGCACCAAGTTGGCCTACTGGGTCACCAAGCGCCCGTCCGGTGTCTCCTCGCCCAAACGCGGTGGCTTCCGCGTTGGCCAGGTGTTCTCCTCCTCGCTGGTGGCCCTGGCCCACGGCACCAACGATGCACAAAAGACGATGGGTGTCATCACCCTGGCCCTGGTCGCCTCCAACCTGCAGACCTCGGGAAGCCACGTCCACTTCTGGGTCATCGCCGCCTGCGCGCTGGCCATCGCCCTCGGAACCTACGTCGGTGGCTGGCGCATCATCGCCACGATGGGCACCGGCCTGACCGAGGTCAAGCCGGCCCAGGGTTTCGCGGCCGAATCCTCGACCGCCGCGGCCATCCTGGCCTCCTCCCATCTGGGCTTCGCCCTCTCGACCACCCAGGTGGCCTCGGGTTCGGTGATCGGCTCGGGCCTGGGCCGCAAGGGGGCTACCGTGCAGTGGCGTACCGCAGGGAAGATCGCCACCGGATGGCTGTTCACCCTGCCGTGTGCCGCCATCGTCGGCGCCCTGGCCGCTGCCCTGACCTACTTCGGGACCGCTGGCCTCGTCCTGGTTGCCGTCATCGGGTTCGGCGTCGTCCTGCTGATCTGGTGGCTCGCCCGCAAGGACATCATCGGCCCGCACAACGGGGTCTCGGACGTCGATGAAGCCGGTGGTGCCATCAGCATCCCGACGAAGAAGCAGCGCCGCAAGATGCGCAAACGCCAGCGTGAAGCCGAGCGTGCCGAGGCCGAGCGCATGGTCCGCGAGCTCAAGAAGGCGCAGAAGAACAAGAAGAAGGAAGCCAACGGCAAGGCCACGGTTCCGACGGCGTCGACATCCGGCCCCCGGGCCAAGGATGCCTCCGCGCCAGAGCGCGAGGCACGGGGCACGGAGGAGAACCGATGAATATTGAATGGCTCTCGTTCCTGACCGTCACGGTCGTGACCCTTGTCGGCTCCCTATCGCTCGTGGCGCTCTACTCCTTCGCGGTGAGGCTGAAGGCGGTCGCCGAAGACGAAGGCCGGGGCCGGGGCGCCATCGTCGCCAAGTCCGGTGCCATCGTCTGCTTCGTCCTCTGCGGCTGCCTGGTGCTGCTGGGTATCTACCTGATCGTGCCGCAGTTCGGTGGCTCCGGCGGGCACTGACCCGCGGCCGGTGGGCCGGCGGAACCGATATGGCAACATGGGGCCATGACCCGCTTCCGCTATTTCGTAGCAGCCAGCGTCGACGGATACATCGCCGATGAGCATGACTCGCTGGACTGGCTGACCACCTACGACGACTACCACGTGGGGTTCCACGACCCGGCCGCTGCCTTCCTGGAAGAGATCGGCGCCGTGGTCATGGGGGCCGACACCTACCGCTGGCTGGGCAACCACATGAGCAACACCGGCGCTCCCTGGCCGTATACGGATACCCCCTGCTGGGTCTTCACCCATCGGGAACTGGCCGCCGAGGCGGGAGCCGACCTCACCTTCATCCGCGGTGACGTCGGGGAATGGGCGGGCGATATCTCAGCTGACGCCGGGGAGAAGGACGTCTGGGTGCTCGGTGGCGGCGGGCTGGCCGGACAGCTGGTCGACTCCGGGCACCTCGACGAATTGATCCTGTTCACCATTCCACTCCTTTTGGGCGGAGGACGCCCGCTGGCGAGCCTGCGGGCACCGATGGGACTCACCCCCACCTCAAGCCGTGAATTCGGCAGGGGAGTGCGCGAAACCCGGTACGACGTCGCCAAGCCCCCTTCCGTGCCCCGTGGCGGCTACTGAACCCCGATTGGCGCGACACCGCCAGCGGTCCTAGGCTCGATCACTACCTCCGTATGCAGCGAAAGGACATGACCCATGAAACTCAGCCACCTGCCATTGCGCCTGACCACCGGCGCCTTCATCCTCAACTCAGGGGTGGGTAAGTTGCAGTTGGAGCCCGAAGCGGCGGCCGGCCTCCAGAAGATGGGTGCCTCCGCCTTTCCGCAGTTGGCCGACCTGGACCCGGAACAGTTCGGCAAGGTGCTCAGCGCGGCGGAGATCGCCCTCGGGGCCTCCCTGCTGCTGCCGTTCGTGCCCAGCCGTCTGGCCGGCCTCGGGCTCACGGCCTTCTCCGCGTCCATGGCGACGATGTACCTGAAGACCCCGGGCATGACCCGCGATGACGGGCTGCGCCCCACGCAGGAGGGCACGGTCATCGCCAAGGACTTCTGGATGCTCGGCATCGGTCTGGCCCTGATCCTTGATTCGGCCAGGAAGAAGAAGCGCAAGACTGCGTAGGCCCCACCCGTATCAGTCGGCCGCATCCCCCGCACGACCCGCGGGGATGCGGCCGTTTGCCTTCACCAGCTGCAACCACCTCCGTGTTTGGCGTGGACTCCTGAAACGGACCACCTTCGCCGGGCCGTAGGCGGCGAGGAAGGCATCGATCTGCACGCGCTTGGGCGCGAAGGAACGCCAGTGCCACACCAGGATGGAGTCGGCGGCAAAGAGGCGTGACCAGGTCTCCACGTTGCCGTTGCACACCGGTTCGGCGGTAAGGACCCGGCGGATGCTCCGGCGGACCAGCCGGCCCAGCGAAACCAACCGCGGATAATCCAGGCAGAGGAGTAGATCGGCCCGCTCGGCGATTTCGCCGCGATACGGCCCATAGGCGGTATCGAAGACCCAGACAGGGGCCGACGCCCGTTCCAGGGCGATCCGGCGCTGTTCCTCGGCCGGACGTTGGGTCCACCCGGGTAGCCAACCGATTTCCTCGTCGGCCAGAAGCACCGGCAACCCGGTCAGTCGACCCAATTCGGTGGCCAGGCTCGACTTCCCCGAACCGGTCACTCCATGGACGAGGATCCGGCGTGGGGCGTGGGCCCCGGAAGCGGCCGGTTCGTCCCGGCCGCGGTTCACGAGGGGCCCAGCAGCATGTTCGTGATCCGGGCGGTGCAGACCCTCCGGCCGGCGTCGTCGGAAATGATGATTTCGTGCGTTGTGGTGCTGCGGCCCAGATGGATGGGTGTGCACACTCCGGTGACGAGCCCCGAGATCCCGGCGCGATGATGGGTGGCATTGATGTCCACGCCCACCGGGCGGCCACCGGGACCGGCATGCACGGCTGCGGCGAAGGAGCCGAGCGTCTCGGCGAGCGCCACGCTCGCCCCGCCGTGCAGGATCCCGGCCACCTGCTGATTGCCCTCCACCGGCATCGTGGCCACCACCCGTTCGGCGGTGATGCCCTCGAAGATGATCCCCAGCTTCTCCACCAGGGGCCCGACCCCGTGCCCGCTGAGCATCGGCCACATCTGCCGTGGCACCTGGTGCCGTGCGAGCTGCTCCTCGAAAGGATTCGAGCCGGCGTCGTGCCCTGCGGTGGCGGCAGCGCCGCGTGTGTCTTTGTCCGTCATGGGAACTAGGCTGGCACCTGTGAGTCAATCAACCAAAACCGATGCCAATGACGTTTCCCGCCTGCTCGTCATCGACGGCCACTCGATGGCCTTCCGTGCCTTCTACGCGCTGCCTGCGGAAAACTTCGCCACCGACACCGGACAGCACACCAACGCGGTCTACGGTTTTGTCTCGATGCTCATCAAGATGATCGAACAGCGCAAACCGACCCACGTGGCGGTTGCCTTCGATCTGGACACCCCGACGTTCCGTTCCGAGGAGTACAGCGAGTACAAGGCCGGCCGGAGCAAGACGCCGGAGGAATTCCACGGTCAGATCGACCTGATCCAGAAGGTCATGGAGGCGATGAACATCCCCTCGATCACCATGGACGGCTTCGAGGCCGACGACATCATCGCCACGCTGGCCCAGGTCGGCGAAGGCGCGGGATGGGACGTGCTGGTCGTCTCGGGGGACCGGGACGCCTTCCAGCTGATCACCGAGAAGACCACCGTCCTCTACCCGAAGAAGGGCATCTCCGACATCCCGCCGATGGACGCGGCAGCCGTGGAGGCCAAGTACTTCGTCCAGCCGGCACAGTACCCCGATCTGGCGGCACTGGTCGGGGAGACCGCCGACAACCTGCCGGGGGTCCCCGGCGTCGGGCCCAAGACCGCCGCGAAGTGGATCAACCTCTATGGGGGTCTTGAAGGGATCCTGGACCAGGCCGAAGCGATCAAGGGCAAGGTCGGTGAATCCCTGCGCGCGCATCTGGACGACGTCCGCCGCAACCGGCGGCTGAACCGGTTGCTCACCGACCTGGATCTGCCGGTCGAGCTCGGTGCGCTGGAACTGGAACACCCCAACCAGGACGCGATCGAAGAGCTCTTCGACGCCCTGCAGTTCAACACGTTGCGCAAGCGCCTTTTCGACCTCTTCGGTGCCGACGACTCCGAACCGGAACCGGAGATGGAGATCCCCGAACCGACCGACCTGGACGGTGCCGAGGCACTGACCAGCTGGTTCCGCGCGCAGGGTGGACACCTGATCGCCGTGCATCTGGATACCGTGCGCACGGCCGCCGGCGGGAACGACGCCGTGGGCATCGCGCTGGCCGCCGAATCGGCGACCGGCTATATCGGGTTGGAGAAGCTCGACGAAGCAGCGGACGGTGCCCTGCGCACCATCCTCGCCAGCGGTGACTACAAGTTGGCCCTGCATGATTTCAAGACCAGCTACAAGCTGTTGGCCGAACGCGGGATCGAATTGCGCGGAGTCGTGGACGACACGATGATCTCCGCCTACCTCATCCAGCCGGATCGGCGCAGCCATGAACTGGCCGATATCGGCCAGCACCACCTGCGACTGACCCTCGAAGCCGAGGAACAGGCACAGGAGGGGCAGCTGGCGCTCGAACTCGAAGGGGCCGGTCATTCGGCAGCTGCGGTGCGGGCCGCCTACATCGTCAGGGAACTGAGCCTGTATCTGGCCGGACAGGTCCTCGAACGCGGAGCGACCACGTTGCTGGCGGAAATGGAGCTGCCGCTGTCCGTCGTGCTGGCCGACATGGAACGCACCGGAATCGCCATCGACGCCCAACAGCTCGATGATCTGCTGGCTGACTTCACCATCACCATCGATGCGGCGACCGCCGAAGCTTATGGATCGATCGGGCACGAGGTGAACCTCAGCTCGCCCAAGCAGCTGCAGGTCGTGCTCTTCGAGGAACTCGAACTGCCCAAGACCAAGAAGATCAAAACCGGTTACACGACCGACGCCGATTCACTGGGAGACCTGCTGGCCAAGACGCAGCACCCGTTCCTGGCCTCGCTGATGGCCTACCGTGATGCCACCAAACTGCGTCAGACCGTCGAGGGGCTGAAGAAGTCCCTCGCCGAGGACGGGCGGATCCACACCACCTACGCCCAGACCGTCGCGGCGACCGGTCGGCTCTCGTCGCTGAACCCGAACCTGCAGAACATCCCGGTGCGCAGCGAAGCCGGACGACGCATCCGCGAGGTCTTCGTGGTCGGCGAGGGGTACGAGACCCTGCTGACCGCCGACTATTCGCAGATCGAAATGCGCATCATGGCCCACCTCTCAGGAGACGAGGCCCTGATCCAGGCGTTCAAGGACGGGGAGGACCTGCACCGTTTCGTCGGTTCGCACGTCTTCGGCGTCGAACCTGCCGAGGTCAGCGCCGAAATGCGGTCCAAGGTCAAGGCGATGTCCTATGGACTGGCCTACGGGCTCAGCTCCTTCGGGCTCTCCAAGCAGTTGAATGTTCCCGTTGACGAGGCCCGCGGCCTGATCAAGGACTACTTCACCCGCTTCGGAGCCGTGCGCGACTACCTGCGTTCGGTCGTCGACCAGGCGCGCAAGGACGGCTACACCTCCACCATCGAAGGACGCCGCCGCTACTTGCCAGACCTGGCCAGCGACAACCGCCAGCTTCGTGACATGGCCGAACGTGCAGCGCTGAACGCGCCGATCCAGGGGACGGCTGCGGATATCATCAAACGCGCCATGCTCGGGGTCGCTGCCGGGTTGCATGAGCAGAAGCTGGGCTCCCGCATGCTCTTGCAGGTCCATGACGAACTCGTCCTCGAAGTCGCCCCCGGCGAACTCGAAGCCGTGACCGAACTGGTCCGCGTTCAAATGGGAACCGCGGCAGAGCTCTCGGTCCCGCTCGATGTCCAGATCGGCACCGGGCACAGCTGGCAGGAGGCAGCGCACTGATGAACACCTCGACCACCAAAACCAACGGCCTGCGCCACGAAATCTTCGACGCCGGGCTCCTGCCCGCCGCCGGGGAAGTCGAACCGGCCCCGGATACACGCACCGCCAACTGGTTCCGTGCGGTCCGCACCGGGTTCCACGCCCAGCCCTACAGCACCGCCGAAACAGCGCGCATCGCCGCCTCCTACCGGGTCGACGGCCGTCGACTGCTGGGGGTGTACGACGACGATGCCCCGGCCCCGTCGTTGGATCCGGGCATCCCGGTGGCCACGTTCGCCGAGTTCACCAAGACGCTGAACACCGGTGCCGGCCGGATGCTCGACAGCCACCTGATCACCGTGGTCACCGTCCGCCCGAGCCACCGCCGGCGCGGCATCCTGCGCCGGATGATGACCGATTCGCTGGACCGCGCCCGCGCCGCGGGTCTGCCCATGGCAGCCCTCACAGCGACGGAAGGCACGATCTACGGCAGGTTCGGTTTCGGCCCGGCCACCACCCTGGACACGGTCAAGGTCGACGTGAAGGGCGGGTTGACCATCGTGGCGGAGCCCGAAGGCACGGTCATTGCCGTGGACCCCTCGGCCCTGCTCGAGCTGGCTCCTTCCCTTTTCGAGGAGTTCCACGCGACCCATCGCGGCTCCATCGGACGCCAGGAGGCGTACACCCTGCGCGCCACCGCCCGCTTGGCCCCCGACGCCGCCAAGGACGATCCGGCCCTGCGGGCGGCGGTGTACCTGGATGCCGACGGGGTCGCCCGGGGTTTCCTGACCTATGCCTTCGCCGGGTGGGATACCACGCCGCTGACGATGGAGGTCCGTGACTTGGTCGCCACCAGCGCTGCCGCCCGGCGTGAACTCTGGCGCTACCTCGGCGCCCACGACCTCATCGAGCGGGTCGTCTATGACGCAGCAGCCCCCGACGACCCGCTGCCCTGGTCCTTGGATGACCCGCGCAAGGTCGCGGTCACGGAGACCGAGGACCTGCTGTGGTTGCGCATCCTGGATGTTCCCGCGGCGTTGGCCGCCCGCGAATACGCCACCGACGGGTCCTTGCGTCTGCGCATCACCGACCCGCAGGGGTATACGACGGGAAATTACCACCTGGTCGTCGACGGGGGAGTCGGATCGGTGGAGGTCGAAACCGATCCCTCCGAACCGGCGGATCTGGAACTGGATATCGCCTTGCTGGGCTCGCTATATCTAGGCGGAACCGGCGTGCGGACGCTGGCAGCCGCCGGACGGGTGCTCGCCACGAACGAGGACGCAGTGGAGGCTGCGGCCCGGTTGCTGGACCTGGGTCGGGCCCCCTACACGATCAACGGTTTCTAGGTCTGGTTTCCAGGCCTGGTTCCGGCCGCGGAGCCACGACGGGATCGGCGCCGGGGCGACGCGCCCGACGTTTTGACCGCTCGTGTGCTGGGGACTAAACTGATAAGGCGACTGCCGGGGTATTGCATGCCCTGTCTCGCAACAATTTCAGTTCCATCTTCGGAATATGCCGGGACTTCCGGCCTTCCGACTGACGTTTCTATCCACATCGGAGCCCCTACTACATGACCATCACCTCCAACGAGAAGACCGGTACCCCGCAGGTCGCCATCAACGACATCGGTACCGCTGAAGACTTCCTCGCAGCTGTCGACGCCACCATCAAGTACTTCAACGATGGGGACCTCGTCGAAGGCACCGTCGTCAAGGTCGACCGCGACGAAGTCCTGCTCGACATCGGTTACAAGACCGAGGGTGTCATTCCTTCCCGCGAGCTTTCCATCAAGCACGATGTTGATCCGGGCGACGTCGTCGCCGTCGGCGACAACGTCGAGGCCCTCGTCCTCACCAAGGAGGACAAGGAAGGCCGCCTGATCCTGTCCAAGAAGCGCGCACAGTACGAGCGCGCCTGGGGCGACATCGAAAAGATCAAGGAAGAGGACGGCGTCGTCACCGGCACCGTCATCGAGGTGGTCAAGGGTGGGCTCATCCTGGACATCGGCCTGCGCGGCTTCCTGCCGGCATCGCTGGTCGAGATGCGCCGTGTGCGCGATCTGGCTCCGTACATCGGCCAGGAAATCGAAGCCAAGATCA
>JBBSRM010000012.1:0-27068 GCA_038243055.1 Actinomycetales bacterium
CGAGGCTCAATACACCGACCCGGCCCGTGTCTCGTTCGACAAGGTCAATGACAAGTCCACGGCCAGCCAGGACGAGCACAACCCGCAGGTCGTGACTGTGCGCTTCAAGACCAACGACGGACCGTGGCAGGTCGTCATGGTCCAGGACGAGGCCGGCGAGCCGTGGCTGGTCGAGGCCATTGAACCTGACGACCCGGCCCCCGAATACACCCCGCAACCCACCCAAAGCGAAGAAAGAGGGTCCCCCTGATGGCCATTGACCAGTCACTGATCCAAACCAAACCGGTGGTCAGCGCGATCATCAACACCGACAACACCGGTGTGCTCACCGTCGACGGCACGGAGCAGCACTTCACAGCCGCTGACTCTGCAGAGTTGCGCACCAAGCTGATGACCCGTGTGTTCGAGGTTGCCGGTACACATGCCAGGCCCGTGCGCGTATCCACCATGGACGAGGACGGGCTCACCGGCCTGTTGGTCTCCCCGGAGAGGGAAGTAGAACCCGAAGAAGAAAAGAGCGGTGCTCAGGAAGAGGAGATCCTGGTGACGCCCACCAGGACCGGGAAGACCAGTAAAACGACGACCGAGCAAACCGCGCTGGTCAAAGACGTGCAGAAGCCGGAAGCCGTGACGGACACCGAGCCAGCGACTGACAGTGGCGATGATGAACAGCCGACCCGGCGGTCACTGCGGGAAGCCGAATCGTTTCTGACGACCAACGCAGCCGTTGAGCCGGCCACTCGCGGATTTCGCGGCTGGCTGGCCAAGCTCGGTGTGCGGGTGGCTCCTTCTCCTGCTGAACTGTCTGAACGCGCAGACGTGACCGCTGTTTCCAGGCACTGGGCCGGGACCCGGACGATCATGGTCGCCAACCGCAAGGGCGGGGCGAATAAGACCCCGACGGTGAAGAACCTGGCCGCGACGTTCGCCCGCTATGGCGGCGGGGGAGTGCTGGCCTACGACGGCAACCCCGAGGTCGGCACCCTGGGCTGGCGCACCGAGCAGGGCGGGCACGAGGCCACGGTCCTCGATGTGCTCGAAAACGCCGATGCCCTGCTTTCCACCGAGGCGGTTTCCGGGCACATGGCCCGATACGTCCACCACCAGCCGGCCGATAAGTTCGATGTCCTGCGCTCCGATGACAGCCTGGTCGGCACTCACGTGACGACCGGGGACGACGTGGACGTGATCCACCGGGTAGCGGCGAAGTACTACCGGCTGATCGTCATGGACTCGGGCAACGTGGATCGTGGCTCCGACTGGGCACGCATGATCGAACAAACCAACCAGCTCGTGGTCCCCACCACCACCATGGAGGACCGTGCCGAAGCAGCCCTGCTGCTGCTGAAGGCATTGCATGAACGCGACGAGCACGCCGCGAAGCTGGCCGAGAACGCCGTGGTCATCGTCTCCGAATGGCAGCCCGGGGAAACTGCGGTGGCCGAACGCATTGCCGAAGGCTTCCGTCCCTACGTCCGCGAGGTCGTCACCGTTCCCTTCGACCCGGCCCTGAAGTCCGGTCGCATCGTCCACGACGCACTTTCCAAGGCATCACGACGGGCATGGCTGCGGGCAACGGCAGCAGTGGCGCAGGGCCTGTGAACACGATGAACAACCATCAAGGCACCGCCCAGGACACCGATCAGGAGGCGGGGCAGCGCATGGATACCAACCAGCCCACCAATCCATGGCTCTTGGCCGCTCGTTCCATCCCGACACCAACACCGACTGAGACCACACCGGTTGAACCCGCACACGAGGAAGCACCAGCGGAGAGCGAGACACCGGAGAACAGGCAACAGTGCCCGGTCCTGGTGGCCGCGCATGGCGGGGCCGGGGCCACGGTGTGGTCCCGGATCCTCGGCGGCTCCGATGGAGGCAACGTGGACTCATGGGCGGCAGACCGGCAGACGGACACCGGGCCTGTGGTGTTGGTCCTGCGCGCCAGCATGGACGGGATCAGCGCCGCCAAGAACGTTCTGGCGGACTACGGGGCCGACACGTTCACTGCCGCCCTGGTTGTCGCCGCTGGCCCTGCCAATCCGCCTCGCAGGCTCAGCGACGAGCTGAGGATCCTCGCCGGGGCCGTACCCCTGGCCCACACCCCCTGGGTGCCGGGACTACTACTCAAACGTGCGGTGACCACCGCACCTACCGATCTTCCTGCCAAGGAACTTTCCAAACTCACCACGACGCTGACCAACCACGGCGTCTACACCGAAGGAGAAACCAAATGAACACCATCAACCTGTACGCCGCCAACGCCATCAACATCATGGCCAAGCCCAAGCCATTACCCCCGGAAGTGACCAACTCGATCGACACGGTGGTGTTCTGGGTCCAGGGCATCGGCGGCGGCATCGCCATCATCGGCTTGTTGTTCGTGGCCATCGGAGGATTCTTCTCCCACAAACACGGCCAGGGCGCGGAATTCATCGGCAAGGTCGGCTGGTGGATCGCCGGTGCCGTGCTCTTCGGCTTGGCCGGAGTCATCGCTCCGATCTTCCTCGGACTCTAGGCAAAGGAGGGTAAGTCGCTATGTCGGCAAATAAGAACGAGCGGGAACGTTCCCCGCGTAGGAAAACGATCACGTTGTGGGTCTCGATCATCATCCTGGTCCTCATCGCCGGCATGGCCGTTCTAATCATCGCGAATCCGGCCAAGGACGACCCCAAGGCAGGGGCAGCCGGGGAATCCTCCCCGGCTGCCAGCCCGGTGGCGAAGGAAGGCTGCGACGTACCCGTGGGGGATACGTCCTCGACACCGAAGATGCCCAAGGACCTGCGCTGGGAAGCCAAAGCAGGCTGGACGTGGCCGGTCTCGGACACCTACGGTCCGACCCAGGCAAAGGATGGGTATGGGGTCTGTTTCGCCCGTTCACCCCTGGGAGCTGCACTGATGGGCATAAGCGTAAACAGCAATGGGAATGTCCTGGACGAGAAAGAGGCCATCAAGCTCTATGTGGCCGCTTCTCCTGGCAAAGATGTACTGCTAGCAAAGCCTGAGACTCCTGAGCAGACGCCTATTTCCTATTCGGGATTCATCGTCGATTCCTTCACCCCGGACAGCGCACAAGTGACTCTAGTCTTCGCCACTCCAGATACAGCCACCGGCTTCACCGGGCTGCCGTTGTCCTTCCGTTGGGTCGATGGGGATTGGAAGCAGGAAGTCCTCGACGATGGCTCCCTGTTCCGGGGTCAGGCGATTGAGCCGCAGCGCGGGGATTTCGTGGAATGGAAGGCTAAGTAATGGCTGAATGTGAAGGTGGTATTACCGGTTGGCTGGATTGCAAGATTGGTGATGCCGCCGACGCGGCCACCTCCTCAGCCATAGGCAAGCTGGCCGAGTCCATGATGAGTGGCTGGGACAGCATGACCAAGGGCTTCCTGACTTCCTGGCTCGACGTCGGCCTGTTGGTGGATCTCGATGCCGGGTCGGTCACCTGGCTCACCGACCAACTACAGGTCATCAGCATCTTGCTGGCTACGGTCGGCATGATGGTCGCCGCGATCTGGACCATGGTCCACCACCGGGGCGAGAAGGCCGCGAAGGTCGCCAAGTCCATGTTCACCGTCATTCTGGTCTCAACTGCCGGTGTCGGCCTCATGCAAGTGACCATAGCCGGCGGGGACGCCTTCTCGACGTGGATCCTGGACAGCGCAGGGATCACGGTCGATTCACGCGCTCAGCTCCCTGTCGCAACCCTGGTTGCCTCATCTCCGGGACTCGCGATCCTGGCCGGGATCTTCGGCATCATCGCCACCATCATCCAGTGGGGCATCATGCTGGTGCGCTCAGCCCTGCTCCCGCTGTTGGTGGGGGTGTGGCCGGTCACTGCGGCCGCGTCGATGATCGGCGGGGCCGAACAGGCCTTTTCGAAGATCACCACTTGGATCATTGCCTTCACCCTCTATAAACCGGTCGCCGCGATTGTCTACGCCTACGCCTGGAAGACCAAAGCGGGCGACGACGGGATCGGCGGTGTCATCAACGGGCTCATTCTCATCGCCCTAGCCGTGGTCGCCTTGCCAGCCATGATGCGACTGCTCGCCCCTGGAACGTCCGCAATGGGCGGTTCCGGAGGCGGCGGGATGGCCTTGGCCGGCGGTGCCGCACTGGCGGGGGCCGGCGTTGCCGCCGGCACCGCCGTGCTTTCAGGCGGGGGCAGCGCAGCTGCTGGTGGCGCCGCAAAGACCGCCGGGACTGCCAAATCAACGCAGAGTGCCACTTCAACGGGTACTTCCACTGCCAAGGGCACCGGGGACTCCGGGCCACCGAGCACGGCGGGGGATTCCGGATCGGGTGGAGGATCACCAGCTGGCGGTAGTGGCTCCGGGGGCACTGGCTCCGGGACGGTCGGCGGGGAGTCCACGGCCGGTGGCACGGGTGCTGAAACCGTTGGTGCCGATGGTGCAGCCGGCTCGGTCGGTGGCAGCGGGTCCGAAACCGTGGGGGCCGACACTGCCGCCCAGGGGGCCAGCCAGCCCACCAACGCCGAGACCGGGGCCACCACGGGCTCCGGCGCGGCGGGTGGGACAGCTACCAGCGGGACCAGTAGTGGCGCTGGTGGTGAATCGGCCGGGGCCACCCCGTCTTCGGAATCGGCTGGCTCATCAGGTTCTGCCGGCACTGCCGCCGGGACAGGTGCCCCTGCCGGGGCACCGGAAACCACGCCTACCCACCAGAACACGAACAACGCACCGTCGAAGGCCAAGGAGGCCGGGGGTGCTGCCGCGAAGTCCCTGGGACAAGCGATAGCCGACGGGACCAAGGATGCTGATGGAAAGGACGTGATTGGCGAATGAGTAACAACGTCGCGCAAGACAAGTTCGGGAACTGGCTCAAGCCCACCGCACCGGGACTGTTCGGCATGAGTCTGGCGGCACTGGTCGTCTCCGGTGCCGGTGCCGTACTGGTGCTGCTGGCCCTGGTGCAGGAGGCCTACGCCCTGGCCGGCTTTACCCTGCTGATCACGTTCCTTATCGTGGTCCTGGGGCTGATTCGTTTCGGTGGGACCACGATCTTCACGAAGGTCACCGACCGAATCTCCCTAGCGGGGAGGAACCGGCGCGGTGAATCGTTCTACGTCACCGGCCCCTTCTCCACCCTTCCCCGCGAAGCGACCCAGCGCCTGCCCGGTGCCCTGGTGAACGTGGACACCCTGTCCGGTGTTGACGGGCTGAACCGGGACTACTCGCTGCTGCACCATAAGACGGTCGGCAGGATCGCCGCCGTGTTCGGCTGCACCCCCGATGGTGCTGCCATGCAGGAGCAATCCGTGGTGAACAACCAGGTCGCCCACTTCGGCTCCTGGATCTCCTCGTTGAGTGTTGATCCCGGCCTGTCGGGGGCCACCATCGTGGTGGACTCGGCTTCGGAGTCCTCGGCGGGCACCTGCCAAGCCGTGCGCGAGGACGTCGCCCCAGGTGCCCCGGCCTTCGCCAAACACGTGTTGGACGAGGCTGTGGGCACCCTTCCCGCGCGTTCATCGGTGCTGAACGTGTATTCGACGCTGGTCTGGGACGCAAAGGAACTCGGGGCAACGGATAAGGACATCACCCCGGCTGTGGCCGAGGTCGCCGCCCGGCTTCCCCAGCAGTCCCAGATGCTGGCCCGTGCCGGGGCCGGGGCACCGAGGCCGCTGGTGGAGGCGGAGCTGGCCGAAATCGCGCAGTTGGCCTACCAGCCGGCCCGCGATCAGGAGATGGCCCTCGATGCCCTTTCCGGGCTGCGGGCTAATCGTTCCTGGGACCAAGCTGGTCCTGAATTCTTCGACGATTCCCGGGGACGGGTGGTCTTCCACGACGGTGTTGCTTCGATGACGTTGATGATGACGGTTCCCCCGGAGTCGCAGATTACTGCCCGTTCCTTCGATCAGCTGTTCGGCCCGAACGCCAAGTTCCTGCGCAAGAGGGTGGCGATCATGTATCGGCCGGTGGACCCGGGCACAGCAGCCCGGACGGTCAACCGGTTGGTCACCACCGCTGACTGGAAGATGAGCACCGGCAAGGGCCGGGCCACTTCCTTCGACAAGAAGAACAAGGCAGTGGCCGAGCAGACCGAGATGGAATTGGCCCAGGGTGCCCGCCTGTCGTTGTTCTCCCTCATGGTGACGGTGACGTTCGAAGCGAATGAATCAGCCCACCGGGATGCTCTGAACCAGATCAAGTCGCTCATGGGGCAGCTGCTGATGCCCTACCGGTTCATCGAGCACGCCGGGTCGGCGGCATTCCACACCACGCTGCCGTTCGGGGTTTTGCCCTGGACCTACAACACCACCCCGCTCTGGCTTGAAGGAGTCCTGTGATGAAGCACTTGCATACACCCCGGGGACTGACCGGGTTTGGTGGTGGCCGGTGGTCCAAGATCCCCCAGGCACCGCAGTGGTATTCGACCTCTGCGCAGCTGCCCGGGGTCTACCCGTTCGCCGCTGGTACGTCGCGGCCGAATATCGGCACGCCGCTGGGTCGGGACATGCACGTGGGTACCGCCGTCTGTGGGGATCCGCAGACCTGGTATCAGGCGGGCCTGATTTCCTCGGCGTCGATGATGCTCTTCGGCCTCAACGGCAACGGGAAGTCCTCGCTGTCCCAACGGTTGATGTATTCGATGGCCGCCAGGGGCATTGCCCCGGCGGTCTTCGATCCGATCAAGAACGAGCACGGCGAGGCCGTGGCCTCGATGGGCGGCAACGTGGTCCGCGTCGGACCCGACAGCACGGACAGGATCAACCTGCTCGACCTCGGTGCCCTGGGCGATGCCGCGAAGAAGATCGGCGGCAAGCTCGGGGAAGAGATGCGGCAGCAGGCCATCAGCAAGTCGGTGGACCTGGTGTCCCTGGTCGTGCAGATCAGCCGTGGCACCCCGCTATCGGACAGCGAGGACGCCGCGCTGGCCGAACTGGTCCGTTCGGTCATCCGCCGCAACGCCCGTCCCTGGATGGGGGATCTGCTCGCCGCGTTCATGGATCCTCCACAGGAGGTCCTGTCGGCCACGGTCTGCAAGGACGCCGAACAGTTCTCTACCGAGTACCGGCAGCTGCACCTGTCCCTGCGGGCGGTGATGTCCGGGCAGATGGGTTCCCTGGTTGGTGGGCGCGAGAGTGTGCGTCTGGAAGTGGGTAACCCGGGAGGTTTCTGCTTCGATACCTCTTCGATCCCGGAGTCCAACACCAAGCTGCTGTCGGCGGCGATGCTGGCCACCTGGACCATCGGCTTTTCCTCCATCGACGCCCACTACGAACTCTCCCGGCACGACCCCTCCATTGGCTGGGGCGGGTACTTCGCCATGCAGGATGAATTCTGGTATCCGATGCGTGCCTGTGAGGGCATCATCGACCGGGTGGACCGCATTGGGCGGACCAACCGTGGCAAGGGTGTCTCGGAGCTGAAGATCACCCACTCACCCAAGGACTTCCTTTCCCTGCCCAACGCGAAGGACCGGGCCACGGCCAAGGGCTTCACCGAACGCTCCGGCGTTCTGGGGGCGATGGCCTTGTCTCGGGAGGATCTGCACGATCTGAACGAAGTCGTTCCGCTGAACGAGCGGGAGATCGACACGGTGGCCGGCTTCAACGCACCTCCCTCGTGGAAGCAGGAACGCGCAGCGGACGGCCGTCCACTGCCGCCACCGGGGGCGGGTAAGTTCCTGCTGAAGATTCCCGGACGGGTCGGGATCGCCGTGCAGATGACCCTGACCCAGACCGAACGTGAAAAGCACATCACCGATGAGCGCAGCGTGACCCAGGCACCACCAGCACAAGCACCACCGGCGCAAGCATCAACGGCTACAGAGCCGGAAGGGAAGGTGGCCTGAAAATGAGTGCACCGAACCGTAAGGGAACCACCGGCACCGCAGGACAGGTGGTGGCCCCGTTCGCGTTGATCGGGCTCGTCGTTCTGGTCTTCGGCGGTGGATGGGTCTCCTTGCAGCTGGGCTCACGTCTGGCAGGGGAACCGGCACCGCCGACCGGGCTGTCCGCGTTGCTGGAGGCTCTGATCAAGGGCGACGCAACATGGACCACTCAGGCGACCATGGTGGCCGTGGCCATACTCGTGGTCCTTGCCGCGTTGGCGATCACCGTCGCCGTGCTGGTGTCCCGGGGCAAGTCCGGCGGGAAGAAGCCGCGCGTGGACAAGGCAGCCCGGTACATGGGTAAGGGCCGGGACATTGCTGCATACAGCCAGAAGGGGGCCGCGAAGAAGGCCAAGGCCCTCGGAGTGGAAGGAAACCCCGGCGTGTTCGTCGGCAACGTCGTGGCCACCAACGGACCGTTCTACCAGTCCTGGGAAGACCTGTCCCTGGACATCTGGGGACCCCGCGTCGGCAAGACGGCCTCGAGGGTAATCCCGGCGATCCTGAACGCACCCGGATGTGTGGTCTCGACGTCGAATAAGCGTGACGTCGTGGACGCCACTCGTGGCCTGCGTTCGGGCAAGGCCCGGGTCTGGGTCTTCGACCCGCAGAAGATCGCCCAGGAAGAACCCACCTGGTGGTGGAACCCCCTGTCCTACGTCACCGACGAAGACAAGGCCGCGAAACTCACCCACCACTTCGCCGTGGCATCGCGCGGCACCGGGGCGAAAACAGACGCCTATTTCGAGCCGAAGGCCGAAGACCTGATCGCCTCCCTGTTCCTGGCTGCCGCCCTGGGTAACCTGCCGATCACCGATGCCTATTTGTGGATCACGAGCCAGGACTGTTCCGATGCTGCGCGCCTCCTACAGGACCATGACTACGAGCTGCAGGCCGCTGGCCTGGAATCGACCATGAACCTTGCCGATAAACAAAAGGACGGCATCTTCGGCACCGCCGAGAAGATGGTCCAGTGCCTCAAGTCCCGCAACACATTGCGCTGGGTCGCACCCACCCGTGGGGCATCGGTGGCCAGCGACCGGCGCGAACAATTCGACCCGACTGCTTTCGCCGCTTCGGCTGAAACGCTTTATGTCCTGTCCATGGAAGGCGTAGGCACAGCGGCACCGCTGACCACCGCACTGACCGTCGCGGTGGCCGAAGCGTTCGAGGAACGCGGGGCCCGCATGGGCGGGCGTCTGGCAGTCCCGGCGGTCTTCGCCTTGGACGAGCTGGCGAACGTGGTGAAGTGGGCGGCGCTGCCGGATCTGTTCAGCCACTACGGTTCCCGCGGGATCATCGTCATGGCCATCCTCCAGTCCTGGTCCCAGGGCGTGGAGCTATGGGGCGAGCCGGGGATGAGGAAAATCTGGTCAGCTGCCAACGTCGTGGTCTACGGGGGCGGTGTGAAGGAAGACTCCTTCCTGCGCACCCTCTCAGATCTGATCGGGGACTACTCCTACAACAGCGTCTCCCAGTCCAACGGGCGGGGCGGTTCCAGCAGCTCCCGCCAAGAAGGCAAGGAACGGATCCTCGACGTCTCGGATCTGACCGAGATGGAACGCGGCCGTGCCGTGGTCTTCGCCTCCGGCGCCCGCGCCACCCTGGTGAAGACCCGGCCGTGGTGGAAGACCGAGCACAAGGACGCGGTGAATGAGTCCATCAGCCGGTATGCACCATCGAGCGCCCCGGCGGTGGAACGGGACGCTGATGACTCCACGCCAAAACGGCCAACTGATCCCACGGCCAAGCAGAACCTGTGGATCACCGCAGGGAAGGATGCCCAGTAATGGATGACATGGACATGTTCACCGATGAAAACGCAGCCGACGTCGAAAGCGAACCTTCAACGTCCAGCACTACGCTTTCGAACGCGGAAGCACGGGTCGAGGATGCTCACGCGGCGTTGGAACAAGCCGAAGAGGCAGTGCTGGCTGCACAGGAGAAGGCAGATCAGGACCTCACCGGATGGATGCGCGCCGCTGCCACCGAAGCCCTCACGCAAAACGAGCGCGCACGGGATCGTGCCGTGGAGGAAGTCGAGTCTGCTGCCGAGGCCCTGGCGGTCGCCCGGGAACATGTAGCTGGAAAAACGGCTGCGGAAGAATCTTCTTCGAATACTGCTGGCCCCGTGGAAGGGGACCAACCTAAGCCGTTCTATGACGGGCCGGAGGAATTCCTGCATGAACAACTGCTCCCGCTCTATAACCGGATCCTCGACACGAAGAACGGCAAGTGGTGCCGGCAATGGTTCCTCCACCCCGAAGCGGTCAGTCGGGTGGATGCCCTGTGGCGGGCATGGGAGCATTTTCGGCTCGATGGGACCACGGGCATGAGTGTGTGGTGGAAAGACCACACAGACGTTCACATGGCCGTGCTACTCAGCCAAAAAGGCCCTTTCCATGCATGCAGCTCGACCCGGCATAACGCTCCTGAACCGTTCCCGTGTGACATCGCACCGGAAGGCTGGTTCGAGAAAGCCTCCGAAACACCGACGTGACGCTACTTGGGAAGGTAGGCAATACTCCGGTTATGACCTTTGATTCAAATAATTTGCCAGATGAGAACCGCGACGAAATCCTAGCCCAAGCCGAAATTGCCAATGTCGAATGGAAGTTTCTCATCCCCCTATACGACGGAGACTTACGTTCTGCTTGGGACCTGATGCATCCGGTCCTGCGCCTTTCCCAGACGCAAGCATGGGCAGCTGTAAATCATGAGAGCCTGCAAGCCGAAGGACATGACCCCGAGGAAGTAGCGGGGATTCTGGCGCAGGATTCCCCTTATGAACACGAACTTTGGGAACACTTTGAACGCGTCTTGCTTAGAGAATGGCATCATGCTTTTCCGCTCGATACGAGCGTCGCCGGTATCGGAGCTGCCCCCCGGCCAACCACACTAGATACCGAACTTTTATATGTTCATCCGAAGAGTCCAGAAGATGGTCTTTGGCACCCAAATGAGAAACGAGCCGTTTATCCACTCATGATGCAGTTAGTGAAAAGTCAGTGGAAGGTTCTCAATTGGGGATCCGACACTATTCCAACACCGGGACTGCCTTCGAATACCTCTCAATAACGGAAGCACGCAAGGGAGGGGCGGCCACTGGAATATTCCGGTGGCCACCCCCTCCCTGGCTTTGGAGCTCTTAGCGTGAAGGGCCGTCGTTGCTTTTCTCTCGGCCTACGTTGGCTCCGGCGTTGGCCTTACGGGCCTGGGGCGTCTTGGTTGGTGCCTTCGCCGCCGTATTTGGGTGGGTGGCTTGGCCACGAGCTGCGGCCATCCGGCCCTTGATGTCCGAATCGCTGGCTTTACCCTTCAGCGAGTCCCCGAACCCGTCGTAGTGCTCCTTAGAGCCGTAGGCAGGCCCCGTCGGCTGCGGTGCTGCTGTCTCTGCTTCAGCAGCAGGAGCCTTGGTGGGTTGGTCGGCCATGACCTTGTTTTCGATGTCCTGGCCCATCGGTGCCAGATGGTCGAAGAACTCCTTTTCCGCGTTCTCGTACCTACCCTGGAGTCCGGTGTTGCCCTTCTCCACGAAACCGCCTTCGGCTAGGGTCTTGGCTTCGTGCCAGTCGCGGGCAGCGGCTACGAACTTCGCGTCCGCGAAGTGTGAATCCTCCACACCCGAGTAGTTCTGCCCGATTTCTGTCCGCAGGTCGTCGATGCTCGGGCCGTCCACCCCGTCCTTTTCGATCAGGTGCATCCGCTCGTCCACGGCACGCTCGGCATCCGGTGCCGCGTCGGTGCCGGCTGCTTCCTTTGCCTCGCGCAGTACAGTGACCAGCTCGTCGTTGGCGAGGTATTCCTGGGGCACGTGGTGCTGTTCCATCTGCTCGTGCAGCTCGGAGGCACGTTGCTTGATTTCCTCGGCCTGAGCGGCAGCTACCAGGGCCATGGCCTCGGCATGTTCCTTGGCTACCCGCTGCTGTTCCTCGGCCATCTGCTTCACCGCGATCATGTCCTGCATGTAGGCCCCATCGCCTTGCAGGTCGCCGGTGTCGATCCCGTACCGATCTTTGACCTCGGCGGTGATCTTCTCCGACGCGGCCAACGCCTCGGGGTCGTGGTCCTTCCACGCCTCGGCCATCAGGTGCGCGTGGGTGATCTGCTCGGGCTTGGCGCTCTTCCACCATTCGTCCTGGCTGACCGGGACCAGGGCGGCACGCATGGCGGCACGGTCCGTTGCGATCTGGCGCTGCACTTCGATGTTCTGCTGTTCGCTGCGCTGCTCGGCCTTCTGCATGATCTTCTGGCGTGCTCGGGCCAGTTGTTCACCCAGCTGTGCAGCTGCGGTCATGGACTGCCGTAGCAGACCCTCGACAACATCTTCGATGCCTTCTTCACTCACGGGATCTTCACACTCCTAATGCGGTTGGTGGTGCTGGTTCTAACGTCCGTAGTCCTGGTCCTTGTCCTGTCCCGGGATGTTCGGCTGCCGAGTCTTTGCCGGTTCCGTCTTGGACGGCACGACACTGCCGCTTCGTGTTTCTGCCAAAGACTTGCCCAGGGGTACTGGTGAACCTCGACGCATCAGCCGGATCGACTCGGGGAGGTTCTTATCGGACACCTTCTCCTGAGCCGGTTGTGTCACCGGCTGTGGCTTTTGTGGGCGCGGCATCTGCTGTGCGAAGAAGTTCAGGTCCGTGGTCAGTACGCGGCGAAGGTTCCGTGCTTCGCGGTACCGGTTCGAATGGATCTGCATTTCAAAGATGGCCTTCGTGGACCGCATGAGCTGGATCAGCAGCGCCGACTGTGCGGCGTTTTTGCTCTTCGAACCCGCTGCCAACAACAGCATGGTGGAACCAGCCAGCGAGGGCATCTGAACAGGCTTGCCGTGTTGGCGGTAGTCACGCAGCTGGGCTGTCTTGGACAGTTCGGCAGCAGTGTTGGCCAGCGGCCCTGCACCGTCTTCGAGCTGGTGCGACCATGCTGCAAATGCCCCTGACGTTTGCCGTGCGGCCTTGGCCCACGTCGCGTGATCGCTCAACGGGATGGACTGCAACCGGTCGGCCATTTCCTTGGCCTTCTTCGTGTTCGTCTCCCACATCTCAGCGGTCGTCAAACGCGGCTTCAACGGGTTGGCCTGACGCTTGTTCCTGGCGGCCGCGTTCCACTCTGCCACCGCGTCCAAAGAGTCCTGGGCGGTGTCGGGCCACTGGGCACGCAACTGTCCCAGACCGAGGTCACGGGCCAGCTTCCCACCACCGAACCAGATGGGACGTTCCCCCTTGGCCGGACGCTCTGCCGCCGAGTAACCGATCACCACGTCGGTGGTGTTCTTCGCGTACCTAGGGCGCATCAACAATCCAATGTTCCGACCCTCGCGAACGAACCCTGCTTCGGTCGTCGCGGCGGTCGAGGCAGCCCGGACTTTCCGTTCCAGGGAAGCGCGGTGCATCTCGCGTTCCTGACGCTTCGCCGTCTGAGGTTCAGCCCTGTCATATCCACGGCTGGCATGAACCGAATTCAACTCTTCCAGCCCGTACTTCTTCTCCAGCTCACGGCAGACCTTCTGCGACTTCGGCTGGTCCATATGTACCGACGCCTTGGTCCCATCCTCACGGACCAAGGACACGGCAATATGGATGTGCTGGTTCCCTGCCTTGCTGGTTCCGTGGTCGATGGCAGCCCACCGACAAGGAGGCTTGCCACCGGTTTCGGTGAAGCCCATTTTGTCCACGAACTCGTTGGCGATGTCCCCCCATTCCTGGTCGGTCATCTCCCGCTCACCAGCTGCAAGACTCAGCGAGCAATGCCACACATCGGCCTTCACCAACTGCGGCTTTCCCTGGGCGTCCCTGGGTGCGTTCTTACGTGGATCCCGGCGCATCACTTCCACACCGAGAGTGCGACGTGGTTCGTCCAAGTAGGCGGCGATTTCGTTGGCGTCCTTCTGGTCCAAGATGCCGTCATCGAACCATGCCATCACCGCCGCATCTCCACCGACCAAGTGGGGATCCTGGTGGACGTTGTGGGTCTTGTCCGCGTCGGTGGAAACGAGGTAGGACACCAAGCCTTGCATGCGTGTTCCACGGGTGATGTTCGGGATCATGTGGCGAGTCCGTCCACGACTTCGCGGATGCGAAACGCCAGCTTCTTCACATACGCCAGCGTGGCGGCAGCATCGTCGGGGAACTCATCGCCGGCATTAGCATGACGCGCGATCTGGTTCACGTTGTTCGAAACATTGGCTAGCAGGCGATGGATGCCGAACAGCTCCACAATCACCTGTTTACGCTCGGTCGGGGTTTCCGACGCATTGGAGGCAAGCGCCGATTCAACCAACAAGCGGGGAACCGTGATCCCCTGCGCTTCGGCCAACTGCAACAGCTTGGCCTCCTCCTCGGGAGACACCTTCACCTTGTGAAAGTGCTGCCGACCGCCCTCGACGTTGGCACGACGACGACGGGAAAACATGCGACCACCGGAAGCCTGTTCACTCATTGCCGTACCGCCCTTCAGCCCAGCGCAGCGACCCCGAACCTCGGGGACCACACTCCCAGTGTGCCGGACCGGCCGCGCAGCGTCCAGTCCGGCAAGCCACTTAGGGCACCTAAGTGTATAGCTTGCTCCGCCTCCAATCAGTTCCTCCGCCTCCAATCAGTTCCCGCTTTTGGAACAGGTTGTGTGCGTGGTCGGATATGGTGGAACCATGGACGACATCGAAGCGACCAAAGAACAGGCGCGCCAGCTACTGGACTCGCGCATCGAATCCGTCACCGAACTCGTCAAGGCACGCCAACGTGTCTCCGAACTAGAGACACAGTTGGCCGAGGCGAAGAAGGACGACAAGAAGGCCTACGTCCGGGCCACCAAGGATGGCTGGAGCGCCGACGAATTAAAGAAGCTCGGACTCGACCAGCAGGCGACGGCACGTCGCCGACAGGCAGCAAAAAAGCCGGCCGAGAATCGGCCGGCGAATGACGTGGACGCATAGCGTCCACTCCGAGAAAGCTACGGGCGCGGGGACTGTGTTGAGCGAGTTGCCCCGCGCCCACATGGTCACGGCAAAAGATTAATCCTCCGGTCTTTTCCAGCACACATATGGACGCCGGGACCCAACCGACCACCTGCACACAACGCCCAGATCACCAACCGCCGATAGCCTCACCACCCGCTACCGGGCGATGTGCACAGCCTCCCATTTTGCGTCTACCGAAAAGGCCAACCGAAAAGCCGACCCATGATGGCATACGCAGCCCAGAACTCCTGACGCGTCAAAGTCTCTGAACTGGTGACGATAGTGTTCGCCATTTGATGCGGTTCAATAAGCGAGACTTTTGGTCTCCCCGCGCAGATAAAGCTAGTTAGATACTCACCTCCCTTATGTGGAATAAGATTTGGCAAAAACAAAAGTCGCGATCCCTTCAAGCAGAAGACTGTGCTTTCGGGGTCATCGTCGTAGGGCTTAGCGTCGTCCCCCAGCTCGAATGCAAGTGGTACTCCGCCGTCGAAGTCCTCGCGCCGGATATCGACTCGGCCGGTTGCGCGCACGCCCACTTCAACTAAGTGTGGATCGGGTAGGTCTTGTCCGTCGAAAGTCACTTTAAGGCGATCGGCATAGGAACTGACCTGCTGCATCAGGGGAACAACCCTGACGCGGTATTGCAAACGACGTTTTGGGTTCGCCCCAAAATAGGAAAATATGCCCCACCCGAAGGTCGCGAGAGCAACAACCAGGACACTGATGGAAATTATATTGGCCACTGACACCTACCGCTCCAGTGCGTCACGCTGAACAGTGCTTGACCGATCAGCTTTTGCGGATGATGCAACAGGTGTACTGGACGATCTCGAACCTGCCAATGGAGGCAATGGAGAGTTCGCCCGTTGCAACCTACGTATTGTCTGGAATTCGGCATCGAAGGTCGGCTGCGGTGCTTCTTCGCCACTCATCTGCCGGCCGATTCTTTCCACGTCCCACCGTGCCGCTTTCAACGCATCTTCATGCTTGAACGGCTCCTTCAAAGTGGCAGACGCATCACGGTATTCCTGACGCGCTTCTTCGATGCGCTGCTCCTGCTGGGTGACTGCCTTCGGCAGTGAAGTAATCCTGTTCTCCAGCTGGGTAATCAGCCCCACGTTCGGGTTCAGCGCCCGCTCCCTGGTCGTCTCCACCTGCACGCCAGGGGCGCCGTCAATATGGAACCGAACGGGCGACCCGTCAAGGTTTCCCATGATGGCCATGCCCTCCATCACCCGCACATCATGGCCCGCGATATGCGCAGCCACACCGGCGTCCCGCTCGGTGTTCACCGGCGGCCTGTATGACGTATGGGACTGTACCCAAGCTCCCAGTGCCTCGGCGGCTTCGGTGCGCTTATCGTGCCGTCGCCCGTCTATCGTCATGGCGAAGGATTCGCGACCGACTTCACCGGTCGTCCGAGCCACAGCGCCCTTGAGCTTGGGCAATTTCTCCACGAGGATTTTGCCCTTGGCCTCGGCCCCTTCCTTGCGGTGATTCAGGGCGAACTGGTTCTTGTTCCAGGCCCGGTTAAGTCGTTCCAGGCGGGATAGTTCCTGATCGGCTTTCGACTTCTCCAGGATCAACGGATTGCCACTGGAAATGGCCTTCACCTCCGCGAAGGACATCGTGTTTTCTCCGACGTCCTCGATCTCGCGGACGTCGAGCTTGCCGCGCATGATCTGGTCGATAAACTTCGATTTCCGCTCCAACGTCTGCCACATGAACGTATCGAAAGAGCCCTTCGTGACGACCTGGGAAATCGCGACCTCGGGGTTCTGATTCCCGCGCCTGACGATGCGCCCATGACGTTGGGAAACATCGGCTGGCCGCCATGGCGCGTCCATGTCCACCAGGTGCACCGCCCGGTCCTGGATATTCGTGCCCACGCCCATCTTCTGGGTCGATCCGATCAACACGGCCACGTCCCCACTCCGGCAACCAGCAAACAAACGGCCCTTATCCACGTCGTTCTTGGCCTCGTGCATGAACCGCACCTTCTCCCCCGGCACGCCCCGGGCAATCAAGTCCTCCTTCAGCTGGTCATACACGTTCCAGTCCTTCGACGGCGTACCCAGATCACAGAAGACAATCTGCAACGCCCCCGGCGTCGGGTGGTCCTCCTTCGTGTCCGGGTCCATGTAGACCCGGTCCTTGTTCTGCGCATAAACATCAGCCACCAGATCAGCTGCCGCGCTGGACTTCGTGGTCGCGTCCAACAGCGGTGACTCCGGGTCCACCAGACGCATATCCAAAGCGGCCTTGCGACCGTCACTGGAGATTTTCAGCATGTTGTCCTCATGCGGGTCCACCCCGCGTTGTTGGACCACCTCGGCACGTTCCCCGATGTCTTTGATGTACTCGGTCAACTCTTCGCCGGGTTCCACGGTGACCATCCGCGGGAGACGTTTGCCGTCCTCCCGCTCGGCCAAGTCCGGCACCGGCAGTTGCAGATCATCGGCGGTCTTCACGTCCGCGTAGGTGTGGAACATCTTCAACAACTCGGGCACGTTCTGGAACTTCGCGAAGCGTTCCTTGATCTTGAAGTTGTCTCCTCCCGTCACCGACATCTCCATATCGGAAACCACTTCTCCGAACGTCGCCGCCCAGGTATCGAAGTCATTGATCCCGGCTTGTTCCAACAAGTCGGGGCGCAGGAAACGCTGCATCACATACATCTCGGTGACGCTGTTGGCGATCGGTGTCGCTGTCGCCCCGGTAATCACCCGGTCTCCGTGTTGCTCGCGCAGGTACTCGATCTTGGAATGTAGGTCCGCTGCCATCTTCGAGCCGTCGAGTTGAGCATCACTGATATTGGAAGGCGTTCTGAGGTTCTTGTAGCTGTGCAGCTCGTCCACGATCAGGTAGTCGATCCCGGTCTCTTCGAACGTGATCCCTGGATCTACTTGGCGTTCCAGGTTGGCCTTCATCTTCTCTTCCTGGGCCTGGAGGCGGGCTTCCATCTTCTTCACCGTCATGGACGGCTGACCGTTTTCAGTTGCTCTAGCACTGGCCGCCGCAAGCTCCTGCCGCATCCGATCATTCTCGCGGGAATAGTAAGCCTGCTCCGATTTGGGCGACAGCTGGAGGCCTTCGAATGCCGTGCGCGTCATGATCACCGCGTCCCAGTCATTAGTGGCCACACGGGCCACGAACTCCCGCCGTTTGCGGTCTACAAGATCCTTTGACGACGCGGCGAGGATCTGCGCCTGTGGGTAGATTTGCAGCCACTCGCGGGCGAACTGGTCCAGCATGTGGTTCGGCACCACCACCGCCGGCTTATTCGTCATCCCCAACCGGCGCAGTTCCATCGCGCCCATGACCATTTCGGCTGTCTTACCGGCACCGACCTCGTGGAACAACCCCACCGACGGCTCAGACACCATGCGTGCCACGGCGGCCCGTTGGTGAGGCTGTGGCGTGAAGTCCTTGATGAGTCCTGGCAACGTCAGTCGTTCGCCTTCAATGCTGTAATCACGCAGCACCAGGGAATTGAACCGGCGGTTGTACTCGTCAGTCAACGCAACCGTGCGGGCAGGGTCTTCCCAGACCCAATCGCTGAACCGTTCCTTGATCATCTGCGCCTTCTCCTGGGCGGCAGTGGTCTCGGTCGGGTTGGTGATCCTCCGGTTTCCCTTCGGATCGTCCGGGTCGGGGTCGGTGACCTGGACGCGGCGCTGTTCCAGGAGGTTCTTGAAAATGTTTCCGGCAGCCATCCGCTCGGTGCCCCAGTCGTTAGTGGCCTGGAACGTGCCCTTACTCGCCTTCACGTCCCAGTTGGCTCCGCTGGCCCGATCCACGTGGGCACGTGGGTCACGGATCAGTTCGCGCAGGAACTGGCCGTGGATCTCCGGGGAGATCCATACCGAACCGACCTTCGCCTCGATTTCATCCGCGCCCAACGGTCGAGGAAGGACTTCCTGCAGGTCGGTGATGTTCCGTTGGTAGCTCGGATCATCGGCTGCCACCTCGGTGGCGGCGTCGATCTTTTCGCGGATATTTCCGCTCAAATACTCGGCCCGGGTCTCCAATACGCCTACTTCGCCGGGAACCTCATAGACTAAATCCCCCAAAGCCTCACGGGCCGCTTCGGGTTCGGTGCCCAGCAGACGGGCTATTTCCTCCAGGTCCACCTCGCCGTGGGTGTCCAGGGTGACCACCAGCGCCTCGGCTGGGGTATCGACCCCCAACACGGGCTTGCGGGGCTGGACCTGGCGTTCCTTCAGCAGGGCGGCCGGCGCGGCGCGCTGGTTGCCTTCATCGAAGTATTCAAGGGCCGGGACCAACGGGCCAAAAGGATCCTTACGGAGTAAGTACATGACCGGCGGCTGCCGCCGGCTCATGATGTCGTTGCCCTCCTCGTCAATCTTCCCGGTCCGGGTTTCCTTGAACCGGTTGATCGGCCCATACGTGCCCGCGTAGTCCTCGTAGGCTTCCAACAGCGCTTCGCGGGCCTCGGACAGTTCGGCGGTATCTTCGACGTTGGCCGCTTCCATGCTCAGCACGGTGCGGGCACCATCACGCAAACCCAGCAAGGCGATCAATTCGTCGCGTTGGGTCTTCGGAACGTCTAGCGGCACGATCACGCGGTTGAGGTTGACCTGGGTGAACGTCTTGTCGTCCAGGGCGGTGATGTGACCGGCCTGCTCGCTAACCGGTGCTTGCGGCAAGCTGGCTGCCGCTTTCACTTCCGGTGTCCGTTCGTCCGTGCCCATGCCCCGGCCTGCGGCCACGGCCTCGGTGGCGATGCCTTGCAGCTGCTCGTGCAGCTGGCCGGGAACCGTTTGAAGGTCTTCGGCACTAACTCTCAACGTGGCGTTGCCGAACCGCCCAGGGGCGACTTCGATGTGGCCCAGTACCTTGTCGGGATTGGCGGTGAAGTAGTCGTTGATCCTCGCCCCGTCACCGACCTCGGTAGGCAAGGGGCTGGTTTCCAACCACGACTGGTCTCCTGGTTCCTCCCCCTCTAGGCGGCGACGGAAGATCAGCACGTCGGTCAACGCATCCGTGCCAGCTGCGCGGCGGTGTGCCCCGTTGGGCAGACGGACTGCGCCGAGCAGATCCGCATTTTCAAACATCTCCCGGCGTGCAGCCGGGTTCTGCGCGTCCAGGGTGAACGCCGATGACACCACACCGACCAGCCCACCCGGACGGGTCAGGTCCAGGGACTTGATGATGAAGTGGTTGTGCATCGAGTGGCGGCCCTGGTTATGGGTCGTATCGTGCAGGATGTTGCGCCCGAAGGGCACGTTGCCCACGGCGGCGTCGAACTTCGCCCCGCCGAAGCCGGAGTCAGCGAAGGACTCCGTGCGGATGGTGGCCTCAGGGTAGAGGGCCTGGGAGATGCCGGCGGTCACCGGGTCCAGCTCCACTCCGGTCATCTGCGTGCCTTCGGGGGCCAGCCCGATGAAGGTGCCGGCACCTGATCCCGGTTCCAGAACCTGACCACCCTCGAAACCAAGACTGTTCATGGTCTGCCACAGTTCGGTGGCCAGTGCCGGATCGGTGTAGTGGGCGTTCAGAGTGGTACGGCTGGCCGCATCATATTCGGCCTCGCTCAGCAGGCCGCGCAGCTCGTCCCGGTCGGCGGCGAATTGGCTGCGCTGCTCATCGAAGATGTCAGCGACACCGGCGGCTCCCCAGCTGCCCCAACGGGCCAGCTTCGTCCGTTCGGCGTCCGTGGCGGCACGAGCTTCTTCCTGCACCTGGCGCAGGGTGCGCAGCGCGTCCAGGTTCGCTTGGAAGCGCGCACGAGCACCCGAGGGCGCCAACGCTTCTTGGTTGGCAGGAATGAAGCGTTGCCCGGAGGCTACTGCTTCATCTCGCGGTCCATTTCCTCCTGGTGCAATTCCTCCAGCGTTTCCCGATAGATCCGGTCCATCTCCCTCGACGCTTCCAGGTATACGTCCCTCGAGTCCTCCTCGTCCTCTTCCTCGTCCTCCAGGTCCTCCTGTTGCGGGGTCAGCATCTCGGCCCGAATAATCTCCTCGGCCTGCCGCTTCGCCGCGTTGATCCTCCCCACCTTCTCCAGATAGGTCCCGCCCTTGATGTCCGGGCCTTCCAGCTGCATCATCAGATTGACCACCGCCGTCTCGGCTTGCTTCCCCAGGTCCGTGAACCATGCTTCCGGGTCCGGGATCAGCGCGTACTGGCTCGGAGCCAGGGCCTGCCACGTGTCCTGCGCGAACTTGCCGTATGTGTTCATTGCGAACCTCCTCGGGTTCTGGAAAGAGGAAATCATCGAGTGATATTTGGCCTTGAATCTGGGTTTTGCGCGCTCTGGCCATCGGTAGGCTCCCGGGATGTGGTGGCAGGTTTCCCACCAGCGTAGCCAGCACCGGCCAACCCATCCCCGCGAAGTGCCCGAATGACCGTGGATCGACTGACCTTCAAATGCGACGCGATGCGCTCCAGCGTCCATTTTTCTTTCTCGCGCAGCCTGCGGGCCTCACGCACATCATGGGCTTGCAGACTCGGGGGCCTGCCTCCCTTGCCGGTGGCAACGGCGAGACCGGCCATGGTGCGTTCGCTAATCAGCTCACGCTCCATCTCTGCCACGGAGGCAACCATGTTGAACATCAACCGACCTTGGATGGTCGTGGTGTCGATCCCCTCGGATAGGGAACGGAACGCGATGCCCTGCTTTGTCAAGGAATCCAGCAACACGGAGAGGCCGCGCACTGTCCGTCCCAGCCGGTCTAGCTTGGTGACCACCAACGTGTTCCCTGGTTGCAGGGAACGAAGACAGGAGTCCAACCCCGGACGGGTCATGGTTGCCCCTGACTTCCCCTGGTCCGAGTACACGTCATAGCAACCAGCTGCGACCAGCTGTTGTCGTTGACTCTCCATGTTCTGGTCGGTCGTGGATACCCGCATGTATCCCAGGGCAACGCCTTCGGGAACCATGATCGGCTCCTCCACGCCTTCCAGGCGTTCCGGTCGTTCCATGCCACTCCCCCTCCGTGTGTCCAAATCCGTTCCAACATCTGACTTCACTATACGGGTTCCGTACTTGGTTTGTGGCACGTTCCGGGGAGTCTTTTAGCGTTTCAAAACTAACTGGGTCAGAAACGGTCCTTTGTCGCCCTTCCTCCATGACGCTCACTTGGTCCACCGAATAGTGTGAGGGGGTGATATCCGATTCGATCCCCTGGCGGGATGAGCTGCTTCGTGTTGCAGACCGGCTTGCTCGTAAATCCCAACAGGTGCGTTGGACCGAACGCAGTAGTTTCCTCGTTGAACGCGATCTAATGACGAGTGCCTACGCAATCAGACGGCTATTGGAAGCGCAGAAGCTTTCCAATGCCACCTCTTCCGCTACTGTGCCGGCACTTCGCTACGTGGCGCGAGGGAAGGTTCCAGACGTGTGGAATCGTCATGAACTCGAAGAGTTGTATGACCTTGATTCACCGACCAAAACGCAGCTGCCTCTGCGGAAATACTGTAATCAACTCATACACAGCTACGTCCTCCAGCTCAATGCAAACGAAGATAGTGGCCTATTTGATGGCGTCTTCGTTGCTTCCGAGAAGGATTGCCGAGAACAAGTGTTCTTCCTACCAGTAAAAAGCATGATGGAGATTTGCGTAAAAATTGGCCGTGAAGACATATGGGGCGTCTACTTGCGCAGAGACAAGGACGGGGCCGCGTACTGGGTCTCATACACGCGCGAAGATCTCGAACGTCTGCATAATCCGCCACTTGACGAATCTTCCGGGTAGATCACTGCAGCTCATCACACCAGAAGCACGAGGCTGGACACGACGAGAGCTGCCCCGCCCCTGGCTCTTGCTATGAGCCGTCCTGAGAAAGTCCGATGTTCCTATGCCAAGCCACGGGACACCCCGAGGCGCTGTTAGTTCATCGGCTTATATGAGTGGTCCTCAAGCATCTCGAAAAGTTTGGGCGCGCCCTCCTCAGCTGCGATGGCCTCCGCAAAAAGACGCCCCAGGTTCCCGGTAATGGTGACAATGAACTGACGGTCCCTACCGAGGTGTTCGAAGATGGTGTGCATCATATCGGTGGCGATGCCACGGTGGCGGTATTCTTGAACGACAGAAAAGCCACTCAGGTATGTGAGCTCGGGGTCCCGCTCTGACCGCGCGTAAGTCGCCTCGCCAACGACCGTTTCCTCATCGGTGAAAGCCGCGAGCCTGCCCCATGAATCGGTTGGTGTTTCGCCCACCCAACGGATACTAATACTCTTCATCCCCACATCATGACAGGTCATCACCCCGTAAAACGAGGATGCAGGACAAGATCAGCGAACATTGTGCGTCGCTCTGGGGTACACCCCAACGCAACACTCTCGTATCTAGTGAAAGTGCGTTGCTTTAGGGTATATATACCAGTATTTGCAACATAAGTGTGCAAGGCTCTAGAGATGACGCAACACAATGGACAACGCATCGGGTACGCTAGGGTTTCAAGCGCCGATCAAAACCTGGCCCGCCAACTCGCGGCCCTCGGCCAGGTCGACCGCATGTTCGAGGAGAAACAATCCGGCGCCAAACGGGCCGGCCGAACCGCCTTGGCGGAGATGATCGTATATGCCCGCCAAGGCGACACTGTGGTGGTTTCCTCAATGGATAGGTTGGCCCGATCGGTCGTGGACCTGAACCAGATCGTCGCCGAACTCATCGACAAAGATGTCGCTGTCGAGTTCATCACCGAGAAGGCCACCTTCCAGGCCGGCACCAGCGACCCGTTCGCGGAGTTCCAGCTGAACATCATGGCCTCCTTCGCCCAACTCGAGCGCTCCATCAGCAAGGAACGCCAAGCCGAGGGCATCAAGGCGGCCAAAACCCGAGGCGTGTACCAGGGCAGAGCCCCGAAAATGCAGCCGCCCCAGCTAGCCGCGGCACGCGAACTCATCGGATCAGGCGTTCCAAAAGCGAGGGTGGCCCGACAGCTGGGAGTCAACCGATCCACCTTGTATCGAGCCCTATCTCGCGACGCCACCAAGGGGCTTGAAGAAACCCACGAGATGTGAGTGCTCTCCCGGCACAAAAGCTGGTTCCCTGGGACGCCCAGCCATCTTCCGTTTCAACTTCGGCGAAATGCCATGATGACAGTGCATAATCGGCCCGTTCTGGACGATACCGGCTGTCACTCTTCATATGAGAAGTTCGGGCTTCGGCCATATGCGAATGAGCCGCTGGGGCCTCGGGGACGCCACAGTGGCCTCGGCGACGGTCAACCGGATCGGTCACCACCCCCAATATCACCAACCTGGCAGCGCACAGCTACCGCATCCATCGTCCCGTTAGCCAGCACCGCGGCTCCCACCGTGCTGGATGTTCTTGATTAGAAGCGTCTCTCGAGCTCCTCTGCTTCCCGCATGTCCTGCCCGTGGGATGTCCGGTAAAGAAGAATGCCAAACGCCGCGCTCAAATGTGGGCTCATGTTCCCCAACGCCCCGAGGAGGCCGAAACCGCGAAGGCGAGCATGTTCACCAACTTGGCAGCGTGCCTTCCGCCGTGGGGCCCGAGGCCGGGGCACCCTGCGTCACCCCGGGGCGGCGCTACAGTGTGCTTTTGAGGCTTGCCCGACGCCGCCCTTGTCCATGAGGCGCTGCCTTGGTTGTGCCCGTTTCCGGGCGCCGACCAGCGTCTTGACGCCAGGCGTTGGCGATCCACGTGCTCGAGCGTTCCCAGGTGATGTCGCGGACGAAGATCGCATCGATCGCGATCATCGCCAACGAGAACCACGGCAAACCCATGAGCACGGCGATACCGATATGGAATCCCACCATCGCGAACAGCGCGGGGATCCTCGTCCATCTGAACAAGAGGGCTCCGGGAAAAACCAGCTGGATGATGATCGAACCGATGCTGGCTATGGCTACCGCAGGCCCCCAGGCCGTCACCAGATCGCTGAGCTCCGGCCAGGGACCGAAGCGCACCGTCTGCAAGGGCGCATAAACCGCGGTTCCGTCGCGCCAAGGCGCTCCCCCCGCCTTATACAAGGCACCGGAGACATAGACGAAGATGACCTGACAGGTCAGCACAACGATGACGAGGTTATGCGCCAGGGTCGGCACCGGGTCAGGGATGACCCGCGCGAGGATGCCACGGGCATCCCCTCCCCCTTGGCTGCCGTTTCGTTTGGCTCGATGGCGCGCGTCGAGCGACCAGCGTCCCGAGGGGTCGGCGAAAATGAGGCCTATCAACGCAATGCGGAAGATGTTATCGCCCTGGTCGGAGGCCAGGTCTTGGACTTCGACCAGGCTGACCCACAGCACCGTAAAGAGGGGAAGGAGGATCCTGGTGCGGTAGCCCAGGATGACGGTGACTGCCAGGACTCCGGTCAGCAGGTAGAGCAACGTCATGGCAAGATCATTCGTTGCTACGTGCCGGAACGCCGAGAACAACCAGATGGCGGAGAGCTTGCTCTCGGGCTCTTGGATCTGGCCGGTCCATGCCGCACCCGATCCAAAAGTGTAGTATCGGCTTCTGAAGTTGGTGATCCAGAGTCCCAACGCGGTGACGCCGAGGAGGATCCGGGTGACCGCGAGCCCGTATCTGGCCTTTTTGGAGTCCAGAAGCCAGTTCTCGATCGTGACGAGAACGCCGCCGATAGCGGCCAGTAGGTGCCGGGGCCCTTCTTGCCAGAACGAGCCCCACAAACCAGCCAGCCCATCTCTGATGCCACCGAGTCTGCGCGAAAAATGTTCCATGCTACTTTTCGCCTCTTGCCCGGTTGAAGACTTCGGCAAACCGGCCCTGGTTCTGCCCCGGCATGGTGTATTGGCCCCGCCAGCCCGTCGATATGACTACCGCCTTGGGCCGTTTGGCATCAGGATCGTGGCGCTGCTCGAACGGGATGACGTTCTGACGACTGACTTGGAAATCGACATGGTTCACGGAATCCCCCCACACGGCATGGGCTACCTGGGTTGCGTAGGCCGTCGTGGTCTTCTCGGACTCGATATGGGCTTTGGCGCTTCGCTTTTCGGCCTTAGATTCCGCTGCAGCGTTCAACGAATGACCGAGCCTGGACAGCCAATCGTCACCCTTGAAATATCCGGCGGCAACAACGTCCTTCTGCGCTTTCTCGAGCTTATCGAAGGTCTTCTTATAGTCACGCGCCTGGATTCCACTGAGAATGGCGGCTCGAGCCGGGGAAATGTGATGCCTCAGCATCCGTGATTCCACAGCAGTGGCATCAACCCATTCGGTTGCAGCCTTCGAGCCATCCAGCTGGGCACGCACTCTGACCGTGTAATCGCCGTTGACCGGGGCGGGAGCGAAGACACTCCAGCTTTGCCCAAATAGCGGCATCATGTAGCTACTCAACGCCTTCTGCGGAACAAGATCACGCAACCCACTCGGAGGAGCCACCCAAAGGAAAGTAGCCAACAGGTGCCAAGCCGTGAACGCGACGCAACCAATCGTGACGCCACGCAACCATGCCGGACGCTTCCTGGTGGGCGCTGGAGTGTGTGTCATCAGGGGAAAAACCTTCAGTCCTTCCGGCACTAGGTACAACCAACTACCGGTCTACCGCGACGGCTACGAATAAATGGTGTGGGCTGGCACATCGTTTCCGATGTGCCAGCCCACGTTCTTTGTTGACTCGGTTAGGAGACTGAACGCCTACGAGCGATCAGGACTGCGGTACCGCCTACGAGCATCAGAGCCAGGGCTGCAAGGCCCAATGGCAAGATGGTCGCACCGGTGGACGCAAGCCCGCCGCCGCTAACGTTCGCCCCGGAACCATCGGAACCGCTATCGGTTCCGGCTCCCGTGCTGGCATCCGCAGTGGAGCCCGAATCGGACGAAGCCGATGAACCCCCCGTAGCTGCAGTCACCGTGAATCCGACGGTTGATTCCGTCCCATCAGATTCCTGGCTAGCCGTCACGGTGTGCTTGCCCGGATCAACGTCCTCGAACGTCACCGACCAATTGCCGTCTTCATCAACGGTAGCGGTCTGGCTATCTCCGTCGTCCAAGGTCACGACGACGTCGTCGCCCGGATTTCCCGTGCCCTTGACCGGAACATCGACACTTCCGTTATCAGAAGAATCAATATCCTGACCATCAGTGGGGCTCGTGATGGTCACATCAGACGATGCGTCATCGTCGCCATCCGAAGAGGAATCAGAGTCAGCAGCAGTAGCGGCCTCAGCGTTGTCGTTCGCCTCAGCGTTGTCGTCAGCGTTGTCGTTCGCCTCAGCGTTGTCGTCAGCGTTGTCGTTCGCCTCAGCGTTGTCGTCAGCGTTGTCGTTCGCCTCAGCGTTGTCGTCAGC
>JBBSRM010000013.1:0-23288 GCA_038243055.1 Actinomycetales bacterium
AGCACTGGACCGACCAAGGGCTGCTTGTCTTTCGCCAGGCATGGGATCGGTTTCAAACGACCTAGCGAACCGCCGTATGCGAGGCCCGCACGTACGGTGGTGTGAGAGGTGGGGCGGGAAACCCGCCCCACCTACTCGATTAAAGACCCCACGGCCTACGCTCCCTCCCCCGCCTTCGACCACTGCGCGGGGTGGACTTTGCGAAATATTGCGGCGTTCTTTGACCCCGTGGGCCCACCGGCTCTAGCGTGGATGGTGAATCAAGAGCGCCACCTTACAAGCCCTGGCTCGGTGGCCGGCAACCCTCTTACGGTAGTGGGGTGCTCCAGGTGATGATTCGGCCGTTCGGCTCCCCGAACGGCAAGTACCGCACGTCGTTTGGGTCCCCGGATCCATGGGGCGTGCCATACGCCGGAAGCAGAGCAGATGACACTGTCCCATGATCTTCAACCCGACGCCCTACGCGAGGCCTTCGCCCGCCACCCCTCGGGAATCGCTGCCCTCTGCGCGATCATTGATGGCGAGCCCCAGGGCCTGGTCGCCTCCTCTTTCACCGTCGGGGTCTCCATGGACCCTCCGCTGGTGATGTTCGCCGTTCAGAACACCTCCCGTACCTGGCCGATCGTCCGGGCCGCCGGACGGATCGGCGTTTCGGTCCTGGGTGAAGGCCACGAGCGCGTCTGTCGGCAGATCGCCTCCAGATCCGGTGACCGGTTCGCCGGGTTGCGGCTGGAATCCACCGATGAAGGGGCGCTTTTCCTGAACGAGGCCGCCCTGTGGTTGGACTGCAGCGTGGAACACGAAATCCCTGCCGGGGACCACCATGTCGTCCTCCTGCGCGTCCACGGGCATGCCACGCACGATGGGGCATATGATCCCCTGGTCTTCCATGGCTCGGCCTTCCGCACGTTGCAGGTGGAGGCTTTCGTCTAGGGCCGCAGGGCGCGGTTACATGCCGCGGAGGGAGTCCACGTACCGTTTGGCCTCGAGCAGGCCCAATCCGGTGTCCTGCCTGATCTTGCGTACGGCGGCGACGTAGTTTCCGTCGTTGACCAGCTGCATGACGCGTTCAAAGTTGGGATTTCCCGGCCCCGGCGCCATCCCCTGGGGATGTTCGAGGTCGAATCCGGTGCTCTGGCCGGTGCGTCCGGGCGAGTTTCGGGCGGCCTGGGCGGCGCGGGCCGTCGTTGCCGCCCGGATCTTCTCCGCCTTCTGGGTATCGATCTGCTGTTGGTGGGCCGCCGCGGCGTTCAGGCGGGCGATGTACTGGTCGGCATCGTTGGGGTGGCCCGACGGCCGTGTCTTGAAGACCCAGGTCAAGGCGCCAAAGGCGGCGAAAAGGACAACGATGGCGATGATCGTGGTGAGCAGTTCCGAACCGCTGATCTCAGACATGTCCCCTCCTGGGGTTCAGATGCCGCCGCCCGGGCGACGGTCTTGCGTCCATCATTGCACTTGCCATCCCCCCACGCCCGTTCAGGGTTGGTGGAGTTCGGCCATCATGTAGCCATGACCAGTATCCATGAGTTCACGCAGAATCAAGAGGTCGACGTCCGCCAACGTCCTGGCGTAGGGGCAAGAGGCGCCGAACCGATGCTTGCCGGGTCCTCACATCGGCGGAGGCTGAGCGTTGGCTTCCTGCCTCATCGACAGGAGCACGTGGGCGTAGGCCCGTCGCACGGGGTGCTCGATGGCGTCGACGAAATCACGTGGATCCAGCTCCGTCGGTCGGGTCTTCGCTGCTGAGATGGTGACAGTGTGCCAGCGCGCTTCGGTGGCGGCAATCGATGTCTGGACCCGGGCGGATGCCGCGAATGTCAAAGCAACCCACAGCTGGCGGCGTGTCTGTGGAGAACTGCGTCCCTGTTGTGGATAAGTAGCTCTTGCACACATGCATGGTTGTTGGCAACCTGCAAGTACGGGGTGAATGTTGACGAAAAATATACTTTAGTCGATTGTTATCCACATCTAAACGCCCTAGTCAGGGATGGTTTAATGAAGAAAACCAAAAGTAATCCACAGGCCCGTCCCCAGACTGTGCACACAACACGCCGTGTCACCCACAGGTTCTCCACATAGCCTGTGGATAACTCTCTTTGGTTCTACCGGTCGGGGGCATAGGGTGACAGGGTCCCCGGCTCCAACCGGGCCGATTTCCCCGTTCGGCAACCACCCCGGCACCTCTGTGTCGGTAGGGCGCATTCACTGGGATACTGAAGGGACGTGGCGGCGCCGTATCACCGGCGCCGCGCTGAGAGGGAAGGAACCGGACGTGACGCTCACGCACACCGAATCAGGGTCGTCGAACTCATCTGACATGGGGCGGACCCCGCCCCAGGACCTCGTGGCGGAGCAGAGCGTGCTCGGTGGCATGATGCTCTCGAAGGACGCCATTGCGGACTGTGTCGAGGTCCTGCGGGGCGTCGACTTCTATCGCCCGGCGCATGAAGCGATCTATGAAGCCGTCGTCGACCTCTATGGCCGGGGCGAACCCGCCGACGCGGTGACGGTGTCCGACCACTTGACCAAACGAGGCGAGATCTCCCGCGTCGGTGGCCCCGCCTACCTGCACACGCTGATCCAGTCCGTGCCGACCGCAGCAAACGCCGGATTCTACGCGGAGATCGTCCGCGAACGGGCAGTCCTGCGCCGTCTGGTTGAAGCGGGCACCAAGATCGTGCAGATGGGCTACAGCCAGGACGGCGAGGTCGACGCGATCGTCAACGATGCGCAGGCCCAGATCTACGCCGTCGCCGAACGTCGCACGTCGGAGGACTACGTCCCGCTGCGCGACATCATTGAAGGCACCGTCGACGAGATCGAGTCGGCAGGCCAGCGCGGCGAGGGGATGATCGGTGTGCCGACCGGCCTCTATGAACTCGACGAACTGACCCAGGGCCTCCACGGCGGCCAGATGGTCGTCGTCGCAGCCCGTCCCGCCGTGGGCAAGTCCGTCTTCGCCCTGGACATCGCCCGTTCGGCGGCCATCAAGAACAATATGACCACCGTGGTCTTTTCCCTGGAAATGGGCCGCAACGAGATCGCCATGCGTCTGCTTTCGGCCGAAGCGAGCATCGGATTGCAGGACCTGCGCAAGGGCACCATCAAGGACGAGCAGTGGGGCAAGATCGCCACCACCATGGGGCGGTTGAACGAGGCTCCGTTGTTCATTGACGACTCCCCGAACATGTCGCTGATGGAAATCCGTGCCAAGTGCCGCCGTTTGAAGCAGCGCCATGACCTGAAGCTCGTGGTCTTGGACTACCTGCAGCTGATGAGCTCGGGCAAACGCGTGGAATCGCGGCAGCAGGAGGTTTCGGAGTTCTCCCGTGCGCTGAAGCTGCTGGCCAAGGAGCTCGATGTTCCCGTCGTTGCGCTCTCGCAGCTCAACCGTGGTTCCGAGCAGCGCACCGATAAGAAGCCGATGGTCTCGGACCTGCGTGAATCAGGCTCGATCGAGCAGGACGCCGACCTGGTGATCCTGTTGCACCGCGAGGATATCTACGACAAGGAATCCGCCCGCGCCGGCGAAGCGGACATCATCGTGGCCAAGAACCGTAACGGTCCGACCAAGAACATCGTCGTGGCCTTCCAGGGCCACTACCAGCGCTTCAACAACATGGCCACCGAAGGCGGCGGAGGGTTCTAACCGTCCCGGTGGATTCGCTGTCGGCGACGCCTTCCTATGCTTGATTCCCGCCGTTCGTGGTGGAATCCGCCCACGCGTCGCTCGGGCCCGGATCCTCGGGCGGGTTGCGCAACCAACGGACGGCGGCGATCACCATGAGGATCACGGCGACGCTCCAGGCCGGAACGGCGACCCAGACGGTCACGTGGCCGATCTGGTCGATGACCTCGATCCCCTGTCCCTGGCCGAACATCATGGAAGATGTCGCCAGCATGCCCAGGGGGAAGACGATGGACCATAGGGCGGTCTCGTAGCGCATGTTGTGGTGGTGCACGACGTGGCGCCAGATGCCGAAGAGGATCAGTAGCGGTACCCACCACAGACCCAGTGACCAGAGGATGAAGCTGGCTCCGCTGACGAACCCACGCATCGCGGCGATCGCCTCGAAGGTGTCCGGCAGCTTCAGCAGGGCGCTGCCGGCCAAAACCGAAATGGCCGTCGCGCCCATGAAGATCCAATAGGTGGGGCTCAGATCGGCGGGCCGATTGGCCCGGGTGATCAGGCGCAGGGTGATCAACGTACCGATCAGCAGATACAGCATCACTCCGATGCCCCAGAAGGCGGCGGCCAGGGTTGCCAGGCCTCCGCTGTCATGGGCCCCTGCCGCGGCGGCGGTCGCGGAGGCCATGGACTGGGTGGCGACGACCCAGAGGAACCAGCTGCCGTTGGCCGCATTGAGGATGGGGGTGCTCTGCGGGCGTAGTAACAGCACGCCCGGGATCAGATAGGTCAGCACCAGCCATGCCGCTGCCGCCACACCGCCCAGCACCAGGGCGACGCCCGGTCGTCCGGTCATGACGTAATGGAGTCCGAGGACATTGAGCCCGGCCACGAAACTGAAGAACCCGAAGGTCTTCGCCGGGGAGATGATGTCGGCGGCGAACCTTCCCGGATACGCGCTGGCCCGCCAGATCGTGGCGACGACCAGGAGCACCAGCGCTGATATCGCCACCCAGAACAGGATCTCCGCAGGTGCGGGCCGACCGGATTTCAACAGGGCCGCCGAGACGATTCCGGTGGCCATGACGAAGGCGAAGCACGACGACGGGAGGTCGGCTATCACCAACTGGAACCTACCGGCCACCCCGGGCGGGTTCGTGTCCTGGGGTCTGCGCCGTGGCGAGGGCTGGGGAGCGGCTGACATGGTCTGGGTTCCTTTGGGCTGCTGGCAGGTGGTGTCAGCTTATCCTTGGCTGCTGGATTCAGCCTCCGGCGACCGACTGGATGATCAGCACGCTCGCCCCGTCGGGGACCACCGTGTCCAACCCTTCCAGGGCCCTGGCGTTCTCACCGTCGATGAACACGTTGACGTAGCGGCGGACCGCTCCGGTCTCGTCGCGGATGCGCCGGGCGAACCGGGGGTGACCCTGGGCAGCCCGATCCAGGAAGTCCGCCAGAGGAGCTCCGGCGTCGTATTCGATGACGGCTCGGCGTTGCTGTCCCCATAGCGGGGCCAAGGTCCCGGGAACTTCAAGGCTTGCGCGGGCCATGGCCGTCACCGCACCGATCCGGCGCGCAGGCTGAGGACGTCAGGCAGGCGGGACGCCACCTGGTGGAAGGTCTCGCCCTCGTCGTTGCTGGCATGGACCTCGCCTCCGCGGGTGCCGAGGTACAGGCCTGCAGGGCCCTCGGGGTCGGACAGGTCGATGTCCGCCGCGTCTCGCAGGACGACGTTGTATTCGTTATCCGGTAGTCCGCGGTGCTGCTCGGTCCATGAGGCACCTGCGTCGGTGGTCCGGTAGAGGCTGAGTCGCCCGCCGGCCGGTACGCGTTGGATGTCCGCCACGAGCGGCAACGTCCAGGCCGTGTCCGCGGTGCGTGGATGGGCCAGGAACGTGAAGCCGAAGTCGGAGGGCAGGCCCGTGGCGATGTCGTCCCAGTGGTCGCCGCCGTCGTCGGTGCGATACACGCCACCATGGTTCTGTGCATAGAGCCTGTCGGGGTTGGCCGCATCGGCGGTGATGCGGTGGACGCATTGCCCGAACTCCGGTTCCTCGTCGGGCATGAACCCCGCGGAGATTCCCCGGTTCCGCGCCTGCCAGCTGGTGCCTCCGTCGTGGGTGCGGTAGACCCCGCCGGTGCTCATCGCCACGTGCACCATTTGTGGGTCGGTTTCATGGGGAACGATCGTATGGACGGCGGCGCCGCCGAATCCCGGGCCCCATTCCGGACGGTGTGGATGGTCCCAGAGCCCCCGGTTCAACTCGAAGCTCTCCCCGCCGTCGGTGGATTTCCAGACGGAGGTCGGTTCGCAGCCGGCCCAGATGACGCCGGGCCGCCCGGCCGTATCGGGTTGTAGGTGCCAGACCCGCTCCAGTGCGGCCCCGGTGTCTGCGGGAAAGACGATGGCTCCGTCTTCCGGTTCGGACCAGGTGGCGCCGAGGTCGTCGGAATGGACAACCGTCGGGCCCCAATGCCAGTCATTGACGCCGGCGAGGATGCGCGGTTTCGGGCCGCGGGTGTCGATGGCGACGGACGGTACTTCCAGGTTCAGGAAATGTGGTCCTCCCAAGGTGAAGTCACGACGGTTCTCGCTCGTGGCGATCCAGAGGCCCTTCTTCGTGCCGATGGCAATCACTGTGGTGGTCATGGGAGAAGTGCATCATCGGATCAGTGCCCGGGCAATACTTATTATGCGGAGAATGGAGAAACAATATTTCGTCGATGGATTGACAGGGTGGCTGTGACCGCGTTCACTGGATATTGCTCTGTGAGAAAAAACTTCCGCATGACGAGATTCAATGTGATTTGTGTTGACCGCGGAATGTCACCCGTTCCGGACACGTCTGAGAGGCATGCATGAGTATCATCGACGATTCACCGACCACCGCTGGATCCGATCCGGAGGAGACCGCCGAATGGCTGGAGTCCTTTGACGGTCTGGTGGAGGCCAGGGGGACGAGGCATGCCTCGGGCATCATGGGCAGCCTCTGGCAGCGGGCCTCCAACCGCAGCGTGGAGGTTCCGCGGCCGCTGACCACCGATTACGTCAACACCATTGCCGTGGACCGCGAGCCGGAGTTCCCCGGCGACGAGGAGGTCGAACGTCGCTACCGCGCCTGGATGCGCTGGAATGCCGCCATCATGGTCCATCGCGGCCAGCATCCCGATATCGGCGTCGGCGGGCATATCTCCACCTACGCCGGTGCCGCGACCATGTACGAGGTCGGGTTCAACCATTTCTGGCGTGGCAAGGACCATCCCGGCGGCGGTGACCAGGTGTTCTTCCAGGGCCACGCTTCCCCGGGCATGTACGCCCGCGCCTTCATGGAAGGCCGGCTGACCGAAGAGGACCTCAATGGGTTCCGCCAGGAGAAGTCCAAGAAGGGTCATGCCCTTCCCTCGTATCCGCACCCGCGCTCCATGCCCGACTTCTGGGAATTCCCCACCGTGTCGATGGGCATCGGCCCGGCGAATGCCATCTACCAGGCCCAGTCGAACCGCTACCTGCAGAACCGCGGTATCAAGGACACCTCCGACCAGCATGTCTGGGCCTTTTTGGGCGACGGCGAGATGGACGAGCCGGAGTCCCGGGGCTTCCTGCAGCTGGCAGCCAACGAAAAGCTGGACAACCTCACCTTCGTGATCAACTGCAACCTGCAGCGCCTCGACGGCCCCGTGCGGGGCAACGGCAAGATCATGCAGGAACTGGAGGCCTTCTTCCGCGGCGCCGGCTGGAACGTCATCAAGGTCGTCTGGGGTCGTGAGTGGGATGACCTGCTCGACAAGGACGACGACGGCTCCCTGGTGGACATCATGAACACCACCCCTGACGGTGACTACCAGACCTATAAGGCCGAATCCGGCGGCTTCGTGAGGGAACACTTCTTCGGGAAGACCCCGGCGACCAAGGAAATGGTCGCGGATCTGACCGACGACCAGATCTGGAACCTCAAACGCGGTGGTCATGATTACCACAAGGTCTACGCCGCCTATAAGGCAGCCACCGAGTTCAAGGGCAAGCCCACGGTGATCCTGACCAAGACGGTCAAGGGCTACGGTCTGGGCACCAGCTTCGAGGGACGCAACGCGACCCACCAGATGAAGAAGCTCACGGCCGACAACCTGAAGGCCTTCCGCGATCTGCTGCGGATCCCGATCACCGATGAGCAGCTCGAGGCCGACCCGTACACCCCGCCGTACTACCACCCGGGCATGGATGCCCCGGAGATCAAGTACATGATGGATCGCCGGGCTGCGTTGGGTGGATCGGTCCCCGAGCGCCGGACGAAGCATGAAGAGCTCCACCTTCCCGAGGACAAGGCCTACGAGGTCGCCAAACGTGGCTCCGGCAAGCAGCAGGCGGCCACCACGATGGCCTTCGTGCGTCTACTCAAGGACCTGATGCGGGATAAGAAGTTCGGCAACCGCGTGGTGCCGATCGTCCCCGATGAGTCCCGGACCTTCGGCATGGATGCCTTCTTCCCCACCGCGAAGATCTACAACCCGGGCGGACAGGAGTACCTGTCCGTGGACCGCGACCTGGTCCTGGCCTACAAGGAATCCCCGCAGGGCCAGCTGATCCACCCCGGCATCAACGAGGCCGGTGCGGTGGCTGCGTTCACGGCGGCAGGGACCTCCTACGCCACACATGGCGAGCCGTTGATCCCGGTGTACGTGTTCTACTCCATGTTCGGTTTCCAGCGCACCGGTGATGCCTTCTGGGCTGCCGGCGACCAGATGGCCCGTGGCTTCATCATCGGCGCCACCGCCGGACGGACCACCTTGACCGGTGAGGGGCTGCAGCACGCCGACGGGCATTCCCCGATCCTGGCTTCCACCAACCCGGCAGTGGTGACCTACGATCCGGCCTACGGCTACGAGATCGGGCACATCATGAGGAACGGTTTGGAGCGCATGTACGGGGGCGAGCACGAAGACCCGAACGTGATGTACTACCTCACCGTCTACAACGAGGCCATTGCGCAGCCGGCCGAGCCCGAGGGCCTGGACGTGGAGGGGGTCCTCAAAGGCATCTACCTCCTGTCGCCCTCCCAGGCCGAAGGCCCGAAGACCCAGTTGCTGGCCTCCGGCGTCTCGGTACCGTGGGCCTTGGAGGCCCAGCAGCTCCTTGCAGAGGAGTGGGGCGTCTCGGCCGACGTCTGGTCGGTGACCAGCTGGAACGAGCTGCGGCGCGACGGTGTTGCCGCCGAGAGGGACGCCTTCCTCCACCCCGAAAAAGAGGTGCGGCAGGCATACGTCACCGAGAAGCTCTCCGATGCCCAGGGGCCGGTGATTGCGGTGAGCGACTATGCCAGCCAGGTCCCGGACCAGATCCGGCAGTTCGTCACGAACGACTTCGCGACCCTGGGAGCCGATGGCTTCGGTTTCTCGGACACCCGTCCCGCAGCCCGACGCTTCTTCGGGATCGACGCACAGTCGGTGGTGGTGCGGACGTTGCAGATGCTCGCGCGCCGCGGGGAAGTCGGCGCCTCGGTGGCCCGACAGGCCCACGAGCGCTACGGCTTCGAGCAGACCGCCGAGTAGATGACGCATGAGTCCGCCGCCCGTCCCCACAGGGGCGGGCGGCGGACTCATGCGTGGGGCGGCAAGCGTGGACAGCGGCGCGAATGCGCCATCAGCGGCGCAGGGCCCGGGCCTTGGTGATGGTCGCTGGTGAAGAGCCCGCCACGGGGCGGCGCCATGTCCCGTCGCGTACCCGCGGGCCTCCTCACCGGTACCCTGCGGCGGGGGCCGTGGGGGCTCTCCCCGGAAACCCAAAAAGCGCTGGACGGGGTCAATTGCTCCCCGGCCAGCGCTTCGCTGTCCGAATTTTCGTCTGTGACGGTCGGGCTGTGATGCCGGGGGGACAGACCCCTGCCCGGTCGTCCGCGTTCAGTAGGAACGCGCATGACCCCCTGAGGGGTCCGCAGTCTCCTAGCGAATGGTGGTGGCGCGGCGCCAGCTGGCACCCAGCCGGGAGAAAAGGCCCGGCTTGCTGGGGGTGTGCAGCGGCGGGGCGAAGTCCGGATCAAGGCCCCCGACGGCGTAGAAGGGCTCGGTGCACGGACGTGGCGACGAGTGACTGACCCGTGGCTGGTGCCCGGTGTCGTCCCGGCGATCCTGATCTGTGGTCATGCGGTCCTCCTCGATGTGCCAGTTTTCCGGTAGTCGGAAAAATAGTTTTGGGATATGGAATAAGTATGGACGCGATTCCATGGTCTGGCAAGGGGTGGCGGAATTTTTCTGGTCTGATCAAGGAAGGGACCTCTAGTGACCGATGCGCCGGCGGACAGAAGAAGTGAAGAATCGTGCCCTGACGTCTTGACAATCGATATGTGAGCGGGGTTACAGTAGATAACGAAATAAAAATTCCACCATACAGAAACATCGAGTCAACTTGAGGGGCAGCCCTCGACGGTAAGGGTGTTCAGCGCCAAGGTGGAAGCAGTCTGACTGTGAAAGAGCTGACACCAATGGATCTCCAGGACTTCAACAATGCCACTGCCGATCAGGCCGTTGCCACGTTGCGCCCCTGCGCCGACATCGACCGCTGGGTCCAGGGCCTCGTCGGTCACCGGCCGTATGCCGGGGTCGAGGACCTCCTTTCCCGTGCCGAGATGGAGGCCAACCCCTTCACCCCTGCGGAGGTCGATGCTGCCTTGGCGCACCATCCCCGCATCGGAGAGAAGGCAGAGGGCCAGTCGGCCGAAGCCACGCTCAGCCGCGACGAACAGTCGGCGGTAGACGCGGAGTCGGAAACGGCGCGCAGGATCCTGGAGGGAAACAAGGAGTACGAGCAGAAGTTCGGTCGCGTGTTCCTCATCCGTGCTGCAGGACGCAGCGCGGAAGAGATCCTGGCCGAGTTGGAACGCCGTCAGGCGAACTCCGAGGAGGCCGAGAGTGCCGAAGTCGCCGTGCAATTGCGCGAGATCGCGCTGCTCCGTCTTCGCGGACTCTTCGCCACCACCTAAGCATCGGCGCCGGGCCCAGAGTCTTTGGCCCCGCCCCGCACACAGCGACCCATCCCAAGGAGTAATTCGATGAGCGCAGCAGCGTCCGAACGCAGTCACATCACTACCCACATTCTCGACACCGGGACCGGGAGGCCCGCCTCCGGTGTCAAGGCCACGCTGGAAGCCAAGCAGGCGTCCGGCTGGCAAGAAATCGGCTCAGGAAGCACCGACCAGGACGGTCGAATCAACAACCTGGGGCCGGTCGCGGTTGGAGCAGGGCAGTACCGGATCACCTTTGATACCGGGTCCTACTTCGGGAAGACGGGAACGGAAACCTTCTTCCCCGAGGTCGCGCTGGGATTCGTCATCGCCGACGAAGCGCAGCACTACCACGTACCTCTTCTTATCAGCCCGTTTGCATATTCCACATACCGAGGGAGCTAGACATGTCCACCACCGCTTCTCAGCCCAGCACCAAGATCGTCCTGGCGAAGAACCAATACGGCAAGGCCGAGGTCCGCCTGGTCAAGATCACCCGCGACACAGCCCGCCACGAGATCGAGGACCTCAACGTCTCCTCGCAGTTGCACGGCGACTTCGAAGCCGCGCACACCGAAGGCGACAACGGACACGTCGTTCCGACCGACACCCAGAAGAACACCGTCTACGGCTTCGCCCGTGACGGGGTCGGCTCCCCGGAGAAGTTCATCAAGCGCCTCGGCGACCACTTCGTCTCCGAGTTCGACTGGGTGACCGGCGGACGCTGGGCGGCAGAACAGTACTTCTGGGATCGCATCCAGGACCACGACCACGCGTTCTCGCGCAATAAGAGCGAGGTCCGCACCACGATCCTCGAAATCGCGGACGGTGAGAAGAGCGTCCTGGCAGGCATCTCAGGGCTGACAGTGCTCAAGTCCACCGGCAGCGAGTTCCACGGGTTCCCGGTCGATAAGTACACGACCCTGAAGGAGACCTCCGATCGCGTCCTCGCCACGGACGTCAGCACCCGCTGGCGCTACAACACCGAGGCCTCGACGTCGGAGGACACCGACTACAACGGCATCTACGCCTCAGTGCGCGAGTTGCTCCTGAAGGGCTTCGCCGAGACGCACTCGATGGCCCTGCAGCAGACCATGTACGAAATGGGTCGTCTGGCTCTCGAGGCACATCCCGAGATCGAGGAGATCCGCTTCTCGCTTCCGAACAGCCACCACTTCCTGGTGGACCTCTCGCCGTTCGGCCAGGACAACCCCAACGAGGTCTTCTTCGCTGCGGATCGCCCGTACGGCCTCATCGAAGCAACCATCCAGCGTGAAGGCGTTTCGCCCACGCACCCGATCTGGGAAAACGCCGCAGGCTTCTGCTAAGCGGTAGTACACGCCGGGCGTCCGCAGTATTGCGGGCGCCCGGCCCTCACGGAAGTGCACAAGGAGGTCAGCCGTGAAAGCCAAGCAACATCGAAGCGCCACTGCAGTAACCCGTCCGGAAGACGAGAAACTGCCACTGGGGCGCACCCTCGCCTACGGCTTGCAGCATGTGCTCACCATGTACGGCGGCATCATCGCTCCGCCACTGATCATCGGCGCAGCCGCAGGCATGGACAGCACCGATCTAGCCCTGCTGGTCGCATCCTGTTTGTTCATCGGCGGTCTAGCCACGATCCTGCAGACCGTCGGAATCCCGTTCTTCGGCGCACAGCTACCCCTGGTCCAAGGCACGTCCTTCGCGTCCGTCGCGACGCTGGTCACCATCGTCAAGGGTGATGGTGGCATCCAAGCAGTCTTCGGCGCCGTCATGGTCGCCGCTGCCATCGGCTTCCTCATAGCCCCGTTCTTTGCCCGCGTCATCCGATTCTTCCCGCCAGTCGTCACCGGCGTGGTCATCACCATGATCGGTCTATCGCTCACCCCCGTGGCGGCGAACTGGTCCATGGGTGGCGACGCCAAGACGGACGACTACGGTTCCATGGCCAACATCGGTTTGGCAGCGTTGACGCTGCTCATCGTGCTGCTGCTGAGCAAGGTCGGAAATGCCGCCATCTCGCGCCTGTCGATCCTGTTGGCCATCGTCATCGGGACCCTGGTGGCCTGGGCCGTCGGCATCGCCGACTTCGCCACGGTCGGTGACGGCCCCATCTTCGAGATTCCGAAGCCGCTGGCCTTCGGCATGCCGGTCTTCGAGATCGGCGGCATCATCTCCATGACGATCGTGGTGCTGGTGATCCTCACCGAAACCACGGCCGACATCCTGGCCGTCGGTGAAATCGCCAAGACGCGTGTCGACTCCAAGCGCATCGGAGACGGCCTGCGCGCCGACATGGTCTCCAGCTTCGTCGCACCCTTCTTCAACACGTTCACGCAGAGTGCCTTCGCCCAGAACGTCGGGTTGGTCGCCATCACCGGGATCAAGAGCCGCTTCGTGGTCACGGCCGGCGGCGGCATCCTGGTGGTCCTGGGTCTGCTGCCCATCCTGGGGCGTGTGGTGGCAGCCATCCCGCTTCCCGTGCTCGGTGGAGCCGGCATCGTGCTCTTCGGCACGGTGGCAGCCAGTGGTATCCGCACCCTGTCGAAGGTCAACTACGACAAGGGGATGAACATGATCATCGTCTCCGCCTCGTTGGCCTTCGGCTTGATTCCCGTGGTGAAGGGCGACTTCTACGACGCCTTCCCCACCTGGCTGGCAACGATCCTGGATTCCGGGATCAGCTCCGCCGCCCTCATGGCCGTGTTGTTGAACATCCTGTTCAACGAGCTCAAGCTGGGCAACCCCAAGAAGAACGCTTCCGTTTTCGCGGCCTCTCCGCCGCGGATGGTCCGCGAGGACCAGGTGCACAGCCTGCAGGACGGGGACCACTACGAGGCCGGCAAACTGATCTCCGCTGACGGGGACGAGATCCCGGTGGTCAGCGTCGACGAGTACACCGTCGTGTTGGCTGAGCATGTGAAGGCCTGCGAGGCGGAAGGCGTACCTGCTGCCCTACCCGACGGCATGGAGCCGGAGGAGGTCAAGCGCATAGCCGAGACCGTCAAGGCAGTACGTGAGAACGGCGTCGCGGAAGCGACTGCCGCGCAGCCGGAGGCCGCTGGACAGGAACTGCGTGCCAATGCCCTCCGCGAGACCGACGACGGCGAGAACGGGGAGAACTCCCCCGAACACGGAGCCCATCGGGGCTAGGGCCCGCTCCGCCGATCAGAAACGAAAACAGCCCGCCCTCCCCAGGAAATCCTGGGGAGGGCGGGCTGTTCCGTTTCCAATACGTCTGGGTGCAGTCCCAGCCGTCCCGGGGCCATGGCGTCACCGTGCCGTGGTGTTGCGCATCCACTCTCGGGCGCCTGGGCGGCCGGCTGCGGACCCTGGACGTCGGCGACGGGCCGGTGGGGCGCGCCGGCGACGCCGGTCGTCCTAGGAGCCGGTAGAGCCGCGCAGGGCAGTGGCGATGGCGTCGGCGACCCGCTGCAGTGCAGGGACGGCGCGATCCCCGAAGTCACGATCGACGCGCGTGGTCGGGCCGGAAATGGAAACGGCCATGGGCGTCGGTGCACCCGGTACTGCCATGGCGAAGCAGCGCACTCCCAGTTCCTGCTCCTGTTCATCGACCGAATAGCCTGCTTCGCGGATGCGGTCCAGCTCGGCATGCAGTTCCTTGAGCGTCCCGATGCTGTAGGGGGTGGGGGTGGGCATCCCGGCCTGGCCGACGAGACGGTCGACGCGCTCCGAGTCCATGACCGAGAGGATCGCCTTGCCGGCACCGGTGTCGTGGAGATTTGCCCGGCGACCCACTTCGGTGAACATCCGCACGCTGTGCGGGGAGGGGACCTGGTTGATATAGGTGATCATGTCGCCGTCGAGCACGGAAAGGTTCGCTGATTCACCCAGCTCGTTGACGAGCGTCTTCAGCAGCGGGGCGGCGACCGAACCCAGTTGGCGGTTGGCGACCTCCCCCAACCTGATCAGGCGAGGGCCCAGCGCATAGCGGCGGTTCGGCAGCTGGCGCACGTGACCGATGCCCACCAGTGTGCGCAGCAGCCGGTGGATCGTCGGCAGTGGCATCGGGGTTTCTGCAGCCAACTCACTGAGGGTGCATTCTCCGCCGGCCCGGGCGATCAGTTCGAGCAAGTCGAAGGCGCGCTCCACGGATTGGACACCGGTGGCTGGCTTGGTGGGCATGGTTTCTCCTTGAAACATGGTCGCCGGCCGAGGATGCTGCACGGTGGGGCCGGATACGGAGCGGCATTTTGGTCCAGAGTACTTGAAGTATGAAAACATTTTCCGTTAGTCGAGAAAGTCGGTCCGCCATTCGTTGAACGAATCTGCGAGCAGACCTTGATTTTCCGTAGTACAAATAATATTATCCACTATACGGAAATTAATTTTATGACTGGTACTGCAACAGCAGGCCGCTCGTCACTTCTAGTAGGAGGAATTCATGGCGAATCCCAGCCCCGGATATTCAATGACCCTGCGGGTCGAGGCACCGGCCAGCTTCACGGCCACGAGCGATCTTGCCGCAGCCGTCAGCGCTGCAGGCGGTGCGATCACGGCGCTGGACGTCACTGAATCAACACACAGCATCATGGTGATCGATGTCAGCTGCAACACGACGGATGCCGAGCATGGCGAACGCATCCGCGAAGCGCTCGAGGGACTCGAGAACGTCACGGTCCGCAATGTCAGCGACCGCACGTTCCTGATGCACCTCGGTGGCAAGCTCGAGGTGGTTCCGAAGGTGGCCCTGCGCAACCGCGACGACCTGTCCCGCGCCTACACGCCCGGCGTCGCCCGCGTCTGCCAGGCGATTGCCGCCGACCGCTCGAAGGCACGGAACCTGACGATCAAGCGCAACACCATCGCCGTGGTCACCGACGGCTCCGCAGTACTAGGGCTGGGCAACATCGGCCCCGAGGCGTCCCTCCCGGTCATGGAGGGCAAGGCAGCCCTCTTCAAGCAGTTCGCCGACGTCGACGCCTGGCCGGTGTGCCTGGATACCCAGGACACCGATGAGATCGTCAACATCGTCAAGGCCCTTGCGCCGGTCTACGGGGGCGTGAACCTCGAGGACATTGCCGCACCGCGCTGTTTCGAGATCGAGGCCCGCCTGCGTGAGGAACTGGATATCCCGGTCTTCCACGACGACCAGCACGGGACCGCCATCGTCACCCTTGCAGCCCTGCAGAATGCGTTGCGCGTGGTGGACAAGAAGATCGAAGACGTGCGGATCGTCGTCTCGGGCGTCGGCGCTGCCGGCAACGCCATCGTCCAGCTGCTCCTGGCACGCGGGGCGAAGAACGTCATCGCCTGCGGACGCAACGGTGCCATCGACCGCAACACCGAGTACAGCGACTCCCACCGGATCTGGTTGGCCGAGAACACCAACCCGGAGAACTTCAGCGGCACGCTCCACGAGGCAATGGTCGGAGCCGATGTCTTCATCGGCGTCTCCGCCCCGAACATCCTCGAGGAGAAGCACATCGAGTCCATGAATGCCGACTCGATTGTCTTCGCCATGGCCAACCCCGACCCCGAGGTCGACCCGGTTGTCGCCGGTCGCCACGCAGCAGTGGTGGCCACCGGTCGCAGCGACTACCCGAACCAAATCAACAACGTGCTGGCGTTCCCGGGCTTCTTCCGAGGCCTGCTCGACGCCCACGCAGTTGATATCATCCCGGAAATGCTGGTTGCCGCAGCCGACGCGATTGCCTCGCGGGTGGACGACAACGAGCTGAACTCCGGATTCATCATTCCCAGCGTGTTCGACCCCCACGTCGCCGGAGACGTGGCCGACGCCGTAGTCGCCGCAGCACGCGCCAGCAAGTAGGAGGATCATCATGAGCATTTCACTGACACACGTTCCCGACGTCGACGGGGCCCAGGGCGTTCTGAGTGAGGAAGCCCTGGCCTTTGTGGAGAAGCTGCAGCGGCGCTTCGCGGCGACCCGCGACGAGCTGTTGACGGCCCGCCAGACGGCTCAGAAGGCTGCCTCCGAGAAGGGTTCCATCGATTTCCTTCCCGAGACCGCAGAGGTTCGCGCCGGAGACTGGAAGGTCGCCGAAGCTCCCGAGAAGCTGCGTGACCGCCGGGTGGAGATCACCGGACCGGCCTCCCCGGCCAAGATGGCCATCAATGCGCTGAACTCCGGCGCGAAGGTCTGGCTGGCCGACCTGGAGGACGCTTCGACCCCCACGTGGCACAACGTCGTCGACGCACTGGTCAACCTGGGCGAGGCAGCTCGTGGAACCTTGTCGTTCCGCTCTCCCGAAGGCAAGGAATACAACCTACGGACCGATGTCGACCTGGCCACCGTCGTGGTGCGTCCCCGTGGCTGGCACCTGCCCGAGGCCAACGTGCTCGTTGACGGTGCCCCCACGGTCGGCGCGCTGGTTGATTTCGGCCTCCACTTCTTCCACAACGCGAAGGAGCTTGCCGCCAACGGCGACGGGCCCTTCTACTACCTGCCCAAGATGGAATCCCACCTCGAGGCACGGCTGTGGAACGACGTGTTCACCTTTGCCCAGGAAGAGCTCGGAATCGAACACGGGACCATCCGGGCCACCGTGCTGATCGAGACGATTCCGTCGGCATTCGAGATGGACGAGATCCTCTACGAACTGCGCGACCACGCCTCGGGTCTGAACGCCGGTCGCTGGGACTACCTGTTCAGCATCATCAAGTACTTCCGCTCCTCCGGCGACAAGTTCGTCATGCCGGACCGTGCGGATGTCGCGATGACGGCCCCGATGATGCGCGCCTACACCGATCTGCTGGTGCAGACCTGCCATAAGCGTGGAGCCTTTGCGATGGGAGGCATGGCTGCGGTCATCCCCAACCGTCGCGAACCGGAAACAACGGAAGCCGCCTTCAAGAAGGTCCGGGCCGACAAGACCCGCGAGGCCGGAGACGGTTTCGACGGTTCCTGGGTGGCACACCCGGACCTGGTCTCGATCTGTTCCGAGGTCTTCGGATCCGTGTTGGGCGATCGGCCGAACCAGCTGGACAAGCAGCGCCCCGACGTTTCGGTCGGCGCCGACGACCTCCTGGACGTCGCATCGGCGCCGGGTCAGGTCACCGAGAAGGGCGTTCACGCGAACCTCTACGTCGCTGTCGCCTACACCGCCGTCTGGCTCTCGGGCAACGGCGCGGTGGCGATCCACAACCTGATGGAGGATGCCGCCACGGCGGAGATCTCCCGCTCGCAGGTGTGGCAGCAGATCCGCAACGGCGTGGTTGCCGACGACACCGGAAACACCATCACCGCCGAACTCGTCAAGGATGCCCTGGCCGAGGAAATCGAGCGGCTGCGTTCGGAAGTCGACGACAAGAAGACGTTCGAAAAGTACTATGTCCCGGCGGGGGACCTCATTGGCCGTCTGGTTTCCGGACGCGACGAGGATTTCGAAGAATTCCTCACGCTGCCGGCCTACCGCCTCCTATCCACAGAGCTGGTGACCCGATGAGCGTAGGCCCGGCCCTGGACGAGACCATCCTGAACACGGTTGAAACCCGGCTCGCGGCCACCGATAAGCTCCTGGAGCGTTCCTACCCGGGCGACAGCGGAGCCCGCCAGCCGGTGCATACCGCCTATGTCCCGGCGGATAAGTTCACCGCCGAAATGCCAGGGCAGTGGGGTCAGCAGGCCCTCGCCGCGGCCCGGGAGTTCGGTGGGCTTGCCGTGCTGGCACGCGCCGTGGGGCTCGACGCCGAAGGTGGCGCCGACGTCACCGCCGGGTCGCGGGCCGATCTGCTGGCCGAGCTCGTCGCCCAGAAACTGGACAGCGAGCCGATCGAGGACCTGCGCATCGACTTCGAGGACGGGCTGGGACACCGGCCCGACGAAGAAGAGGACGCGCATGCCATCCGTGCGGCACAGGAAGTGAACCGGGCCGTTGCCGCGGGTATCGCACCGCCGTTCATCGGCATCCGCTTCAAATGCTTCGAGGCGCCCACCCGGCAGCGCGCCCTGCGCACCCTTGACCTGTTCATCGCTTCACTGATGGACACCGGGGGACTGCCCGAGGGGCTGGTCCTGACGCTGCCCAAGGTGAGTACCGTTGCGCAGGTCGAGGCGATGGTCTTCGTCTGCGAGAAGCTGGAGGCCGCCCACGGGCTGCCGGCACGGCGTTTGCGCTTCGAGGTCCAGATGGAAACCCCGCAGCTGATCCTCTCGGCCGAAGGCACGGTGCCATCCGCCCAGCTGATCCACGCAGGACGAGGAAGGGTTACGTCCCTGCACTACGGGACCTACGACTACTCGGCTTCGCTGGGGATCGCCGCGGAGTACCAGTCGATGGAACACCCTGCCGCCGACCACGCCAAGAACGTGCTGCAAGTGGCGGTCGCCGGGACGGGGGTCCACCTTTCCGATGGATCCACGAACATCCTGCCCATCGGTGATCCGGACCATGTCAGCAAGGCGTTTGCGTTGCATGCCCGGCTGGTGCGCCGGCATCTGGAGCGCGGGATCTACCAGGGGTGGGACCTCCACCCGGCACAGCTGGCGACCCGATACCTCGCGACCTACGCCTTCTACCGCGACGGCTTCGACGCCGCCGCCAACCGGTTGCGCAACTACGTGCATCAGGTCGAATCGTCGATCATGGACGAGCCGGCCACCGCGCGTGCCCTGGCCATGTTCATCTACCGCGGTCTGACCTGCGGTGCGTTGACGGCCAGCGAGGTCGAAAACGGCGTCGAAATCACCCAGGCACAACTCGGGGCCCTGGCTCTGGGTCGTCCCGAGATCAACGCAAAGGAAACCCATGTCTAAGACCAGTACCGCTCCGGTGGAGGCCCCTTACTACACGGCCCAGGGCGGACATCCGCCCCAGACGGATCTGTTGACCGACCGTGCCGTGGTCACCGAGGCCTATACGGTCATCCCGCGCGGGGTGCTGCGCGATATTGTGACCTCGGTTCTGCCCGAGTGGACGGGCACCCGTTCATGGGTGTTGAACCGCCCGGTCTCCGGTGGGGCGACCACGTTCTCCCAGGCCATCGTCGAGGTTTCCCCCGGTGGTGGCTCGGAAAACCCCGAGCCGCAGGCCGAGGTGGAGGGATTCCTCTTCGTCATGCAAGGATCGCTGAGGCTGGTGATCGACGGAACGACGCACCAGCTCACCGAAGGTGCCTTCGCTTTCATCCCAGCGGGGACCGTCTATAGCGTCAACAACGACGGCACGGAGGCCGCCAGCTTCCACTGGTTCCGCAAGCGCTACCAGCCGCTGGAGGGGCACACGGCCCGTCCGGTCGTGGGCAACGAGCGCGACCTGGAGCCCAAGGCCATGCCGGGCACCGACAATAAGTGGCGCACCACCCGCATGCTCGATCCCGAGGACCTCGCCTTCGATATGCACGTGAACATCGTGACGTTCGAGCCGGGTGCTTCGATCCCGTTCGCGGAGACCCACACCATGGAGCACGGTCTCTACGTCCTGGAAGGCAAGGCCGTCTACCGGCTGAACGCCGACTGGGTCGAGGTGCAGGAGGGCGACTACATGTCACTGCGGGCCTTCTGCCCGCAGGCTTGCTATGCGGGTGGGCCGGCGAACTTCCGCTACCTGCTCTACAAGGACGTCAATCGCCAGATTGCGTTGTAGCAAAAAGTGATCAAGCCGGCCGGCGGGGAATCTTCCCCATCGGCCGGTTTTTTCGTGTGGAACCGACCTCGGATGGGCGGGAAGGCCGGTCATCACCACGGGCTCACCGGAGTGGATGCTGCTGGCCGGTCGAGCCGAACCGCTGATCAGAGTGGGAATGCGCGACCCCGGGCCACCAGAAGGTCCCCGCAACGGCCCCTGGGGCATCTCCCGTGGTGCCGGGAACCAGCTTTCATATGCCGCGGAGGAAAGCACATCCCCGGTCGGTATCGACGCTGAAGTCTTGACAGGTGATGCGAGCCTCACCTAAAGTTTTCATTAGGCAGAAGTAAACTTCCACAATCTGGAAATAACCGTTCCGAAAGGAATCCACATGGCTTACACCGTCAACTGCTCCATCCTGCTGACCGAGCTTCCCTTGCTGGAGCGCCCGGCGGCAGCGAAGAAGGCCGGTTTCGACAACGTCGAGTTCTGGTGGCCCTTCGCCGAGGCCGTTCCGGCCGACGCCGAGGTGGAAAAGTTCGTCAGCTCGCTCGCCGACGCTGGTGTCCAGCTGACCGGACTGAACTTCCTGGCCGGCGAAATGCCCGCCGGTGACCGCGGGATCGTTTCCTGGATCGGCCGCGAGAAGGAATTCGCCGACAACATCGACGTCGTTGCAGCCATCGGTCAGGCCACGGGCTGCCGCGGCTTCAACGCCCTGTACGGCAACCGCCAGGACGGCCAGTCGGCCGCCGAGCAGGACGAGCTGGCCCTGGCCAACCTCGTTGCCGCAGCGCGTGGGGTCGCCAAGATCGACGGCACGGTCCTGCTGGAGCCCGTCTCCGGCACCGAGGCCTATCCGCTGAAGACCGCTGCCGACGCCCTGGGCGTCATCGCGAAGACCCAGGAAGCCGGCGTGGACAACGTCAAGCTGCTGGCGGACTTCTACCACATGGCCGTCAATGGCGATGATGTCGCAGACGTCGTGGAGAAGCACGCTGCCGACTTCGGCCACATCCAGATCGCCGACAACCCCGGCCGCGGGGCCCCAGGAACCGGGAACCTGCCGCTGGGCGAGTGGATCGAGAGCAGCCGGGCCAAGGGCTACAACGGACCGATCGGCCTGGAATACAAGGCCTCCTCCGATTCCGCCTTCGACTGGTTGATTCGCCAGGGCGCCTAGGCCCCGACCGGTACGCACCACCAAGACTTCAAGGAGAACAACATGAGCGAAAACAAGAACGTTGCCTTCATCGGCCTGGGGATCATGGGACTGCCCATGGCCAAGAACCTGGTCAAGGCCGGCTTCCAGGTGAGCGGCTACAATCGCAGCCCCGAAAAGGCCAAGGACCTCGCATCGGCCGGCGGCACCGCCGCAGCCAGCGTTGCCGAGGCCGTCGCCAATGCCGACGTCGTGATCACCATGGTTCCGGACTCCCCCGACGTTGAAGCAGTCGTCGGCGGCGAGGACGGCGTCTTCGCCAATGCCAAGAAGGGCGCACTGTGGATCGACAACTCGACCATCCGCCCCGATGTCGCCGTGGTCTTGGCCGATGACGCCCGCGCCGCCGGCCTGCGCCCGCTCGACGGCCCAGTTTCCGGTGGTGAGGCAGGCGCCATTGATGGCGTGCTGTCCATCATGGTCGGTGGCGAGAAGGCCGACTTCGACGACGCCGAAGCCGTGCTCGCGGCCATTGGCAAGACCATCGTCCATGTCGGTCCCTCCGGGTCCGGCCAGACGGTGAAGGCCGCCAACCAGCTGATCGTGGCCTCCAACATCCAGGCGCTCTCGGAGGCCGTGGTCTTCCTGGAGGCCTACGGCGTCGACACCCAGGCCGCCCTATCGGTCCTCGGTGGCGGTCTGGCCGGCTCCAAGGTCCTGGATCAGAAGGGCCAGAAGATCCTGGACCGCAACTTCGATCCGGGCTTCCGCCTGGCCCTGCACCACAAGGACATGGGCATCGTCACTTCCGCAGCCCGCGAAGCCGGCGTCGTCCTGCCGCTGGGAGCCCTCGTGGCCCAGCTCGTGGCCTCCACCGTCGCCACCGGCGATGGCTCGCTGGACCACTCGGGCCTGTTCCGCGGCGTCGAGCGCCTCTCCGGAAGCTCCGACAACAAGTAAGTAGTCCGGGGCCCTTCAAGGAGCCCCGCGCCTCACCTGCCAGCTGGATGGCGCCCACCGGGCGTCGCCCACTGGCCGGCCTCCGCCCCGCAACGGGCGGTCCCCACAACCCGGCCGCCGGTACCTATGTTCGGTTCGTATCGGCGGCCGCTCCAACTTCATCATTTTCCGGCCCCTGTTCCGGGGCCCTCCACCAAGGAGAACACCATGACCAAGATGCGCACCGTGGACGCGATCGTCCTCATTCTCGAGAAGGAGAACGCCACCGAGGCCTTCGGCCTTCCCGGGGCGGCCATCAACCCGCTGTACTCGGCCATCAAGGCCCACGGCGGCATCCGCCACACCCTGGCCCGCCACGTCGAAGGCGCCTCGCATATGGCCGACGGCTACTCGCGTGCCGCTGCCGGCAACATCGGCGTCTGCCTGGGCACCTCCGGCCCCGCCGGCACCGACATGATCACCGGGCTGTACGCGGCCCAGGCCGACTCCATCCCGATGCTCTGCATCACCGGACAGGCCCCGGTCGCCAAGCTGCACAAGGAGGACTTCCAGGCAGTGGACATCGAGTCCATCGCCAAGCCGCTGTGCAAGATGGCCTCCACCGTCATGGAGCCGGGGCAGATCCCCGGCACCTTCCAGAAGGCCTTCCAGCTCATGCGCTCCAGCCGCCCCGGCCCGGTGCTGATCGACCTGCCGATCGACGTCCAGATGGCGCAGATCGAATTCGACATCGATGCCTACGAGCCCCTCGGCGTGGAGAAGCCCAAGGCCAGCCGCAACCAGGCAGGAAAGATCCTGGACATGCTCTTCGCCTCTGAGCACCCGGTGATCATCGCCGGCGGCGGCATCATCAACGCAGACGCCTCCGATGACCTGGTTCGCCTGGCCGAGCTGCTCAACGTCCCGGTCCAGCCCACACTGATGGGCTGGGGTGCCATCCCCGATGACCACCGCCTGATGGCCGGCATGGTGGGCCTGCAGACCCATCACCGCTACGGCAACGTGAACTA
>JBBSRM010000014.1:0-23267 GCA_038243055.1 Actinomycetales bacterium
CGTTCCGGAACCGAACGGGGAACCACCGAGTGCCTCTCGGGCGTGGGCCTGGAGCCAGTTCGCCAGATCGGGGCCCTGCGGCACGAGTCCGGTGGGATTGATGTCCTCGTGCACGATGTAGTAGTGCCGTTTGATCTGTACGAAGTCGATGGTGTCCCCGAACCCCGGTGTCTGGAACAGGTCGCGGGCGTAGGCCCAGAGCGCCGGCATTTCGGTGAGCTTATTCCGGTTGCATTTGAAGTGCCCGTGGTAGACGGGGTCGAAGCGCACCAGGGTGGTGAAGAGGCGAACGTCTGCTTCGGTGATGGTGTCCCCCATCAGATACCGCTGGCGGGTCAGCCGTTCCTCCAACCAGTCCATGGCAATCCAGAGGCGCCGATAGGCGTCGTCGTAGGTCTCTTGCGAACCGGCGAAACCACAACGGTAGACCCCGTTGTTGACTTCGGTGAAGATCCGTTTGATGACCGGGGCCATCTCCTCCCAGCTTCCGGCAGGCAACAGATCGGGAGCCCCTTCGCGGTGGAACTGCTTCCACTGGGTCGAGAAGTCCAGCGTCATCTGCGGGTAGTCGTTGGTGACGACGCCGCCGGTGGGGATCTCGACCATCGCCGGAACCGTGATTCCCCGCGGGTAGTCGGGGAAGCGCCGGAAAAAGTTCTCCTGCAGCCGTTCGGTGCCCAGCACGGGGTCCCGCCCGCCGGGATCCAGATCGAAGGTCCAGGACCTGACATCGTGCGTCGGCCCGGGCAGTCCGACGCTGATCACGTCCTCGAGCCCGAGCAGTCTGCGCACGATCAGGGCCCGGTTCGCCCACGGGCAGGCGCGTGCCGCCACGAGCCGGTAGCGTCCGGCCTCCACGGGCCAGGACTGTGCCCCGGAGGACAGCCCGGCCTCGGGGTCCCCGAGGGATCCGCCGCCTCCAGCGTTCGAGGCACGGACGGCCTCCGGATCGGAGACGATGCGATCATCGATGTAGTTCGTGTCGCGGGTGAATTCCCCACCGTGAATCACATAGGCCCCACGGGTGGAATACCGGTTCTCGTTCATGGGGCCAGCCTACGTCCGGATCACGTCATGGCGCTGGCGTCATGAGGCATCCGGACGATAAGTTAAGTCTACTTAACTCTAAGGATCCGTGCGATGAAACGAACTGGTTCGACCGCACCGTCCGTCGTGGAACGGCAGGGGCACCCCCAGCGACGTCTGGTGTGGCTGCTGGGCCCCGCCTTCGTCGCGGCGATCGCCTACGTCGACCCCGGCAACGTCGCCGCGAACCTGACCGCCGGTGCCCAACACGGCTACCTGCTGGTCTGGGTGCTGGTGGCGGCAAACGTCATGGCCGTGATGATCCAGTACCTCTCGGCGAAGTTGGGTCTGGTCACGGGCAGGTCGCTGCCCGAGATCCTGGGCAACCGGCTCTCGCGCAGTGGCCGCCTCGCCTTTTGGGGCCAGGCCGAAGTCATTGCCATGGCCACCGATCTGGCCGAAGTCATCGGCGGGGCCATCGCACTACAGATCCTCTTCGGCCTACCGCTACCGCTGGGCGGACTGCTCGTCGGCATCGTGTCGATGGCCTTGCTGGCGATCCAGTCCCGGCACGGTCAACGCCCCTTCGAACTGGTGATCATGGCACTGCTGGCGCTGATCACCATCGGATTCGTCGCGGGCCTGCTGGTCAGCCCCATGGATTGGGGCGCAGCCGCCGGCGGCCTGGTCCCGAGGTTCGAGGGGACGGGCACCGTCCTGCTGGCTGCCGGCATGCTCGGTGCCACCGTCATGCCGCACGCCATCTACCTGCATTCCTCCCTGGCCCGGGACCGCCACGGCGAAGGGCACACCGAGTCTGGAATCCGACGGCTGCTGCTCGCCAACCGGTGGGACGTCGTCCTGGCTCTGATCGTGGCCGGTTCGGTCAACATCGCGATGCTTCTGCTGGCGGCCTCGAGCCTGCGCGGCGTGGAGGGCACCGACACGATCCAGGGCGCCCACGGGGCCATCGTCGAGGCCCTGGGGCCGGTCATCGGGGTCATCTTCGGCGTCGGACTCCTGGCTTCGGGCCTCGCCTCGACCTCGGTGGGTTGCTATGCCGGTTCGGCCATCATGTCGGGCCTGCTGCAGCGGCGGATTCCCTTGCTGGTCCGCAGAGTCGTCACGTTGATCCCTGCGCTGGCCATCCTCTCCGTGGGGGTCGATCCGACCTGGGCGTTGGTGCTCAGCCAGGTCTTCCTCTCCATCGGCATTCCCTTCGCCCTCATCCCCCTGGTCCGCTATACCGGGATGCGCTCGGTGATGGGCCGATTCATCAACAGCATCGGCACCCAGGTCTTCGCCTGGGTGATCACCGCGGCGATCATCGCCTTGAACCTCCTACTGATCTATCTGACCGTGACGGGTGCCCAATGATGGAAGAACACACTCCAGCAACCCCGAGCCCGGGTGGCGGGGAGATCACCCGGGTGGCCGAGGATTTCCTGAAGGCCATCTGGTCGGCCACCGAATGGGGCGCGGACCCGATCACCGGAAAAGCGCTGGCGGAACGCTTCGGCACCACTGCTGCCAATGTCTCCGACACCATGCGCCGGCTGGACGCCCAGGGCCTGGTCATCCACGAGCCCTATAAACCGGTCCGCCTCACCGCCGCCGGTGAACGCCATGCCGTGGCCATGGTCCGCAAACACCGTCTCATCGAGTCCTTCCTGGTCCGCACGCTGGGGTATTCCTGGGAGGAGGTCCATGACGAGGCGGAGAACCTTGAGCATGCCGTCTCGGAAGCGATGATCGAACGGATTGACGCCCTGCTCGGACACCCCGTCCGCGACCCCCATGGCGACCCGATCCCCACCGTGGACGGAACCACGCGTCATCCGGCGCATGCGGTCAATCTCGCAGAAGCCGTACCCGGCACCTACGAGGTCACCCGCATCTCGGACGAGGACCCCGGGCTGCTGCGCCTGCTCGCCCGGCACGGACTGCGTCCGGGTGCCCTGGTGGATATCGCGGCGGCCGAAGCCAGCGGCTCCATGGCCCTGACACCGCACGACGACGATGCCCGGGTGGTGCTGCGCCCCGAAGCCACCCGGGCCCTCTGGGTCATCGCCACGGGCTGATACCGCTCGATCATCAAGAGTTTTGTGAATTCAGCGTTAGCTGTATCGTTGAGATATGAAAACCACCGCCACCGCGTCGCATACCGCCGCACTGTCCCGCTTTGGGCACGCAGTATCCGACCCCACCCGCGTCGGGGTGCTTCTGGCCCTACGCGAGGCGCCGGCCTATCCTTCCGATCTGGCCGATGCCCTCGGCGTCTCACGGCAGGTCATGTCGAACCAATTGGCCTGCCTGCGTGGTTGTGGGCTCGTCGAGGCGATCCCCGAGGGGAGACGATCCTGGTATCGCCTCAGTGACCCACATCTGGCGACTGCCATGGACGAGCTACTGCGCGCCGCCCTGCGGATGGAACCCGACTGCTGCCAGGGGCCCGGATGCACGTGCTGAGAACCCCCGAGGACCGCGACCAACGACGCGAGCTCCTGAAGCGCCGCATCCGATTGATCGTGGCGTTGACGATCACCTACAACGTCATCGAGGCAGTGATCGCCTTGGCGGCCGGCACCGCAGCGTCGTCGGTGGCCCTGCTCGGCTTCGGCTTGGATTCGATCGTGGAGGTCCTCTCCGCCACGGCGGTGGCCTGGCAGTTCTCGGCGCCGAATCCGGAACGACGCGAGCGTACTGCCTTGCGGTTGATCGCCTTCTCGTTCTTCGGGTTGGCCGTTTTCATCAGCATCGATGCGGTACTGACCCTGGCGGGCCTCAGGGAGGCCGAACACAGCACCGTGGGCATCGCCCTGGCCGCCGTCAGCCTCATCGTCATGCCGTTCCTCAGCTTATGGGAGCGCCGGACCGGGCAGGCTTTGGGATCGGCGTCGGCCATCGCCGACTCGAAGCAGACGCTGATCTGCTCGTACCTCTCGGCCGCAGTCCTGGTTGGCTTGCTGCTCAACAGCCTCTTCGGGTGGGCCTGGGCCGACCCGGTGGCGGGCCTGGTCATCGCCGTCGTCGCGCTCCGCGAGGGACTCGAGGCCTGGCGGGGCGACGCCTGCGCCCAGCCGATCTCGGCGATCACCGGCGAGAACGAATCCGCAGGATCGGGACCCCACTGCTGCTGAATCCCCTCATCGAGGGACGGCACGGGGGTCCCCCACGGCCCGGGCGCCTAGTCGCCGGTCTTCTCGAAAGCCGGGGCGCGTCGTTTGTCGAACACGGTCGCACCAACCTCCTGCTCGGCCTGGTTGTTGATGGACAGGTTGATCCCGGGCCGGTCCCTCAGGATCAGGACCGCGGCGATGGCCACGACGGTCATGAGCAGCAGGTAGACCGAGATGGATGCGCCGGTGCCCGTGGCGTTGATCAGGGCCTGGGCGATCATCGGGGCGAAGGCCCCGCCTAGGATCGCGCCGAGGGCATAGGAGATCGAAACCCCGGAGAACCGCACGGAGGCCGGGAAGATCTCGCTATACCACGCGGCCTGCGGCCCATAGGTCAGGCCGAGTCCGATCGTGAACAGGCCCAGCGCCAGATAGAGCAGGGACAGCGAACCGGTATCGATCATCCAGAACAGCGGGAAGACCATCAGCACCTGGATGCCGAAGCCGATCAGGTAGGTGCACTTGCGTCCGATCTTGTCTGCCAGCATCCCTGCGGCGAAGGTGAAGATGAACCACATGGCAGCGGCGAAGGTCATGGCCACGAGGACGTCCGTACGATCCAGGCCCACGGCATCGCTGGTCGCGTAGCTGGGGATGAATCCGCCGGTGGCCATGTAGCCTGCGGCGTTGTTGCCCGCGAAGACCAGCGCCGCAAGGATCACCAACAGCCAATGCTTGCGGAACAGTTCCGCGATCGGAACCTTCGTCTGCTCCTTCTTCTCCGCGATCTCCTGGAACACCGGCGACTCATCCACAGCACGGCGGACCATGTAGCCGACAGCAATCAGCACGACGCTCAGCAGGAACGGAATACGCCAGCCCCACTGGACGAAGGCTTCTCCCGGGGAAATCCATCCGGTCATCAGTGCGGTGACGCCCGTCGCCAGCAGCAAGCCCAGGGGGACGCCCAACTGGGGGAAGGCGCCGGCCCGACCTCGACGGTCCGCCGGGGCGTGCTCGACAGCCATCAGCACGGCGCCGCCCCACTCGCCGCCGGCGGAGATCCCCTGCAGGACCCGCAGCAGCAACAGCAGGATGGGAGCCAGGATCCCGGCGGTCTCGTAGGTCGGCAGGACGCCGATGAGCGTCGTCGCGGCGCCCATCATGATCAGCGTGATGACGAGCATCGGACGTCGGCCGATCCTATCGCCGTAGTGCCCGGCGAGGAATGCCCCCAGCGGGCGGAAGAGGAAGCTGATGCCCACGGAGGCGAACGCCAGCAGCAAGCCAATGGACTCCCCCGCCGGGGCGAAGAACACATGGGCGAAGACCAGGCCGGCGGCCGTGGCGTAGATGAAGAAGTCGTACCACTCGATGGTGGTGCCGACGATCGTGGCGAAGGCGACGCGTCGCTGGGTCTTTCTCGCGTGGGCGTCGAGCCGTTCTCTGCTCATGGTTCACTCCTGGACTGGTTTTGAGGGCTCCTTGGAACCACCTGGCGCTGGTCGCCGTTTATAACCGGCGCCCCCGCCTGCCTCCTGCTGCGCGACGACGTCTCTGGCGATCGCATACAGATCCTGACTTAATATACTAAATCGTATATTATCCAGTGTGAGGGGGAACACCCGCACCGTCAACCCCCTGCACCAGCTCCTTGACGGGCCGGTAGGCCTCGGCAGCAGCCATCGGCCCACCTTCGCCTGGCTAAACGAGTCGCATGACCCCTGGCGATGGCATCGGAACTAAACTCACACCATGTCTTCCGTGAAACCGGGCCCCCTTGTGTCGGGGCTGAAAAAAACGACAACCAGGCTGGTCCTGGCCTTCCTCGCCCTGCAGGCCACGGTCGTTGCCGGGCTGGTGATCTTCGATTCGCTCAAGCGCCGCCAAAGGACCCAGCGTGGCGGGTTCCCCCGCCCCGGAGTGTTCGACGCCCCTGTCGCGGACTCCGAGACGAAGATCTACACCTACGGCGAGGACCTCTACGCCGACATGCTCTCCGCCATTCGGGGTGCGCAGGAAAACGTTTTCCTGGAAACCTTCATCTGGAAATCCGACGAGACCGGCCGCCGGTTCAAGGAGGCGCTGAACGATGCCGCCGAACGCGGCGTCGACGTATTCGTCATCTATGACGGCTTCGCCAACCTCGTCGTCCCCCGCACCTTCTTCCAATTCCACCCGAAGGTCCACGTCTACCGGTTCCCGGTCCTGCGTCCGTCGAGGCTGTTCACCCCGCTGCGAAGCACCGGCCTGGACCACCGCAAATTGCTGATCGTGGACGGCGAAACCGGGTTCGCCGGCGGCTATAACATCGGGGATCTCTATGCCACCGAATGGCGTGATACGCATCTTCGCATCACGGGCCCCGCGGTATGGGAACTGCGCCAGGCATTCCTCGACGTCTGGAACACCGTATGCGCCCGTCCGAAAATCCCGCACCGGGGTCCACGGAGTTGGGACCCGCATATCAGCACGGCCAACAACATGCCGTCCCACCTGGTCTACCCGATCCGGGGCGTCTACCTCGACGCCATCAACCGGGCCAGCGACCACATTTACCTGACCACCGCCTACTTCATCCCTGACAAGCAAATTCTTGATTCGCTGTTCGCCGCCAGCAGGAGGGGTGTCGATGTCAGGCTCATTCTTCCGGAGGATTCCAACCACGTCCTGGCCGACTGGCTCGCCCGGGGGTTCTTCACCGCCATGCTGCGGGAAGGGATTACCGTGCTGCTCTACCGCAACGCGATGATCCACGCCAAAACCGCCACCATCGACGGCCAGTGGTCCACGATCGGCACCGCCAACATCGACCGATTGAGCCTGACCGGAAACTACGAAACGAACCTGGAGATCCACGATCCGGCCTTCGCCTCGAAAATGCAGGAGATCTTCAGTACCGACAGCACCAACTGCCGGCAACTGACGCTCTCCGACTGGAGCAGGCAGAACCCGGCTGCCAAGATCAGTGAAGTCATCTTGATCCCGTTGCGCCCGTTCCTCTAGCGCGACCGACGACTCCACAACGCCATGGACCGCAGCGCTCCCGCCGCATCGGGTCCACCGGTCAGGCAACTCCTACCCTCCACACAGCCTGGACCCAGCCGCCGTCCCTAGACTGGTGAATACCTCAAAAAGGTGCGAGTGATGAAAAGGGCCCCAACCGAACGGTTGGGGCCCTACTCATGCCCGGGTCCACGCCAACGACGCCGGCCGTATTCATCGTCTCATCAGAGGGAACGAGGACCGCTGGCGGAGCTACCGACTGTTCCCCAGTGGTAGGCCGTCAGCTTCGGCACGGACGCGAAGCAGGCGGGCGAACGGGCCATCGGCCGAGCGCAGTTCGGCGGGTGTTCCCCGTTCGACGATGTGCCCTGAGTCCAGGACCACCAGCTGGTCGGCCCGTTCCACCGTGGACAGGCGGTGCGCGATCGTCACCGTGGTCCGTCCTTCGGACAGCCGGTCCAGCGCGGCCTGCACCTGGGCCTCGGTGGTGTTGTCCAGGGCCGACGTCGCTTCGTCCAGGACCAGGACCCGCGGATTGCGCAGGATGGTCCGGGCGATCGCCAGGCGCTGCTGCTCCCCGCCGGAGAACCGGTGTCCGCGGGCACCGACGAACGTATCCAACCCGTCGGGCAACGAGGCGATCAGCTCGTCGATCTGCGCGGCTTCGAGGGCCGCCCACAAGACGTCGTCGGTGGCATCGGGGGCCGCCAGGCGAAGGTTCTCCCGGATGGAGGCGTGGATCAGATACGACTCCTGCGAGACGACACCGACGATCCGGGCCAGATCGGCAGGGGCCAGGTCCCTGACGTCGATCCCGTCGATGGTGATGCGTCCGATGGTCGTCTCGTGCAGCCGCGGAATCAGGGCGCCGAGGGTCGATTTACCGGAACCCGTCGCCCCGACGATCGCCGTCGCGGTTCCTGCGGGCACCACCAAATCGACATTCGACAGGACCCGGGCTTCGCCGTCGTACGAGAACCCCACGCCTTCGAATCTCAGTTCCCCGCGCACGGTGTCGGGGTCGATTTGCACCGGGTTTTCGGGTGCGGTGATCTCCGGGACGAGGTCGAGGTATTCGAAGATCCTGCTGAACAGCGCCATGGCCGTCACCCATTGGACCCCGACGTTCAGCAGACCCATGATCGGGCGGAAGATGGTTGATTGCAGCGCGGTGAAGGCGACAATGGTGCCGATGGTCATATCGCCGGTGGCCGCGGGGAAGCCGCCAGCGAGGTAGATGACCGCGGGGATCGCCGCGAAGACGATCTGCATGGTGGCCATCCGCCAGCGACCGGCCAGTTGCGAGCGCAACTCCAGGCCGATGAGCCGGTGCGAGCTGGCGGTGAATTCCTCGGCGTCGCGTTCGGTGGTTCCCAGCGTCTTGGCCAGGCGCACCCCGGAAACCGAGAGGCCCTGTTCGACCTGGGTGTAGAGGTCCGCCAGCTCGGCCTGGCGGTCGGCGGTGATATCGCGCCGCAGCAGGGCGACCCGGCGGCTGAGGAAGACCGCCGGCGGGATGACGATGAGCGAGAGGATGCTGAGCATCGGTGACAGGGCGACCATCGCGATCGCCGTGGCGACGGCGGTGGTCAGGTTCGTGGCGATGGACGTTGCCGTGGTGGTCACCACGGATTGCATCCCGGCGATGTCGCTGGTGAGCCGTGACTGGATCTCTCCTCCACGGGTCCGGGTGAAGAAGGCGAGCGATTGGGCTTGGAGGTGGGTGAACATGCCGGTGCGCAGGGTATGCATGACCCGTTGGCCCATGTCGGTGGCCATCCAGGTCTGGACGACGCCGATCAGGGCGGTGATCGCCGCGATGACGACCATCGTCCCGGCCAGCCAGGCCAGTAGCGGGATGTTCCCGTTCGGGATGGCGTCGTCGATGATGGCGCGGATCAGGAACGGCTGGGCCAGGCCGGCGACGGAAGCAACGCTGATGAGCAACATCAGGACGGTGATCATCCGGCGGTGCGGGGCAAAGAGTGCGGCGACCCGGCGGAGGCTCACCGGGTGACGGGCGAGCTGGCTGCGGTCGTCGGCGCTGATCTTGCCGGGGCCCGGGCCGCCGGGGGTTCCCCGACCGGCTCCGGTGGGACGGGGCGAGGATGGTTCTGGAGTCCGTACCGGTTTCATCGGCAGCACCTCCTGGGTTGAAGGAGTCGCACGGGACACCCGGCAACTATGCAGAGGTTACCTCACTATGTGGCAACCGCGCAAATAGGTACACTGATGGCATGACCGCTGACGTGCCACCTGGCCTGACCGATGACCCCGATCTCGGCGACCTCTTCCACGCCGCCTTCCGGGGGCTGCGTCGCCGGTGGACGCACGAATTGGCCCCGTTCGAACTGACCCCCCACCAATGGCGGGCCCTGAATACGCTGGCCCGCAGTTGTGGACCCTGCCCGCCTGAAGGGGCAGGAACCAGTCCGGACGCCAGCCTGCGACTGAAGGAACTAGCGGATTTGCTGCGGATCGCCCCGCGTTCGGCGACCGAGGTGATCGACCAGCTCGAAACAAAGGAACTGGTGGAACGGGCGCCGGACCCCCAGGACCGCCGGGCCGTGCTGATCCGCCTCACCCCCGACGGACAGGAACTGCGCTCCCGGATCCACCAGTCGCGCCGCGAACAATCCCACGAGTACTTTGGCCGCCTGGATTCCGTCGAGCGCATCGAACTGGCGCGGCTGCTGGGCGTCCTGGCCGGGGACCAGCCGGTGGCCCACCACCGCTAAGACGCATACTGCCTCGGCGATCACCGACCCGTTGCTGCCGGTCAGTGCTGGTGGGGCACCTCTCCGATCGCGTTCAGCGCGATGGTGGAGTGCGCGAAGGCACCGCCGGCTCGCATCTCGGCGGCCACCCAGATGGCCTCCATGATCTGCTCGGCACTGGCACCTTTCCGTTTGGCCAGTTTGCTGTGGCCCTCGATGCAATAGGGGCATTGCGTAACATGGGCGACGGCGACGGCGATCAGCTGTTTGGTCTGCTCGTCCAAGGCACCCTCGGTGAAGACCGCCTTGCTGAAGTCCTCGAAGGCCTCCGTGGCGCTCGGCGTCAACTCCTTGCGACGCTTGGCGACCGCAGGGGTGGCCTTGGGGAAGAGATCATCTGACATCGTTGGGTCCTCTCCTGAAGTGCGGCTGGCGCCGACACCTCCGAAACCCTTGCGGACGGGGATGATCACCAGCCGGCTGCGGGCTCCACGGGTCTGTGGTGCCCACTTTCACTGTAGGCACGTGGCCGGGATAAAGTCACTGATCTCAGGCCGGGTAGGTCACCACCCCGTCGTCGTCCACGGTTGGCTCAGCTCCCCACCGGCCCAGTTCATGCTCGCTCGGCTTCGACGTATTGGACAGGTGCACGACCTTCCACCCGCGGGCGGCGAGGGCGTTGGCGATGAGCAAACGGTGGCAGCGCCACGGCATCGGCTCCCCGCACATCACCACGACGCGCCGGGTCCCGGCCCAACGGATCAGCCGCTCCAGCCCGTTTTCGAACTCCTCCGTGAGCGTATAGTCGGCATAGTTCTTGAAGCTGGCGTTCTGCCAACCCGCGTTGATCATCGGGTCGATGTCGTACTGCCGGGGCCGACGGCCTCCGAGTTCGGGCAGGTGGTGGTATTCGATGCCGCATTCGGCCAGCCAGGCAGGCATCGCCTGCTCGTCGAACTGTGGGCTCCGTCGCGATCCGGGCATCTTGCGCACGTCGACGAGCAGCTCGATCCCGACGGATTCCAGCGTATCGGCCACGACATCCGGAGGGCAGGTCCAATGCCCGATGGTCCAAATGGTCCCCGCGTCGTTGTTCCTGGATGGTTCCGCTGCCATGTCGCCTCCGGCTTTTCACGTGGATGGTCTTCTCCATAGGATGCACCACGGCAGAGGCCGCTGTCGTCCCGAAACGGCGACGACGAGGACACAGCATGCCCTTCGAAGGGCCTAGGCTGGGGCCGTCCGCGCGAACCAATCGGCAGGAGTACCCCATGCCCCGCAGCAGGCCGTGGACCACCACGGATATCGGTGACCTGACCGGAACGACGGCGGTGGTCACCGGTGCGAACAACGGGCTGGGTTTCGCCACGACCCGGGAGCTGCTCCTGCACGGCGCACACGTCGTGCTGGCCTGCCGGAACCCGGAAAAGGGCCGGTCCGCCGTCGAGCAGTTGCGACCGGAGGTCCAGCCTTCCATCGGCGAGCTTCGCACGGAGGTCGTTCAGCTCGATCTGTCGATCTTGTCCACGGTCCATTCATTCGCACGGACGTTCCTGGCAACCCACGACCGGTTGGACCTGCTGGTCAATAATGCCGGCGTCATGATGACCCCCTATGGCCTGACCGCCGACGGGCACGAGCTGCAGTTCGGCACGAACCACCTGGGCCACTTCGCCCTGACCGGCCTGCTGCTGGACGCCCTGGCTGCGGCACCGGGCTCCCGGGTCGTTTCACTGTCCAGCCTGGCCCATCGCGGCGGGAGCATGGATTTCGATGATCCCCTGTTCGAGGAGGGCGGCTACACCCCCGTTGCCGCCTATAACCGCTCGAAGCTGGCCAACCTGCTGTTCACGTACGAGTTGGATCAACGCCTGCGCGCCGCAGGCAAGGACACGATCGCCGTCGCCGCCCACCCGGGAGTGGTCGGCACGGACCTCTTCGGCCACGTCTTCGACCGGCCCTCCCTGCGTCCGGCACGGGCACTGTTCAACGCCGTGATGCCACGACCGGCCCAAGGCGCCCGGCCGACGCTGCGCGCGGCCACGGACCCCGGGGCACACGGCGGGGAGTACTTCGGCCCGAGCGGCCCCGGAGAGTGGCGCGGGGCTCCCCGGCCCGCGAAGACGGTGGATGCGGCGCAGGATCCCGTTGCCGCACGCCGGCTGTGGGATCTCTCCGAGGAACTGACGCAGGTCAGGTACCTGAACGCACCGTCCCGGGCCTGATTCCTGGGGCCGGTTCCTCGGCGGGGCCCGATCAGATGAGCGGCAGCGTCATGCCCAGCTCGACCACACCGGGGCGGCCGGGAACCTCCTGCGTCTCCCCGGTTTCCAGGAACCCCTGGCGCACGTAGAAGTCATGGACGCTCACGTTCACGGCGACCACCCATAGATCCAATCGTCCGGCATCGGCCCGCCGCGCCCAACCGGCTGCGGCGGCCACCAGTTCCCGGCCGACGTGCAGTCCGCGCACCGCCGGATCAACCCACATGCCGATGAGTTCGCAGCCTCCGGTACCCGGCCGCAGGACCGTTCCCGCGAGTCCGTCAGCCAGCTGCGGGGCGATGCCGGTCGAGAGAGGCGACCAGGCCAGGAACCAGTTGCCGCGCTCTGCGCGGTGACGCCATTGCTCCTCCTCGAAGGCGGACTCTCGTTCCCATGTGGAGCTGAAGGCCGAAGGTGCGTCCGCCAGTGCCCGGAGCCGCACCGCACGCAGCGCCTGCCAGTCCTCGGTCATGGCCCGGCGTACCTGGGTGTGCATCATTCCCACATTTTCCCACGCCGGAAGTGAATCCCGTCCTGCGTGACGGGCCACGGCGCGGATCAACTCCTAGGTTTCGGCCCGGCCGGCGCGCCAGTACCCCATGAAGGACACCTGTTTGCGGTCGATCCCGACCTCGCGGACCAGGTAGCGGCGCATCGATTTGATGACCCCGGCTTCGCCGGCGAGCCAGGCATAGAAGGGTTGGCCCGTTCCCGCCGTCGTCTCCCACAGGATGTCCTCGTCGACGTCCACGTCCTCCAGATCGTTACCCGGGTCCACGGCGCCGGCTCCCGGGAGCGCGACCGCCGAACGCACTGCCGCCTCCAGCAGCGTGCCCGGGTCCTGCATGCCACGCGGAAGCCACTGCACGGCTACACCGGAACGGGTGAAGGAACCCTGGATGTCCTCGACGGACGGAACCTCGATGAACGCATCCCCGGTGATGCCCGGCGGGAGCGATTCCAGGATCGAGCAGATCGCCGGAGCCGCCGTTTCGTCTCCGGCCAGCAGGATCCGTCGCGCCTTGCCGGGCCGGAATTCGATGCCGCCGTAGTCGGGCCCGCAGAGGGCCCGGTTGGGCCCCAGGATGATGATCTCGTCGCCGATACTGGCCCCGGCCGCCCAGACAGAGGCGGGGCCTCCCACCAGGACCCCGTTTTCGCGGTGCACGTGCAACACGAAATCCAGGTCCATTTCCGGGGTCGACCCCGCGTTGCCGGGGTGGCCGGCGGGGCGGAAGGAACGCACCGTATAGGTGCGCATGGATCCGCGCTCTGCAGGGTCCTTGGCCAGCCAGGACCGGTACCAGCCGGTCGAGTCCTCCTCGCTGATCAGTCCACCGGGAGCCAGATCAGCGAAAAGTCCGCGCATCTGGGCCACCGCCCCTTCGCCTACCGGCGGCACCAGGACCTTGATCCGCAGGTCCAGCGGATGTCCGCCGGTTCCGAAGTGTTCGAGTTCCTGCCCGGCCAGGGTCAGGCGACGAAAACCGGGGCCGAGCTCCTGGGTATCGACGATGTCCAGACTGAAGGCCAGCGTCGGGCAGACCTCCACGGCCGGGCGTCGGGGCACGGGGACGATGGCGGACTCCTCCGGCGCTCCGTCCACCGGGCTGGTTGCGACGGGCTGCGCAGCAGGGGATTGCCCGGTAGTGCTTCCCGGCGCGGCAACCTCGTCGTCGAGCCGTGGAGCCTGCACCCGGGGTTCGTCGACCTGGCCGGTGCCGGGCCGCAGGAACCGGTGGCGGCCGATCGGCAACACGATCGGGGTTCCGGCCACCGGGTCGGGAACCACCCGTGCCCGCAGCCCGAAGACCTCGTGGACGAGTTCAGCCGTGAGGACATCTGATGGGCGCCCGGCGGCCACGATGTTCCCTTGCACCAGGGCCAGCAGGTGGTCTGCGTAGCGGGCTGCAAGGTTGAGGTCGTGCAGGACCATGACCACGGTCGTCCCCCGTCGGCGGTTCAACTCGGCGATGGCGTCGAGGACCTCGAGCTGCTGGGCGACGTCGAGATGCGTCGTCGGCTCATCCAGGAGCAGCAGCTGCGATTCGCGGGCCAGGACGTCGGCGACCCGTTCGCGCACGGTGGTGGCTTCATTATTTCCGGGGTTCTCCGGCAGCAGGGACAGGATCCGGGCGATGTCATCGACCGGATGGTCCGGCAAAGCCGTCCCCCCGATCCTCACCGTGCCGGCATCGGGTTGCTGCACACCGGCCAGACCGCGCAGCAGCGTGGACTTGCCGGCACCATTGGGCCCGATGATCGTCGTGATCCCACCGACCGGGATCTCCACGGTCAGATCTTTGACCACGCTCCCGGAGGGGGAGGACAAGGACAGGTTCTCTGCCTTCAGGGTCTTCATGTGTTCCTTAGGTGGAAGGGGGGTCTCGCGACGCAGTTGCGGGATCCCCGCTGCAGCAGCCGATGGTCCATGGCGGTTCGGGGCCAGGGTGGGCGCGGGCGGCGGGAGAAACGTTGCACCGGCTGCCCTAGACTGGCGGCATGCCACAGCCGACGCCTTCTCCCATCCAGCACGTGACGTCCTGCGCCGATCTGATCACGGCACCGAATCCCGGCCCGATGACGCTGGAAGGAACCAATTCCTACCTTCTGCATGCTGCCGGCGCCGATGCCGGTCCCGTGGTGGTCGTGGACCCGGGGCCCGCCGATGAGGACCACCTCCAGGCCCTGGCAGCTGCAGGCCGCGTCGAGCTCATCCTGATCACCCACCGGCACCCCGACCACACCGAGGGGATCGACCGCCTGCACGAACTGACAGGAGCCCCGGTGCGCGCCGCCCTGGCCGAACATTGCCGCGAAGCCCCGGTCCTGGGCGATGGGGAAGTGCTCGCCGCTGCGGGGGTGAGAGTCCAGGTCCTGACCACTCCCGGGCACACCTCCGATTCGCTGTGCTTCCTGCTGCCCGACGACGGACACCACGGTTCCGTCCTCACCGGCGACACCATCCTGGGGCGCGGGACCACCATCCTGGACTTCCCCGACGGAACGCTCGGCGACTTCCTGGCCAGCCTCGACGTCCTGTCCGGATTCGACCAGGCGGTCATGCTCCCGGCCCATGGCCCCACGCATCCACATCTGGGCACCATCATCGAGCAGTACACCGCCCATCGACTCCAACGCCTGGAGCAGGTCCGTGAAGCCGTCGCCCGGCTGACCGGCGGCGATTCCTCGATCCAGCCGGGTACCGCCGAGGTCACGGATCTGGTGTATTCCGATATCAATCCAGCGGTCCGCGGGGCCGCCGAGCATTCGGTCAAGGCCCAGTTGCACTACTTGACCGGGACCACCCCGACGCCCTAGGTCACTGGCAACCGGCACGTCAGCCCAATACCGGGCCGGACGGGGCCCGGCCGTTGAAGCGGCTTGAATCCACGCTGGTCTCCCTGATGTTTCGAAACCGGGCCGACCCGGAAAATCATTGTGTAGTTAGGCTAACCTTAGTCGACTATATTACGGAAAGTTCCGGTAACCTATTGCCCGTGGGTGACGATTTCGCCTCACCCGCGCAGCCTCCTTGGACTGACTCGCGCGCCCCGCTACAGTCAAGGCATGGCCAGTCCCACACAGCACCCCGAGACGCACTACTCCGCGCAGCCATCCGTGACCGCGCTCATCACCGGAGCCACCTCCGGACTCGGCGCCGAGTTCGCCCGGCAACTGGCGGCCCAGGGGTATTCCCTGGTCCTGGTGGCCCGTGATCAGGAACGGCTGGACACCACCGCCGAGAGCCTCCGCGCCCGCTACGCCGTCCAGGTGCAAACGATCAGCGCCGACCTCGTCACCGAAGCGGGCGTCCAGCAGGTCGCCAACCGGCTGGCCGACTCCACCAACCCGGTGACCACGCTGGTGAACAACGCCGGATATGGAATGGCCGGGAACTTCGCCGACAACGACCTCGCCGAGGAACTGGCCCATGTCGGCATCCATGTACGCACTCCGCTGATCCTTTCCCATGCCGCCCTGCGGACCATGACGAAGATCGGTAGCGGACGGATCATCAACGTCGCTTCCGTCGCCGCCTTCACCCCGCGCGGCACCTACTCGGCGTCCAAGGCGTTCCTGGTGAACTTCAGCCGGTGGGCCAATGTCTTCTACCGCGATCGCGGGATCTCGGTCACCGCCATCTGCCCCGGCTTCGTGCACACCGAATTCCACGACCGGATGAAGGTGGACAAGAAGTCCATCCCTTCCTGGTCATGGCTGGAACCCGAAGAGGTGGTGCGCAGCGGCCTGACCGACGCCATGGCCGGACGTTCGGTATCCATCCCGAGCACGAAGTACAAGATCATCACCTTCCTGGCCCGCGTCGCCCCGGATGCGCTGGTCGCCCGCCTGGCCCAACGCGGTCGCTGAGCCTGCACGCCAACACCCCCACGACGGCGAACTGGCCGGGACACCGTGATGAAGGTGTCCCGGCCAGCGGGTTGAGGGTCCTACGAGGGGTCAGCGACCCATCGAGCTGAGTATCTTTCCTGCGTCGACCAGGCCTGCACCACAACCACCGGTGCAGCCACCGGGCATGGAGCGTGTTCCCGCCTTCAGCGAGGACTCCACGGATGAAGGGCTCATGTTGGGGCTGCTGGCGCGCATCAGCCCGACCACGCCGGCGACGTGCGGGGCAGCCATCGAGGTGCCTTGGAACTCGGCATAGGCTTCGCCGCGCGGGGTCGTCCGTCCGGAGTTGATCGTGGAGAGGATGCCTCCGCCACGGCTGGAGGTGTCGCCGCCGGGGGCGGTGACGTCCACGGCCGAGCCGTAGTTGGAGTAGAAGGCCCGTGAACCCGACTTGTTGCTGGCCGCGACGGTGATCACGTTATTGCAGTTCGCCGGCCGTGAATTGGCTGCGTTCTGCTGCTCGTTGCCGGCAGCCACGACGACCGACGTCCCGCGTGAGACGGCCGAGTTGATGGCGTTCTGGTAGGTGTAGCCGCAAGCGCCGCCACCACCGAGGGACATGTTGATCACGTCAGCCGGGTTGCGGTTCGACGGAACGCCTGAGACGTTTCCGCCCGAAGCCCAGACGATGGCGTCGGAGATGTCCGAAAGCGAGCCGCCGCATTTGGCGAGCACCCGCACCGGGACGACCTTGGCAGTGGGGGCGACACCGGCGACTCCCTTGCCGTTGTCCGTCACCGCGGCAACGGTGCCGGCGACGTGCGTGCCGTGCCAGGAGGAGTTGCTGCCGTTGCGGGAACCGCATTCACCGGGGTTGACCCAGTCGCCCTCGTCGGCGGGGTTGGAGTCGCGGCCGTTCCCGTCACGGGCTGCGGAGGCGTCGGAGACGAAATCGTAGCCGGGCCGGACGTTCGCGTTCAGGTCGGAGTGGTTGGTGATGCCGGTGTCCAGGACGGCGACCACGGCCCCGCTGCCGGTGGAGTAGTTCCACGCGTTCGGTGTGCGCATGCCGTTGGAACCGTGGAAGTCCCACTGTTCGCCGTAGCGGCTGTCGTTGGGCGCCCGTGAGATCGTCATCAGGGCATCCGGTTCAATGGATTCCACGGTTCCGGTCTTGGCCGCGTCGAGCATGAACTGCTTCGCCTCCGAGGAGGAAAGCTTGTCGTTCGTCTTCAGCACGTGGCCGCCGGTGGCGGTGGGGCGCAGTTCCTTCACGGAGACGCCGGCATCCTTGGCGGCGGGCCCCATGGACTTCACGCGGTCCTGCTTCGTTGCCGAACGCGCCGAGTCCTTATAGGAGACGATGAACTGGTCGTAGGACGTACCGGCTTCCAGGGCGCCGGTCGCGACCTGGGCGGTGCTCGTATCGGCGGCCACCTCGATGGAGTTCGAGACGGCCGACCCGGCCGACGGTGTAGCTGCGGTGGCAGGCAGACCCGTCAATCCGCCGATCAGCGAACAGGATCCTACGAACGCTGCCGTGGACAAGACCACGGCGCGGGTCAATCTGATGGGTTTCTTACCCATGTTGCACTCCTTGCTTCGTTTTTCTGTCTGTGCCCGGCGACTCCACCTTGAGTCGGATCCGGATCACGGTACGGATACTACGCACGTATTGACCAGATTTGAAAGTCTTATTTGAAACTCGATAATTAGGTATTCAAATGGAGTGTTTACAGTACACAAATTTTGTGACTGTCAAAGATCCGTCCACCCCGCACCCTGCCGCGGCATCACCGCGATGCCGCGCCGGAGCGCCTGTTTACGCAAGCGCGTGAGAAACCCTACCGATCAGTAGTAAACAGCCAGCGGTCCGCGGGGTCCCTCGATGACTTCCACGGGGGTGTCGAAGACCCTGCTGAGGACATCGTTGGTCATGATCCGCTCGGGAGGCCCGAAGTCGACGACGCTCCCGTCCTTCACGGCGCAGATGTGGTCGGCATAGTGCCCAGCGAAGTTGATGTCGTGGATGACCACCACGATGGTCCGCCCGAGCTCCCTTGCGGCACGGTGCAGATGCTGCATCATCTGGACCGAATGCCTCATGTCCAGGTTGTTCAACGGCTCGTCGAGCAGGACGTATTCGGTGTCCTGGGCCAGCACCATCGCCACGTAGGCGCGCTGGCGCTGGCCGCCGGAGAGCTGGTCGAGGTAGCGGCCCTCCAGCTCCTGCAGATTCAGGAAGTCGATGGCCTGGGAGATGACCTGCTCATCGGCCACCGTCAGCCGGCCACGCGAATGCGGGAACCTACCGAAGCCGACCAGTTGGCGCACGGTCAGCCGGGTGGTGAAGTGGTTTTCCTGTCGCAGGATCGATACGATCCTGGCGAGGTCCTTCGAGGCCGTATTGGAAACGTCATAGCCGGCGATCTCGATGACCCCCGAGTCCAGACCGAGCAGGCGGCCGATCATCGTCAGCAGCGTCGATTTGCCGGCACCATTGGGGCCAACCAGCGCGGTGATGCCCCCGGCGGGGATCTCGAAGCTGACCGGCCCGATCTCGGTGCCGTTGCCGTAGCTCTTGCGGACATCGTTCAGCGTGATCACAGGCGGCCCTTTCGCAGGATGAAGTACAGGAAGAGCGAGCCGCCGATGACCTCGATGATGATCGAGACGACCCCCTCGGCGTAAAAGAGGTTCTTCATGATGAAGTAGGCCCCGGACAAGGTCACGAACCCGATGAGCACGGCCACCGGGAAGACCAGGCGATGGTCGTAGGTGTCGGCGATTTGGTAGGCCAAGGTGGCCACGAGGAAACCCAGGAACGTCATCGGGCCGACCAGGGCGGTGGAGGTGGCCATCAGCAGGGAGACCAGCAACAGGGTCCGCATGACCATCCGTCGGTGGTCCAAGCCCAGGTTCATCGTGGTGTCCCGCCCCAGGGCAACGACATCCAGATTCCGCGAGTTCGCCCACAGCAGGACCCCGGCGACCAGACACAGCGGGATGGCCACCGGCAGGTACCCGGCGTCGGCATTGGAGATCGATCCGAACAGGCGGGCGGTGAGGACATCGAATTCGCTCGGTGAGAGCAATCGCTGCATGAACGTGGACACCGAAGCCAGTCCCCCGCCGATGATGATGCCGATCAGCAGCATGACCTGGATGTTCGCGTATTTTCCCGAGAGCAACCAGCCATAGAGCGCCAACGAGAGCCCCACCATGATCACCACCTGCAACACGAATTGCGGCAGGCCCTGCACTGCGGTCACCCCGGCGGCCCCGAGGAAGAACACGGCAGCGGTCTGGACCGCCACGTACAGCGACTCGAAGCCCATGATCGACGGGGTGATGATGCGGTTGTTCGTCACGGTCTGGAAGCTGACGGTCGCCATGGCCTGGCAGAAGGCGACGACGAGCATGACCACGACGCTCGTGCCGCGCAGTTCGGCGATCCGCCAATAGCCGGACGAGCCGGCAGGCATGGGGTTGTCCCAGATCAGCAGTCCGCCGCCAAAACCCAGGGCGAGGATGGAGAGCACCGTGACGACGATCAGGTAGCGTCGGCGCGCCCGTCGCGTGGGAAACGCCGAGGAGCTGCGCGTGGACCCACCCGGCCCCGGGCGTCGGGGGGAGATACCCACCCGTGGAGGGGAAGCGGTATCAGCCACGTCGACGCTGCCTCAACAGGAGGGCGATGAAGACCACTGCCCCGACGATTCCCAGGATCAGCGACACAGGAACCTCGAAGGGCATGATGATCGTGCGTCCGATCAGGTCGCAGACGGTGACGATGCCGATGCCGAGCAGGCAGACCCATGGCAGGTTACCGCGCAGGTCGTCGCCGCGGAACATGGAGACGATATTGGGCACGATGAGTCCGAGGAACGGCAGGTTGCCGACCACGACGGTGACGACGCCGGTGGCGACGGCGATCAAGCCGGTGCCGAGCAGCATCACCTGGTTGTAGTTCAGCCCGACATTGGTGGCGACTTCCTCGCCGAGTCCGGCGACGGTGAAACGGTCGGCCACCCAGAAGACGGCCACCCCTACCAGTGCCACGATCCACAGCACCTCGTACTGTCCGCGCAGCACCGAGGTGAAGCTGCCGGCGAACCAGATGCCCAGGCTCTGGAGCATGTCGGTCTGCAACGCGATGAACGTGGAGACGGCCCCGACGACGGCGCCGAGCATGATGCCCACGATCGGGACCGTCAACGAGGCCTTCAGCGAAACCCTGCGCAGGAAGAGGAAGAACACCATCGTGCCGATGAATGCGGCGACGACGGCGCCTATCATCTTGGCCATGATGCCTGCTCCGGGGGCGAGGATCATCACCGTCAGCAGGCCCAGCCCCGCCCATTCGGTGGTCCCGGTGGTCGTGGGCTCGACGAACCTGTTCTGCGTCAGCAGCTGCATCACCAGCCCCGACATCGCCATCGCCGCTCCGGAAAGCACCAGGGCGATCGTGCGCGGGATGCGCGTGATGGCGAACATCTCCCCGCCGTCCTCGGAACCGAAGATGTCATAGACGCCGGTCAGCAGCGAGAACCCGAGCAGGGCGGCGACGACGGCGACGCCGACCAGAAGGGAAGGCTCGAAGAGCCGGCCCTTCCGGGCGACGTCACGTCCGGTGGTGCTGATGGTCATGGGTGCGCGCCTCGACTAGCCCTCGAGGGCGTCGGCGAAGCTGTTGAGGAACTCGGTATAGGTCTGGATTCCCTCGTTGGTGTAGGTGTCGGCCGGCATGTAGATGACGTTGCCTTCCTTCACTGCGGTGACGTTGTCCAGGGCGGCCGAGGAATCCAGCAGCTCGTTGGCCGGCTGGTAGTCGGCTTCGTCGGCGGCGACGGCAGCATCGCGGTCCATGGCCAGGATCCAGTCCGGATTGGAATCGGCAATCGCCTCCACGGAGATGTCATCTCCCTGGTGGTCGTCGCTGGAGTCGTCGACTTCCAGGGCAGGGGTCAGTCCAAGCATGTCGAAGACCGGCCCGAGGGTGCGGCCGTTGGACGGCGCCGAGTAGCCGATGTCGCCGCCTGAGGTGATGACCGCCATGACCCTCTCACTATCGTCGTAGGCGGTCTTCGCGCGCTCGATCGCGGCATCGAAGTCGTCGTTGATCTTTTGTGCCTCGTCCTGCTTGCCGAACACCTCACCGAGGACCGTGGTCTGGCGTTTGAGCTCGGCGTCGAAGGGTTCGCCCTCGCGCGGGTCGAGTTCCAGGATCGTGGCATCGGGCACGAGCGAGGCGAAGTCCTCGTGGTACTGGGCGAAGCGCTGGCCATTGACGATCAGGTCCGGCTCCGCGGCAACGACGGCTTCCAGATCCGGTTCGCGGTGGTTGCCCAGATCCACGATGGAGGAGTCCTTCGTATAGTCGATGGTGTCCGGCATCAGGGACACGGCGCCGGCTGACAGTTCCACGCCCCAGTCCGAGAGTGTCTCGAACGTCCGGTTGTCGGTGGCGACCACCGAGGACGGCGGGTTCGGTACCGCCTGCGTTCCGTTGTTGTCTTCAATGCTGACCGTTGCGGCATCGGAAGCGCCGACCGACGCATCGGAGGCTCCTCCGCAGGCAGTCAGAGCGAGGGCCGAGACGCCCAGGAGCGCCCCCAGGCGCAGTTTCAGGGAGGACATGTTTTCCTTCGAATGAGGCGGGCCGTGCGGACCGCTGGATGGGACTTCGGTCCAACTTAGCCCACCCTGAGTAGATAACGCACATTCGGTCTGATCTTATTCTTGTCACCTTTTCCGGGTTGCCGGTTTCCGGGATTCCGGGTAATACGCGGGCCCGTTCAAGAGGTCTGCAACACCAGGGGTGCACCGGCCAGAGTCAAGGAAACCCGGACGGCCAATACCCCGGCGCCCAGGGTTCCCAGCACGATGAGGATCGTCAACGGCGATAGGACCATGGCGATGCCGACCAGGGGCAGGAGCAGGATCCCGGCAATAAGCGCCGATCCCAGGCAGACCCATAGCAGCGGACCCATCACCGCACGGACCCGGGCCCGATCCATCGTGGAGGCATCCATACCCAGCCGGCCCAGGTTCACATAGAGCTCGCGGCGGTCCAGCGTCTGGGCGCACTGGTTGATCACTGCCGAGCAGCAGACGCCGAGGAAGGACACCAGGATCGTCACCAGCACGCCGGTCATCACGTCCTGGGCCAAGGCCAGGTCCTCGGCGGGGGATTGCTCGTCCACCGAGGCCTTCATCAACGCCGCCCCGGCCCCGCCCAGGACGGCGACGAAACTGGTCATGGCCACCGCCGAGACCTGGCGCCACGCCGCCGCGGGGGATTCGAGGATCATGCGCGCGGCCAGGAGGCGTTCGGGGGATTCCGCCCGCCGCAGGGACCGTCCAGCCAGCAGCCGCACCGCCCAGGGACCGACGACGTTCAACACCGCCAGCACGGCGGCGAAGGCCCCGATCAGCACCGCAACCATGACCGCGAAATCCCGGAAGGCCGACAGGAACTGCAGGGCCGTGAAGGCGGCGACGATGACGACTCCGGCGATCAACGCCCGGATCCATCGCGCGCCGGGTGCTGCTGCGCGGGTCCGTACACCCAGAGGGGAGACATTCAACCGGCGCAACCCAGCCACGGCGGAGACGACCCCGACGGCGATCACGGCCAGGGACAGGAGGGCGACGACACCAGCAGTCATGAACATCCCGGAACCGATCGCGCGGCCCCTGAAATGCAGCAACCCGACCAGCGGGGCGCAGAGCAGGTAAAGCACGACACCGCCCAGGACTCCGGCGAGCGCGACGGC
>JBBSRM010000015.1:0-23008 GCA_038243055.1 Actinomycetales bacterium
CGAGGAGCCACAGGCCCTGGCAGCTGCTCCGGCGGCAGTACCTGACGAGGCAACGGGCAGCACGTCCCTGGCACCGGCTCCCCAGCCGAAGACCAAGAAGTCCAGCCAGGCCTCGGTGGCTGCCGAAGCCCCGGCCCCGGAGCCGGCCACGGAGCCGAAGCCAGTCGCCGTTTCGACCCCGTCGCCGGTGAAGGCCGCGCCTGAGGAGCCAGCCAGGACCGAGACGCCGAAGCCCAAGCCCAAGCCGGCAGCCGCTTCCACCCCGAAGCCCGCCCAATCAAAGTCCACGACGGCGCCGGAGAAGACGCAGGCCTCCTCACCAGCAGAAGGACGGTCAGAAGCTCGGGCAGCCGAAAAGGCAGCCGCAGCTAAAACGGCCCGAACCGAAGCAGCGAACGCGCAGGCAGTCGCTGACAGGAAGGTAGCCGCAGCAGCCGCAGAGCGAGCGCAGGTCGCCGCTGATAAGAAGGCACGAACCGAAGCAGCGAACGCGCAGGCAGCCGCTGACCAGAAGGCACGAACCGAAGCAGCGAACGCGCAGGCCGCCGCACAAGAGCGGGAACGGGCAGCGGCACGCAAGAGGGCGAAGGAGAAGACAGCGGCCCAGGCCGCCCCGTCCTCCTCCGGATCGTCCAAGGAATCGGCCATCTCCTGGGCCCTGGGGACCGCCTCCGATGACAGCAACTACTACGTCTACGGCGCCAACGGCCCCAACGCCTGGGATTGCTCAAGCTTTACCCAGAAGGCCTTCTCCAAAAGCGGCATCTCCCTGTCGCGCACCTCGTCGCAGCAGGCCCGCGGAAGCGGCACCAAGGTTCCGCTGAACCAGCTCAAGCGCGGTGACCTGGTGTTCTCCACCAGCAACGGCGGAGCTTCGTTCTACCACGTCGCCATCTACCTCGGTGGTGGACAGGTCGTCCACGCCCGGAACCCCTCTTCCGGCATCTCGACTACCCCACTGAGCTGGGTCAACAACATCTACTCCTACGGCATGCGCTACTGATCCGGCGCCCTAGAGACTGAAAAGGCCCCCTTCCCGCAGTGCGGGAAGGGGGCCTTTTCCAGTTGGTGGTGGTTTGCTTGCGGCCGAGTCAGTCGACGTCATCGATGTCGAAGTCGGCGCGATCCTCCAGACGAGGGTCCGGGGAATCGGGGACCACCAGCACCGGCCCCTTGGAATGGTGCAGGACACCCTGCGAGGTGGAGCCCAGCAGCATGCCGGCGAACCCGCCACGCCCGCGTGAACCGGTGACCAGCAGCTCCGCCGTCGACGACTCTTCGATAAGCACCTCGATCGGGGCGCCTTGGATCACCTCGGTCTCGATGACCAGATCCGGGAAGTGACTGGCCAGCCAGCGGGTGCCGACCTTGAGCTGGCGGCGTACATCGAGGGTCAGTGCCTCCTGGTCGACGGTGGCCGGCATCCAGGCGAGCGATCCACTGACGGGGGGCAGCGCGCAGACCACCCGCAGCGGTACCGCCCGCGACATGGCTTGTTCCGCCGCCACGAGGACGGCTCTCCGGGCCCGGTCCGAACCGTCGATGCCCACGACGACGATGTCGCGGATCTCCGAGCTGGCTTCGGAGCGTTTGGCGGTGCAGACCGGCACGATGACCGTGGGGCACTTGGAGTGGGCGGGCAGGGCACTACTGACCGATCCGAGGAGCCTGCCGACGAAACCGCCGCGGCCGCGGGTCCCGACCACGATGAGGTCAGCCTCTTCACTGAGTTCCAGCAGCACACCCGAGGGGTCCCCCGATTCGATGCGCAGGCGCACATCCACATCTGTTTCGCCGATGCGGGCCCTTGCGGCGTCGAGAACCTCCTGGGCGCCGTCCCGGATGACCTGGTCGTCCAGGGTCGCGTAGCCGGCGTCCATGCTGGACGCGGCGAAGACGGGGATCGTGTAACAGGTGACGACATTCAGCGGAACACCGCGCCGTCGGGCCTCGACTGCGGCCCAATCCAAGGCGCACAGCGCCGGGTCCGAGCCATCGACGCCGACGACGATGCCCTCTGCCGCCGTCGCGGCCTCCTGTGGAACGTTTCTCTCGCTCATGACGGTCACTCCTTGGCAGTCGGCCTATGCTTCTTCCGGCTATGAAACCACCGGGGTGGTTCCCTTCTTCACACTACCTACTTCCAAGTCGATTGACCCCGACCACGCGCATTAGGATTCTGCCCATGGCTAAAAACGGGCTCGGCACCCTCGACCGATACTTCAAGATCACCGAACGCGGCTCCAACTACTCCCGGGAGATCCGCGGCGGGCTTGCGACCTTCTTCGCCATGAGTTACATCGTGGTGCTCAACCCGTTGATCCTCAGTGGTGCCGATTCCACGGGGGCGGAGCTCGGGTCGGCCCGCGTCGCCGCAGCCACCGCCCTGGTCGCCGGCATCCTGACGATCCTCATGGGCGCCTGGGCCAAGCACCCCTTCGCCCTGGCCACCGGGCTGGGAGTGAACGCCTTCGTCGCCGTGACCGTCGCGACCAACCCCGGCCTGACCTGGCCGGATGTCATGGGGTTGGTCGTCATTTCGGGTACCACCATGTTCGTGCTGGTCCTCACCGGCTTCCGGACCGCGGTGTTCAACGCAGTGCCTCCGAGCCTGAAGACCGCCATCGTGGTGGGCATCGGCATGTTCATCGCCCTCATCGGCCTGGTCAACGCCGGCTTCGTGCGGCGCATCCCCGACGAAGCAGGGACCACGGTGCCGGTCGGGCTCGGATTCGACGGCGAACTCATCGGCTGGCCGACCCTGGTCTTCGTGGTCGGGCTGCTGCTGACCATGGCGCTGGTGGTGCGCAAGGTCAAGGGTGCGATCCTCATCGGCATCGTCGCCGCCTCGGCGCTGGCCAACATCCTCGAAGCCGTCTTCCACATCGGCCCCTCCTTCGACGGCACCACCTCCAACCCGCAGGGCTGGTCGCTCGTGGTCCCTTCCACACCCGACTGGCAGGCCCCCGACCTGAGCCTGATCGGCCAGGCCAACGTGGTCGGTCCCTTCCAGCACCTGGGCGCCACCTCGGCACTGCTGCTGGCCTTCGTCATCCTGCTCTCGATCTTCTTCGACGCCATGGGCACCATGGTCGGGCTGGCCAACGAAGCAGGAAACGTCGATGAGGACGGAAACATCTACGACGTCGACCGGGTGCTGCTGGTCGATTCGCTCGGGGCCATCGTCGGCGGCGGCGCCTCTTCGTCGTCGAGCCAGATCTTCGTCGAATCAGGTGCGGGCATCGGCGAGGGGGCACGCACGGGTCTGGCCTCGATCGTCACCGGGCTGCTGTTCATTGCCGCGATGTTCCTCACCCCGCTGATCCACCTGGTGCCCTTCGAGGCCGTCGCCCCGGCGCTGGTGGTGGTCGGGTTCATGATGATCACCCAGATCACCAAGATCGACTGGACCGATTGGGGTGTGGCACTGCCGGCGTTCCTGACGTTCATCCTCATGCCCTTCACCTACTCCATTGCCAACGGCATCGGTGCCGGCTTCGTGGCCTACGTCTTCATCCGGGCCGTGCAGGGCCGCTCGAGGGAAATCCACCCCTTGATGTGGGTCGTCGCCGCCGCGTTCGTGGTGTTCTTCGGCATCGGCGTCATCGATCAGGCCATCGGCATCTAGCCAAACCCGGACCCACAGCACCGGACACGGTCTAGGCTGACCGAATGGGACATGTCGGCTCGTATGTGTGGCAACTGCGCCAGGACGTGGGCTCGCGTCTGCTGCTGGTGCCCGGCGCCCAGGTGATTGCCCTGGACGACGACGGCAAGGCCCTCTTCCAGCGTCGGGTCGACACCGGCCGCTGGGAGTTCCCCGGAGGGGCGGCCGAACCCGGCCAGGACTTCCGGGCCGCGGCGTGCTCCGAACTGGCCGAGGAGACCGGGCTCATCGCCCCACCGACGGAGCTGGTCCCGTTCGCGGCGCTGTCGGATCCGGAATACCACGAATTGCATTACCCCAACGGGGACCGCTTGCAGGCCTTCGCCCTGTGTTTCGTATGGCATGGGGCCCACGGGTCGATCCGTGCCGAGGAGTCCGAGGTCGCCGACATGGCTTTCCGTCCGTTGACGGATCCTCCGCAGCCGATGAGCCGTTCGGCAGCCCGGGTGCTGGAGCTCTACCTCGAATATGTGCGCACGGGCGACTTCCAGGCCTTCTAGGCGGGGGTTTCCGGCCCATCGTCGATGACCGCCGAGGTTCCGGCGAAGGAACGGACCCGGGCATCGTCCCAGTGGTGGGCCGGGACTGCGCCGCCGAGCAGTTCGCGCACCATGACGGCACCGGCGGGCAGCGGCGCCTGGGAGCCGGCGATGACGATATTGCCGTAGCGCCGTCCCTTGAGCATCGTCGGATCGGCGACGATGGCCGTGTGGGCGAAGACCGCACCGATGGTGGCCGCCTCCCGGCGGGCGGTTTCCAGTTGTGGCGAATCCCCGCAATTGACCAGATACACGCCGTCGTCATCGAGCACCCGGGCTGCCTGGCGGGTGAAGGCCAGGGTGGTCAGGTCGGCAGGTGTCTTGTCCCCGGCGAAGACGTCCCGGATGACCAGATCACGGGTCGAGTCGGTCAGCGAGCGCAGGACCTCGCCCGCTTCACCGACACGCAACCGCAGTTTCGGCGCCCGCGGCAGGTCGAACCAACCGCGCACCAACTCGGCGAGGCGTCCGTCGAGTTCGACGACCACCTGCCGGGAATCCGGGTACGCGGCAGCGATCCACCGTGCCATCGAACAAGCACCACCGCCCAGGTGCAGGGCCCGCAACCGCTGGCCACCGCCGTCGTGCTCCTGCGGGTAGCGCGAACCCACCAGGGCGGCCATCCAGCGCATGTATTCGAAGTCCAGGCGCAACGGGTCCCCGACGTCGATATGCGAGGACGGTACCCCGTTGACCTTCAGGATCCAGCCGCCGTCGTCATAGGGGTCGCGTTCAAGCGTCGCCGTCCCCGTGTCGATCGGGTAGTCGCCGGGTTGGGGGCCCTGCGCGTCGCCAGGGACGGCTGCCGTCCGCCGGGGCTGCGTCTTGCCCGAAGAGCTTTTACGGGAGCGGGATCTAGCCACGGGCAGCCGACCGGACCATACGCACTTCATGCAGGCCCGCCCAATCATCGGCGAGCAGCTCGCGGGCGCCGTCGAATTCGAAGCCGTGCTTGCGGTAGAAGGCCTGGGCCCGCGGATTGTTCTCGAGGATCCACAGCAACGCCGGCAGATCCCCGATCGTGGCACGCATGAGCCCCGCGCCGAGTCCGGTCCCGTGGGCTTCGGCGAGCACGTAGAGCATCTGTAGTTCCGCCACGGCACCGGTGTGGGCATCCTCGTCATGGACCGGCGCGCCACCGGCGCAGCCGACGACCCTCCCCTCGGGGTCGGTGGCGATCCAGAGGTCCGCTCCGGCGGCCAGACCGCGGGTCCACCAGTCGATCCGGGCCTCGCGTCGGTCCTCCTCGGCCTCGAAGAACGAGTCGGGGCGCTGGTTGGCATAGGTTTCCCGCCAGGCGGTGAGCTTCATGGCCAGGGTGTCGGCAATGTCCTCGGCCGTGGCCTTGCGGATGGTGTAGTCGTTGATTCGCACCCCACCAGCGTACTGGCGTCACCGGCCGCAGGCTCCACGGCCATCGGTTAGCTTTGGCTGCGTTCCAGCGCCTTCTGCAGACGGTCGATCTTGCCGGTGAGTTCACCGGTGTGACCGGGGCGGATATCGGCCTTGAGGACCAGCGAGACCCGGTTGCCATAGGCGGCGACCGCCTCCGTGGCCCGCTTGACCACATCCATCACCTCATCCCATTCCCCTTCGATCTCGGTGAACATCGACGACGTGTTGTTCGGCAGGCCGGAATCCCGGACAACCTTCACGGCAGCGGCAACGGCTTCGTGAACCGACCCGTCGGTGTTCGGCATGTTGGTGGAAACAGAGAAGGCAACGATCATGCCTTCAGGATCCCATCAAGGGAGACGATTGTCACCAGTGCATTGTGTCGAGACCCACATCCTGTGCCAAAGTAGATGCGGTTCGCCGACACAGCGGGCCCCCTCCCTTAGCCGCTACCCCAGGCAGGACCATGCAAAAGACCAGCACAAAAACCGCTTCGGCCCCCGAGAACACCCTGAACCGGAAGCTCTCCCTGCGCCACATCCGCTTCATCGCCTTGGGATCGGCGATCGGCACCGGCCTGTTCTACGGCTCGGCCGAGACCATCCAAGCGGCCGGGCCCGCGGTCCTGCTGGCCTACATCGTCGCCGGCTGCGTGGTTTTCACGGTGATGCGCGCCCTGGGCGAAATGGCGGTCCGCCACCCGGTTGCCGGGTCCTTCGCCCAGTACGCCAACCGGTACATCAGTCCGCTCGCCGGATTCCTGGTGGGGTGGACCTTCGCCTTCGAGATGGTCGTCGTCGCGATCGCCGACATGACTGCCGTGGGCCAGTACATGGGCATGTGGTATCCAGATGCACCGGGTTGGATCTGGATGCTCGCGGCCATGCTGCTCATCGGCGGGTTGAACCTGTTGCGTGTCAGTGTGTTCGGGGAACTGGAATTCTGGTTCACCCTCGTCAAGATCGTGACCATCGTCGCCATGATCATCGGCGGGCTGTACCTCATCGTCTTCGCCGTCAATGTCGGCGGCTACCAGCCGGGTCTGCACAACCTCGTGGACCACGGCGGCTTCGCCCCCTTCGGCGTCTGGGGCATCGTCATGAGCCTGGGCATCGTCGTCTTCTCCTTCGGTGGCATCGAGACCCTGGGCATGACCGCCGGGGAAACCGGGGACCCCGCCAAGGCCATCCCGAAGGCCGTGAACACCGTGCCGATGCGCATCCTGATCTTCTATGTGCTCTCCATCGGGGTGATGCTGTGCATGTTCCCGTGGAACGAGATCGGCTCCGAAGGCAGCCCCTTCGTCCAGGTCTTCGCCGGTTTGGGCATCCCCGCTGCGGAGCACATCATCAACGCCGTGGTCCTCACCGCCGCACTGTCGGCCATGAACTCGATCTTCTACGCAGCCACCCGCACCATGTACGGGTTGGCCGAGCAGGGTAATGCGCCGGCTTCCTTCGCCCGCGTCTCCCGCAACGGGATCCCGCTCTGGCCCGTGGGCCTGGTCGCGGCCTGCCTGCTGATCGGCTTGGGCCTGTACTTCTGGATCCCGGACGAGCTCTTCCTCATCGTCGCGTCCATCGCCACCTTCGCCACCGTCTTCACCTGGGGCGCCATCTTGTTGGCCCACCACCGGATGCGGCTGGAATTGCGGGCCGCGGGACAGAAGCCGGGTAACTACGTCATGCCGTTCTGGCCCGTTCTGAGCTACCTGGGCCTGGCCTTCATGGTGTGCATCGTGTTCATCCTGTTCTTCAGCGAATCCGGCAGGACGGCACTGGTCGTCGGCGCCGTCTGGACCGCCATGCTACTCATCGCCTACCGGTTCGTCGGCGCCGAGGGACGCCGCAGGATCGAGCTGGAGACCGCGGAAATCCAGGATTGAACCAGGATCAACCGATCGGTTGATGGAACGGGGGACGCCCCGCGGGACAGTGGATATATAGGCCATCCGGCCACCACGACCCCCGAAAGAAGTACACCTTGTTCCTCGCCATCCGTGACATCCGCTTCGCCAAGGGCCGTTTCGCCCTGATGGGCGGCGTCGTCGCCCTGATCACCCTGCTGCTGGTCATGCTCTCCGGCCTGACCGCCGGCCTGGGTGACCAATCGACGTCGTCCATCGCCAAACTCGGATCGGTCCACGAAAGCGGCACATCCAACCCCGTGGACAGCATCGCCTTCGGCGCCCCCGGCGCCTCGGAGCCCAAGGCGTCCTTCACCGAAAGTGAAGTCACCGCCGCACAGGTCGATACCTGGAAGGGCGTCGACGGCGTGAAGAACGCCGAGCCGCTGGGCATCAGCCAAACCCGACTGCAGTCCGGCTCCGCCGACACCGCAGGGGGCACCACCAACGTCGCCGTCTTCGGCGTCGAACCCGGAGGCCAGCTGACCCCGGCAAGCGTGGAGGCGGACACGGTGGTGCTGAGCGAGACCGCTGCAGAGGACCTGTCGGTCACCGCCGGAGACAAAGTCACCCTGGGCGGAACCGGACTCCGGGTCGCCTCGGTGGTCGAGGACCAGTGGTACTCCCACACCAGCGTCGTCTGGACGGCCCTGCCCACCTGGACCAAGATCGCCCACCTGACCGACCCCGATCAGGTCGGCACCGTCACCGCCATCACCTACGCCGACGGCGCCACCGTTGACGAAGCAGCAGCGAACTCCGCGGCCGATACCGTGTCCACCACCCGCACCGGGGCCTTCCAGGCCCTGGGCGCCTACCAGAGCGAACACGGCTCACTGCTGATGATGCAGGCCTTCCTCTACGGCATTTCGGCACTGGTCATCGTCGCCTTCCTCACCGTCTGGACCGTCCAACGGACCCGCGACATCGCGGTGCTCAAGGCACTGGGCGGCTCGGGCAGGTACATCCTGCGTGACGCCATCACCCAGGCCGCAATCGTCCTGCTGGCCGGCGCCGCGCTGGGCGGTGCCGTGGGGATAGCCGGTGGATTCTTCGCCGCCCAGGCCGCCCCCTTCCTGGTGAACACCACCACGACGCTGCTCCCCATCTTCGGGATCGTCGTCCTGGGGCTCGCCGGCTCGGCTCTGGCCGTCAGGCGCACCACCAAGGTCGATGCGCTGATTGCCCTGGGCGGAAACTAGCTCCCTCCGGCGACATCCGGCGCCCCTCCGAACACCCCTGCGCTTGCTCTTAAGGAAACCGTTCCATGACCATCACGTCCGAATCCACCATCTCCACCAACACCCACACCGCCGGCTCACTGCGCCTGGTCAACGTCACCCTCGAATACCCGGACGGAGAGGGCATCGTCAAGGCACTGGACGGCGTCGACCTCACGGTCCGTCCCGGTCAGATGGTCTCCCTCGTGGGCCCCTCGGGCTCCGGGAAGTCCAGCCTCCTGGCGGCGGCGGCCACACTGGCTCGCCCCACCCATGGGCTGGTCTTCATCGACGGGACCGACGCGACCGCACTGGCCGATAAGGACCTGACCACGCTGCGGCGCGAAAAGATCGGCATCGTCTTCCAGCAGCCGAACCTGCTGGCCTCGCTGACCGCGACCGAACAGCTGGTCATTGTGGACCATCTGCGGGGCAAGTCCGTGAAGGAAGCCCGCGTGAGGGCCGCAGAACTGTTCGAGATCGTCGGCTTGGAATCCTCCGCCGATAAGCGCCCCCACCAGCTCTCCGGTGGCCAGCGCCAGCGCGTGAACATCGCCCGTGCCCTCATGGGCGATCCGAAGGTGCTGCTCGTCGACGAGCCCACCGCCGCCCTGGACCACGATCGCAGCGATTCGATTGTGCGTCTGCTGCGCCAGGTCACCGACGAATTCGGGGTCGCCACGGTCATGGTCACCCACGACACCGAATTCGTTCCACTCACCGATGCGGTCGCCACGATGCGCGACGGCCAACTCACGGCGCCGGTGACCACCACGGCCTGAGTCGAATCCCACGGCCCGCCCACGACCCGGATGTGACCCGGGCCGTGGGCGGCGCCGCGCTCGACGTGGCACCATGGATCAGGCACAGCGACCGCCTTCGAAGGAGAACCATGGCCCGCGGCATCTATGTCAGTGCATCCACCCCGGCCAGCGGGAAGTCGCTGGTCACCCTGGGCCTGGCGGACCTCTTGCACCGCCACGCCGACCGGATCGGATTCTTCCGTCCCATCACCGACGGCCCCGACGTGGACACCGACCCCGTTGTGGCGTTGATCCGCGACCTCTTCGACCTGGACGAGTCCCATGTCGGCGTCGCGATGACCCGGGCGCAGGCCCGCGAACTCATCGTCGCCGGGAAACTGGACGAAATTCATTCCCGCGCCCTGGATACCTACAGCCGGATCGCCCGCGATGTCGACGTCGTCATCGTGGAGGGGACCGACCTTTCCGACCACGACGCCGCCCTGGAATTCGGGCTCAACGCGCAGCTGGCGAACCACCTCGGCTGCCATGTGGTGGGGGTGATCAACGCCGCAGGGCACACCATCACCGAAGCCGTCGACGCCGTCGACCTGGCCCGCAAGGGTTTCTACGAGGAGAACGTCTCCCTGCTGTCGATGATCGTGAACCGGGCCGACCCGGAGTTGGCGGATCAGATCCGGGAATCCGTCCGACCGGGCCTGCAGCACCGCAAGGTCTATGTCCTGCCCGAGATCGAGGAGATCGTGCGCCCCACCGTCGGGGAAGTCAGTTCGGCGCTCGGGGCTCGTCTGGTCGCAGGGGCCCCGGAACTGGACCGTGACATCGACCATGTCCTGGTCGCGGCGATGAACGTGGGCTACCTGCTCGACCGCTACCGGAACGACTCGTTGGTGATCGCCCCGGCGGACCGTTCCGACGTCATGGCCACCGCCGTGGCGACCTCCAGGACTCCCGGCTTTCCGACCACCGCCGGCTTGCTGCTCACCGGCCCCCGACCCATCGAAGACTCGGTCCTGCCGTTGCTGGCCGCCGCCCCGTTCCCGGTCTTCACCGTCGAGGAGGACACCTATTCCACGGCGCACCGGGTCTGGGAGGTGTCCGGGACCCTGACGGCCGGTCAGCCACGCAAGACGGCAGCAGCCCTGGGCGCCTGGTACCGCGATGTCGACGAGGACGAATTGCTGGCCCGCCTGTCCCTGCCGGCACCGGAGACCATGACCCCGCTGCGGTTCCTGCACCAGCTCGTGGAACGGGCGAGTTCGGAGCGCAAGCGGATCGTGTTGCCCGAGGGCGAGGACCTGCGGATCCTGCGGGCGGCGGAGATCATCAGCCGTCGCGGGATCTGTGACCTCGTCATCCTGGGCAATACCCACGAGGTGCGCGAGCTGGCTGCTGCCCATGGCATCGACCTCGACGGCATTCCCATCACCGACCCCGCCCGCAGCGACCTGTTGGAGGGGTTCGCCACCGAATACGCCCGGCTGCGCGCCCACCGGGGTGTCACGGTTGAATCCGCCCGTGAGCGCCTGCTCGATCGTTCCTACTTCGCCACGATGATGGTCCACCTGGGCCAGGTGGACGGCATGGTCTCCGGAGCCGCCCACACCACGGCCAACACCATCCGCCCCTCGCTCGAGTTCATCAAGACCCGGCCAGGCGTGGAGATCGTGTCCTCCGTCTTCCTGATGCTCATGGAGGACCGCGTCCTGGTCTACGGCGACTGCGCAGTCAACCCCGACCCGGATGCGAACCAGCTGGCCGATATCGCCGTCGCTTCGGCCCAGACGGCCCGCCAGTTCGGGGTCGACCCGCGGGTGGCGATGCTCTCCTATTCGACGGGCGCCTCGGGCACCGGAGGGTCCGTCGACGAGGTCCGTACCGCCACCGAGCTGGTGCGTCAGCGCGAACCCGGACTGGCAGTGGATGGGCCCATCCAGTACGACGCCGCAGTGGACACCTCCATCGGCGCCTCCAAGCTGCCGGGCTCCTCGGTGGCCGGGCAGGCAACGGTGTTCATCTTCCCGAACCTGAACACCGGGAACAACACCTATAAGGCAGTCCAGCAATCTGCAGGGGCCGTCGCGGTCGGCCCGGTCCTGCAGGGGCTGAACAAACCCGTCAACGACCTCTCCCGCGGCTGCACCGTGGACGACGTCGTCAATACCGTGGCCATCACCGCCATCCAAGCCCAGGAACACTAGGAGTCCCACCCATGCTCGTACTGGTCATCAACTCGGGATCATCCTCGCTGAAGTACCAGGTCCGCGAGACCGGAACCGATGAGATCCTGCTCGCCGGTCTGGTCGAACGGATTGGCGGTACGGAGGTTCCCGACCACGCTGCCGCCCTGGAAACCGTGCAGGAGCACCTGCACGAAGTTCTGGGTGAGCGCCCGATCGAGGCCGTCGGACACCGGGTGGTCCACGGCGGCGAGCGCTTTGCCGAGCCGGTCCTGATCACCCACGAGATCGTTCGCGCCATTGAACGGCTGGCCCCGTTGGCTCCCCTGCACAACCCCGCAGCCGCACTGGGAATCCGCGCCCTGTTGGATCAGTGGCCCAAACTGCCGCAGGTGGCCGTGTTCGACACCGCCTTCCACCGCACCATGCCCGAATACGCCTGGCGCTACGCCGTCCCCGACGACTTATATAAGCGCCATGGCGTGCGCCGCTACGGCTTCCATGGCACCAGCCACGACTACGTGGCCGGCAAGGCCGCCGAACTACTCGGCATCGAACGCAAACGCTTCCGTGCGGTCATCGCCCACCTGGGCAACGGCGCCTCGGTCACCGCCATTCGCGAGGGCAGGAGCATCGACACCTCCATGGGCTACACCCCGCTCGAGGGGCTGGTCATGGGCACCCGGTCCGGGGACCTCGATGCCTCGATCGTCACGCAGTTGGTCATCCGCGGCGAGTACACGGCCGAGGAGATGGACCACATCCTCAATCAGGACTCGGGCCTCAAGGGGCTTTCGGGTCATAGTGACATGCGCTCGGTCGTCGAGGCTGCCGCCGAGGGCGACGACGGCGCGGAGCTGGCTTTGGAGGTCGCCGCCTACCGGCTGCAGAAGTACATCGGTGGATACCACGTGGCCGTTGGCGGCGCCCAGGCCATCGTCTTCACCGCGGGCATCGGGGAGAACGGCTGGTTGTTCCGCCAGCGCGTGGTCGGCGGTCTCGGCGCCCTTGGCATCAAGCTCGACGAGATGTCCAACATCGAACGCAGTAAGGAGCCGCGGGTCATCTCGGCTCCCGACTCGGTCGTCCCCGTCCTGGTGGTCCCCACCGATGAGGAGTCCGAAATCGCCCGGCAGACCGCCTCCTTGGCCGCCGCGCAGCAGTAGTCCACGGCCGGGGCTGGACCGCCCTGCAACGCACCGGTCCCATCGTCTATCCGCCGATGGTGCCGTGGTCCATTCAGCGAAGCCCCCGGAACCGTTGGCTTCGGCTAGCAGCCCGGTTCTGAACTGCTCGTCTTCTCGACCCTCCCATCAACTTTACTGTTTTTCGACACCATTGACAGAAACCGGAGTAGCAGTAAGGTGAAATACGTGATTTACAACACTTTTGTTATCCCGTTCATTCTCGCTGCACGGTAGATGTCAACCAAGAGCACTGACTCCGCCCCTGACGAGAAGCTTTTCACCATCAAGGACTACCGGTGGTGGATAGCCGGCACCACCAGCGACTCCCTCACGGTGTCGGTCCGCAATTTCGCCCTCCCGCTTCTCGCGTTCGCGCTCACCGGGTCCGCAGTTCTTGCCGGATCACTGATCACCATCAGTTCGGCGATCTTCGTGACGCTCGTACTGGTCGGCGGAGTCCTGGTGGATCGAACCGATCGGCGCGTCTGCATGATCTGGCGCGCGAGTCTGGGCGCATTGACCTGGGGAATCGTGGCAGTGCTGCAGGCGATGGACCTGCTGACTTTTCCCGTCCTTGTTCTGTTTGTCGCGCTCGGTGCCATCGGTAGGTCGCTTTTCGGCATGGCGGACAATGCCGCCTTGCGTTCGATCGTCAGCGGCGGCAACTTCGCTCGCGCCCAATCCGTCAACCAGGGCCGGGATGCGGCCATCGAGATCGCCGGTGGCCCCTTCGGTGCCGTGCTCTACGCCTTCGCGCCCTGGCTTCCCTTTGCCTTCTCCGCCGTCGCCCTCCTCGTGCTCCTGCTATCGGCCCAACGGATCCAGGCCGACCTGTTCCCCTACGGCGACGAGACGAAGGATCCGTCGGACACCCCTCGACAGGGCCGGATGTCCCGGATCGGAGCCGGCATCAAAGTCGTCCCGAAGGATATTTCCTCGGGGTTTCGCATGGTGTTCTCCAACCCGGCGTTGCGTGCCGCAGCGCTGGCCGCAACGGCGCTGAACGCCGCGACGACCCTTGTGGTCTTCACCATCCAGCTGGATCTGGTCTCCCGAGAAGTGGACCCCCTGCTGATCGGCTGGCTCAATGGAGCCATGGCCCTGTCATTGCTGGGTGGAGCCATCCTCGGTGGCATGATCGTGCCCAAGATGCGCGTACCGACGCTGGTCTTGATTTCCTTGACCACGGCCATGGTGGGCATCGTCGGGCTCGTGTTCTTCCATCAATACGCGTTCCTCTCCGTCTGGTTCACCATCCTGGGCCTGACCACTCCCGCCACGGGTGCCGCCATCAGCGGCTACGTCTTCACGGTGATCCCCATCGATTTCCAGGGCCGCGCCGGCTCGACCCTCACGGTCCTGAACATAGGCCTGTCAGCACTCTCACCGTTGGTTGCCGGATGGTTGATCCAGGGGGGAAACCTCCAGATCGCCCTGTATATAGGAATGGCCTTATTCGGTGCTGCGCTTCTGCTGCTGTTCTCCTCCTCCGCCTTCCGCAAGGTCGGCAAGCCGGCCGATTGGGCGTGATCTCCCCGGCAGCCGGGGCTCCCGACGACCGATAACCGGACTCCCGACACGACTCCGCGGTGTCGCCCGTGGAATCGAACGCCGCAGCGGTATGCCCTGCAGGCTCCGATAGGGCAGGATGGGACTATGACCCACGCCACACCCGATCTGACCGGCTCCTCCGGCGCTCCGGCCGGTAGCAGCCCCCTGTTGGAGATCACCGATCTGGCCATCGACTTCACCACCCTCAACGGTTCGGTCAACGCGGTCGAAGGCGCCAGCCTCACCCTGGAAGCCGGGAAGACCGTAGCCATCGTCGGGGAATCCGGATCGGGGAAGTCCACGACCGCCATGGCGACCATCGGACTCCTCGCGGGGAACGGGAAGGTCGCGGGAGGATCCATCAAATTCGATGGACAGGAGCTGGTCGGGCTTTCGGAGACGAAGATGCGCTCCATCCGCGGACGCCAGATCGGACTGGTGCCGCAGGACCCCATGTCCAATCTGAACCCGGTGACAAAGGTCGGCCAGCAGGTGGCCGAGACCCTGCTGGTCCATGGGATGGCCACCCGCAAGAACATCGGCGCCAAGGTCATCGCCTCCTTGGAGGCCGCAGGCATCCCGGACGCGAAGTCCCGCGCGAAGCAATACCCCCACGAGTTCTCCGGCGGGTTACGTCAGCGCGCCCTCATCGCCATCGCTCTCGCCTGCCAACCGCGTCTTCTCATCGCCGACGAGCCCACCTCCGCACTGGACGTGACGGTGCAGGCCACGATCCTGGACCAGATCGACCAGATGACCGCCGATCTGGGCACCTCCATCCTGCTGATCACCCACGACCTCGGACTGGCCGCCGAACGTGCCTCCAACCTGGTGGTCATGTACCGGGGCAAGGTCGTCGAATCCGGCCCCGCCCGCCAGATCCTCGAGGACCCACAACACCCCTACACCCGATCACTGGTCCAGGCCGCCCCATCGGTGGCGGCGGTCCGATTGCGTCCCGGGGCCTTTGCCGCCGACACCGCCGAGCGTGCCAACCCCCACCCCCGTGCCGGGAAGCAGCCGGAGGAAAAGGGTGCTCCGGCGCGGAACATCGTGGAGATCCGGGATCTGTCCAAGATCTATAGACGCCGGGGCAGCAAGAAGGACTTCTACGCCGCCCGGGACGTCACCCTGGACATCCCGCGCGGTTCGACGGTGGCCATCGTGGGCGAATCCGGATCGGGCAAGACGACGACGGCGCGCATGCTGCTCAAACTCATCGAACCCAGCAGCGGAAGCATGCTCTTCGACGGCAAGGACGTGGCCACGCTGAACCGTGATGACCTGCGTGATTTCCGTCAGCGCGTCCAACCCGTCTTCCAGGACCCCTACTCGTCGTTGAACCCGATGTTCACGGTCGGGCGCATCATCGAGGAACCCTTGTCCGCCTATAAGCGCGGCAACGCCACCGAGCGCAACACCCGCGTCCTGGAACTGATGGACCAGGTGTCCCTGCCGCATTCGATGCTGCGCCGCTATCCCGCGGAGCTCTCCGGTGGGCAACGCCAACGCATCGCCATCGCCAGAGCCCTTGCGCTGAACCCGGAGCTGATCGTCTGCGACGAACCCGTCTCCGCGCTGGATGTGCTGGTCCAGGCACAAATCCTGAAACTACTCGGGGACCTGCAGGCGGAGTACGGTTTGAGCTACCTGTTCATTTCCCACGACCTGGCAGTGGTCCGGTTGATCTCCGACTACGTCTGCGTCATGAAGGACGGCGAGCTCGTGGAGGCCGCCTCCTCGGAGGAGATCTTCACCAACCCGCGCCACCCCTATACCCGCAAACTGTTGGCGTCGATCCCCGGCAACGAATTGGAGATCGACCCCGACGCCGCCTGAGGAGGCGAACACCATGCCGTCATGGCTGGAACATCCGCGCTCACCTGATGAGCCCGACGAACCTGACGAATCGTCCAACGAAGCCACGGCGAAGGAACCCCCCAGGGCACCCCAGGACCACTACGCCAACGGGTCCACCGAGTTCCACGGTGCCGGCCCGGTCCCGGAGGGCTTCGGGTTCCGCACCGGCATGCGCAGCGCCCGCACCGTACTGGGTTTCGCCTGGTTCGTGCTGGTCATGGCCACTCTGCTGTTGCTGATGGGGGCCATCATCTTCATTGGACAGTCGGCCTGGATCCCGTTGATCCTGCTGTGCCTGCTGGAGCTGGGCTTCATCTCGGTGTTCTTCGTGTTGGTGGCTCTCGCCCGACAGCGCCGCGCGCAGCACGACTGATCACCGGGACTTCGGGTCCAAGGACTCGCGTAATGACTCACCCAGCAGCGTGAAGCCCAGTGCGGTGATGGCGATGCAGATACCGGGCAGGAAGGCCAGCTGCGGGGCGATGCCCAGTTCCGCCTGGGCATAGGTGAGCATGCGCCCCCATTCGGCCGTCTGCGGCACCCCGCCGCCGAGCCCCAGGAAGGACAGTGCCGCGGCATCGATCACGGCGGTGGCCAGGGTCAACGTGGCCTGCACGATCACCGGTCCGACGGAGTTGGGCAACAGGTGGCTCATGGTGATGGTGCGCCGGCTCAAACCCAGCGTCTGCGCGGCGAGGATGTAGTCCGCCCCCTTGGCCTGGAGCATGGACGAGCGCAGCAAGCGGGCGAAGATCGGTACGGCGGAAACGCCGATGGCGATCATGATCGCGTACTGTCCCTGGCCCAGTACCGCGGCGATGGATACGGCCAGCAGCAGGTTCGGAACCGAGAGCAGGATGTCCACGAAACGCATGATCACGTTATCGACCCATCCCCCGAATCCGCCGGCGAGCACTCCCAGCAGCATGCCGCCCACGAGCCCGAACGCCGTGGAGACGATGCCGATCACCAGCGAGGCACGGGCACCCCAGATGAGTTTCGAGTAGACGTCGCCCCCGAAACGGTCCAGGCCCAGCAGGAAACCGTCGAGCTCGCCAGGACCGGGGATATGGGTGGGGATCACGTCGGTACGCCCGGGCAGTTCGTCACCGCCGTAGGGGGTCAGTAGCGGGGCGAGGGCGGCAACGAGCACGAATACCAGCACGATCACCGCCCCGGCGATCGCCGCGGGGTTGCGGCGTAGCCGGGTGAACGCATCGCGCCAGACGCTGTTCCCGCGCTGTTTCGGCGCCCGCGTGGTTTCCGGCTTGGAGCCGGGCTCGGGGACGCCTGGTCCCCCGGTCAGTTCCGATCCGCCACTTGGCGGCAGTGTCATGCTCATTGCACACGCACCCTCGGGTCGATGAGGCCGTAGGAAACGTCCACCAACAAGTTGATCAGCGCATAGAAGATCGCAATGAAGATGACGAAGCCCTGCAGCACGGGATAGTCGAGTGTGAAGATGGCATCACGCAGGAATCTGCCGATGCCGCTGAACGCGAAGACCGTTTCGGTGAGCACGGCCCCGGAAATCAAAAGGCCCATCTGCAGGCCGATCGTCGTCGTGACCGGCAGCATGGCGTTGCGCAGGATGAACCGGTTGCGGATCAACTTCTCCGTCAGGCCCTTGGCCCGCGCGGTTCGCACGTAGTCGGCATTGACGACCTCCAACACGGAGGCCCGGGTGATGCGCACGATGATGGCCAGGGGGATCGTGCCCAGCGCTAGTCCGGGCAGCACCAGGTGCAGGAAGGCGTCCCAGGCGGCGTCCCATTCCCGGGTCAGTACCCCGTCGAGCACATAGAAGTCGGTGATGTGGGTGGCATTGATCCGCGGGTTCTGCCTCCCGTCCGTCGGGAACCATGGGATCTTGATGGCGAAGAACCACTTGAGGATGAACGCCAGGAAGAACACGGGGATGACGATGCCCAGCAGCGAGAGCACCACCGAGAAGTGGTCCTGCCATTTGCGCACATGCCGCGCTGCCCAGTAGCCCAGCGGGATGCCGACGCCGATGGCGAAGACCAGTGCGACGACGGTCAGTTCGATGGTCGCCGGGAACCGGGTGGCGAATTCCGCGGTCACGGCGCGCCCGGTCTGCAGGCTGGTTCCAAAGTCCCCGGAAAGCAGCTTGCCCATGTACTGCAGGTATTGCACGATGATCGGCTGATCGAAGCCGTAGGCCTCATTGATGCGGGCCACCGCCTCGGGCGTCGCCTTATCGCCCAACAGCGCCGTGGCGGGGCCGCCGGGCAGGCTGCGCACCCAGACGAACAGCAGGATGGAAAGCCCCAGGAGCGTCGGGATCAGCAGAGCGATCCGTTTGCCGATGACTCTGAGCACGGTGTCCTCTCGAGAGCACGGGAGACGGTACGACGACGGGGATCCCCCGCCGTCGTACCTTTTCCGAGTCGGTTACTTGTTCAGTTTGATCTCGTTGAAGACCTCGTCGTTGACCGGGCTCGTCGGGTAGGAGTCCACGCGCTCGGCGAAGGCCAGCGACGGTGCCGGGTGCGCCAACGGGACGGCGGGGACGAAGTCCGCGATATCCGCGTTGATCTGCTGGTAGAGCGGGGTCTGCTCCTCCAGGTCCGCGACACCGCGGGCCTTGGACAGCGACTCGAACAGCTCAGGCTTGTCGAAGCCGTACTCAGGCTTCTCATCCCCGAAGAACACGCCCACGAAGTTGTCGGTGTCGTTGTAGTCACCGGTCCACCCCAGCAGGTGGATGCCGTGGTCCGAACCGCCCTGGATGCGATCCAGGTAGTCCGGGCTCCACTTATCCGGCTGGGCCTTGACCTTGATGCCGACCTCCTTCAGCTGGGCGCTGATGTTGGTGAAGACCTGCTCGGGAGTGGGCATGTACGGGCGGGAAACTCCTGTGGGGTAATTGAACTCCACGGTGAAGCCGTCCGGGTAGCCTGCCTCCTTGAGCAGTTCCTTGGCCTTCTTCGGGTCGTAGTCGTACTCCTCGACATCCTCGTTGTAGCCGTTGACGCTCGGCGGGATGAACTCGATCGCCTTCTCCGTGCCCTCGGGCAGGGTCTGCTTGATCAGCGCATCCTTGTCGATGGCGTAGGAGATCGCCTGACGGACCTTCAGGTCGGAGAGTTCCTTGACCTTCTGGTTCATGCCCAGGTAGAGGATGGTGAACGGCTGACGGGCGACCACCTTATAGCCGTCCTTGTCCAGCGCCTCGGTATCCGAGGGGGAGACCAGGTCGTAACCGTCGATGCTGCCGGCTTCCAGCGCCTGGCGGCGCGCCACCGGGTCGTCGATGACACGGAAGGTGATCTTGTCGATCTGCCCCTTCTCGCCCCAGTAGTCCTCGTTATAGGACAGGTCGACACTCTGGCCGGTCTCCCACTTCTCGAACTTGAACGGGCCGGTGCCCACCGGGTGCCCGGTGGCATACTCGGAGAGCTTGGGGGCCTCAGCGGTTCCGCTTACGTCGTCGGCCTTGTACTTCTCCATCGCCTCCGGGGACTGCATGGAGAAGGACGGCAGGCTCAGCGCTGCAACGAAACCGGCGAACGGCTTGGCCAGGGTGACCTTGGCCTCCGCATCGGAGGTCGCCTCACAGGACTTGTACACGGCTTCCTCCGGCTTATCCGCGAAGCCACGGAACAAGTTGCCGTAGTAGTAGGCCACGGTGTCGGACTGCTGAATGCCCTTGAAGTTGTACCAGCGATCGAAGTTGGCGCAGACGGCTTCGGCGTTGAAGTCGGTGCCATCGTGGAACTTCACGCCTTCCTTGAGCTTGAAGTCATAGGAGAGCCCGTCCTTGGACTGCTCCCAGGATTCGGCCAGCAGCGGCGCCGGGTCCGCGGTGCCCGGCTTGGTGCCGACCAGGCCCTCGAAGATCTGGCGGCTGACACGGAACGATTCACCATCGGAGGCAAACGCCGGGTCCAACGACTTCGGGTCGGATGAGGCGGCGAAAATGAACGTCGAATTCACATCCGAGCCGCCGGCGTCACCCCCGCCGCTGTCATCGCGTTGGCTCTCCGCACATCCGCTGAGGACCAGCGCCCCGATGGCGAAGGAAGTGGTGATGGCGGCAAAACGGCCGGATATACCTCGCCGCGGCGTGCCATTGGCTGTCATGGGTTCTCCTGTGGTTTCGAGTGATCGCACGCGTGGGGGTCGCTTTCCACGTGCACCTCCCGGTCGGGAGATCCAGTGCATGACTGTGATCCTAGTCTCATTTGATTCAGGGTTCACGCAAGCCAAGACTCGTTATGGCATTCCAGCCAGCCGGAGCAACGCCGCCGCCACCGCCCCGACGATCACGACCACCAGGAACGGAGCCCGCAGCAGCAGCGCGACCGCTGCGGCCAGCAGGGCACCGATCCGTGCGTCGAGGACCAGGTCCTGACCGCTGGCGAAGGTGTTCACGGCAGTCAGCGAAGCCAACAGGCCGATGGTCAGGGCGCCGGCCACCCGGCCCATGCGCGGCTTGTCGAGCACGCGGGCGGGCACCAGGTATCCGGAGAGCTTGGACAGGTAGGCCACGACGCAGGCAGCCAGGATCCACCACCACAAGCTCATGCGCGGGCCTCCTTGCCCTGGTGGCCGATCCAACCCCACACCCCGGCGACGAGCGCCGCAATGAGGATCGGGACGCCCGGCGGCACGAACGGGACGGCCAGCACGGTGGCCGCTGCGCAGACCACGGCGATCGCCACGGGCTCACGCGAGGCCAGCCGGGGCCACAACAAGGCCAGGAAGGCGGCGACGGCGGCACCGTCCAGCCCCCAGGCCTTCGGGTCGCCCAGGGCGTCGCCGAGCAGGGCCCCGGCGACCGTGAACAGATTCCACAGGATGAAGATCCCCAGCCCAGCGGTCCAGAACCCGCGGCGGACCTCGGTCAGGTCCTCCTGCACGACGGCGGTGGCCGTGGATTCGTCGATGGTCACGTGGGCTGCTGCCGCCTTGCGCCATCCGGTGGGGCGGGCCATGGAGTTCATCTGCATCCCATAGATGATGTTGCGGATCCCCAGCAGGGTGGCGGCACCGAAGGCCGCGGAACCGGCCCCGCCGCCGGCAACGACACCGATGAACGCGAATTGGGATCCGCCGGTGAACATCAGGGCGCTCAAGGCCACGGTCTGCCAGAAGCTCAGCCCGGAAGCCACGGCGAGGGCGCCGAAGGAGATGCCGTAGAGGCCCGTCGCCACGGCGATGGACAGGCCCGTCTTCACGGCCGGGGACTGGCTGAACTTCACCTCGGCAGTCTATCCACGCGCGGGGCCCGCCAGGGTCAGGGCTCCGGCTGCAGGACGATCCGTGTTCCGCGGGCCTGCCCCGACTCCAGCCGGGCCTGGGCCCACCCCACGTCGTTGAAGGACCCGTGGGTAATATGCCGGGGTGTCCAGGCCCCGGTGGCCAACAGGGTATTGACGGTTTCGGCGGCGTCAGCCAGTTCGGCGACGGTGGCGTTGCTGATCGCGAAGCCGCGCAGGCTGGCGTCGCGCATGTATAGCTGCCCCACGGGGAGGACCGCCTGCGTGGTGGGCCCGGCCAGGAGAACGACCCGTCCGCGGGGTGCAGCGAGCTCCACCGCCGCCTCGAGGTCGTTATGTCCTGCCGTGTCGATCTGCACGTCGATGCCCTCGGGCGCGGCCTCCTGCAGCCGGGTCACCAGCTCCGGGTCGCGGTAGTCCACCACGGTCTCGGCGCCGAGTCCGCGGCAATACGCGGCATCGTCGGCGGAGGCGGAGGCCAGCACCCGGGCCCCGCGGGCCGCGGCCAACACGATGGCCGCCGAGCCGACCTGCCCGGCACCGCCGGCGATGTAGACGCGTTCCCCGGGCTGGAGGTTTCCCTGCCGATCCACCGCCAGTGCCGCCGTCGTGCAGGGATGCAGTCCCGCGGCCGCGGTGACCAGGTCCACGCCAGGCGGAAGCCGGTAGGTCCGTTCGGCGTCGACGGCGACCCGTTCGGCGGTCGCTCCGGGCCTGCCGGCGAAGCCGAGGCTGTTGGTCCAGGCCCGCTGCCCCACGTGTAGGCCCGTCACCGAAGCACCCACAGCCTCGATGGTCCCCACCGCGTCCCGGCCGACGGCGAGGGGAAACTGGAGCCGTGTCGGGTAGATGCCTGAGCGGACGAAGGTGTCGACATGGTTCACGGCGACGGCCTCCACGCCCAGGACCACCTGGTCCGCCCCGCAGACCGGAGCCGGCAGCCGAAGCGGATGGATGCCTGCTGTATCGGTCAGCCGGTCGATGCCGACGGCCTGAACCGTTTCGGCCCCGGTGTTCACGTCCTGGCCAGCGAATCCAGGACGGCGCGGGTATGTTTCGGGTCGTTGCTGGTCATCTCCTGGACGCCCACGCCGGCGAGGAATTCGATGTCCTCCTCCCCGTCCACGGTCCACACGCGCAACCGGGTTCCGTTGCGGAGCCACGCCCTGACGGTGTCCTCGTGCCGGCGCACCCAGGCAACGCCCGGGCCTGCCAGTCCAGCCACGCCCGCCTCGATGGCCGGAATGCCCTCCTGCTCGGCCCCGTAGACGACGGCGGCGACCCGGGCGCCGAGGTGATCGCCACGCTCCTCGAGGACTGCGACCTTCTTGCGGTTCGCCCCGGTCACCAGTTGGCACAGGAACCCAGCGGGCACCCGCTCGGCGAGGTGGCGGACCGAGCCCGGGTCGAAGCACATGAAGCTGAGCCAGACCTCCCCGATCATCGAGGTGGTCTCGTCCCAGCCCAGCCCGGTCAGTTCCTCCAGCACGGCG
>JBBSRM010000016.1:0-22104 GCA_038243055.1 Actinomycetales bacterium
ATTGGCAGTCGATGACTTCAACGACCTCGTCGCCTTCCCAGATGAAGATGCAGTTGGGGCAGGCGCTCATCCCGGCGTTGAACGGGCCTGTCCAACCCCCGCGACGGCGGCCTCCGAACAGGCGGGCCAGCAGGCTACGGATACTCATTCCTCGCCCCCGTCGAGTGCGCGGATCGTAGCGCATGGGTGGTATCCGGGACACTCGCTGCAATATGTCCCGTGGCTTTCGCCGCACTCACACGCGTTGGGTTCCGGGTGATGCAAGTCCCGCACCCGTTGGATCGTCGCGGCCTGCGCGTCCATTCGGATCGCCAGCCGTTTAGTTTCGCTGGCATGCTCGTTGCTGGCTCGCATGAAGTTGCCGAGCACGCTCGGAAGATCGGCCGCTGGGAAGAAGCTACCCTCCACCAAAACCTCGGCCAATTGGGCTGATGCCCAGCTGCTTGCCCACTCCCTGATCTGCACAGGCCTGACTCCACCGGCGAACAGAACTCGCAAGGAGTCCATGTACTGCTCCTGTTCCGACGCGTCGATGCCGTACGCGCGGAATTCGTTGTCGGCTATCTGCTGCCGGGCTGCTCGGTCCAAGATTTCGCGGATCACTCCTGGGCCTCCTTCTCGGCGATCATGGCGCAGTACGGGTTGACTCCGCGCGAAACCCCAGGTTCGTCGGACATGTGCCGCATGGCCCGGGAATGCCCTGACGTGTAGCCCTCGTCCCATGCCTTCTGGGCGACCTGGAGGAAGAAGCCTTGGAGTCGGTCCTGCGTGCCGATGATCTGCATCGACAGCTTGTGGTTCAAAGCTTCGAGGCGCTCGATAACCTGCATCGGGGTTTCGTCGCTCATTTGGTTCTCCTGGGGGTGTAGATGATTCCGCCGCTGGCGTGGTCTATTTCCGGGGGTGCCGTGGCCATCAGGCCTCCCTCCGTTCCTTCTGCTCTTGTCTCTTGCGGCGCCTCGCCATGCTGGCTCGTTCCTCCGGTGTCATTCCGGCGTACATGCCCCACCGGGGCTGGCCCCGGCCGTTGTCGCCTCCCAACGCGAACTCCAAGCACTGCTGCACGACTGGGCAGCTCTCGCATATCTTCTCCGCGGTCTCGTAGGCGCTTGGTGCGCTAGGGCGATCCGGGAACCACGGATCTGACCCGTACTTCTCGGCCCAGCCCTTGCAGGCGGCGAGCTCACGCCAGTCGATGACTGCGGTTGCCCTGGGCTGGGGTTTGATGACCGAGCGGGCCGGTGCCGGGCTCAGCACGGCACCTCCTCTTTTGGGAGGCGATGCCCCTGGACGCCGCCGACCGCGAACGGCCCGGACCAGGCCTGATCCACGGCCCGGATTTTGCTGCCCATGCGCAAGATCCCGACCTGCTGCCGTGCGTACCGGAACCCCGCTGCCCGAGACGAATACATGCCAGCCAGCAACAGGCCATTCCGGCGGGCCGGTGTGCCCGGCGACAGCCACACCTTGGCGGTCCACCATCCGTCATGGAACCGGATCACCGCACGTGGCCACACAGCACCGTCTGGAGCTTGGATGGGCGCGTACGCCGGCGCTGCGGCTGACAGGTCCAGCAGCTGCAGGTCCTCGATGTCTGGGGATCTCATTCGTCGTCCTCGCCCTCTTCAGCAGCGGCTTCATGCGCTTCACGGTCTGCCTTGGCCTTCGCCTGGACGTCCCACCAATAGTCGAAGACCTTCGCCTCGATCGGGGTTAGCTCGTATCCCAGGTGGTTCTCCCGGATGTCCGACCACTCCTGCATGAGACCCGAAACGTAGTAGCCGTTCGGGTTCCAGTTATGGAAGTTACCGACGTCCTGACGGAAGTGATCGACCGCCAACAGCAGGAGCAGCTGCTCCGCCGACAGCTTGCGCATCACGAAGCCATAGCCGTCATCCTCCGGGTCGAGGCCCAGCAGGTTCTTGATCGTCCCGTCACCCACGACTTCCTGCACCAGACGCGCACCCAGCACCTGCGCGACGCCCTTCGGTGGGGTCCCAAGCTTCTCGGCCAGGAAGTCATCCTCCACGGCGCGGGCCGTCCCGAGATCCGTGATCATCTGATCGCGCTCGACGCGGGCCTTCGCTTCGGCCAGTTCCTCCTCCGTAGGTTCGTGCACCACCGGCTCAGCCTTCGGCCGGATGAAGTATCCGTACTTGGACTTGTCGGCAGTCTCGTCGAGAACGAGACTGCAGCCGCCCTCGATCGCTTCCTCCAACGTCACAGCATGCGTGGCCCAGAAATCCCACTTCGGATACCACTCGTATACCTGCCCCTCGGGGCGCGCTACCGTCTCGATGCGGCCCTCGTCGACCGCCGCCTGCAGGGCCGGGCGAGTATCCTCCAACCACGCGACCTGCTCCTCCGCCAGGCGGACGCTATAACTCCAGTTCCACGGAGCATCCACCACCTTGGCTTCGAGCTCCGCCATCACCTCTGGATGCTTCTCGAACCGTGCAACCTCCAGCGCTTTCTCCAACGTCACCTGATGGCCGGCAACCTTCTCCTGGATCTCTTCCGACAGCTTCGTCAGCTTCAGCCGCTCCACGACCGTCCTCCGTGCCCGACCCGTGGATTTCGCGATCTTGTTCAGGTTCAGGCCCTCCAACTCAAGCTGCTGGTACGCCTTCGCCTCGTCAATCATGGTGATGTCTGCACGCTGCAGGTTCTCCACCAACATGGCTGTGATCTGGTCAGCCTTGCTCACAAGGCTGTGATTGATGACCACCGGCAGGTACGACAGGCCAGCACGCTTGGCGGCCTGCAACCGGCGGTGACCAGCGATCACCGTGAAGTCACCCTCCAGTGTCGGGTGCGGTGCCACCGTCAGCGGCTGCAGGATGCCCTGGGCCTTGATGCTGTCGGCCAGCTCGTCGATCTCCCCGATCGTTGACCGGATGTTCCCGTCGTGGTTGCGTAGCTTCTCGATCTGCATGTTCTCGAACGTCGATGTGTTCACCATCGTTATTCCCCCTCTTCGTTGGTTCTTGTCTTCACCGGGTGGCCGGCTGCCTGCTCGCATCGCAGGGCCTCCACCAGATGGGATACAGCTGCCGCCGCGGCGCCGAGAGTCTCGGCCAACGGTTCCGCCCTCTCCAGCAGGTATGTTGCCTGCCGCAGTGTGGCCTCAGCGGCCAATGTTCAGGTCCGCTGCCTGTTGGGCTGCGGCTTCACGGCGTTCGGCTTCACGCCGGGCACGGGCACGATCTGCCCGTGCCGCTTCCACGTCCACAATGTTGTTGCCCAGATACTGGGCCTCCGTGATCGGGTCACTCATCGCCGATCACCGCCCAACCCATCGAGACGATCCAGGCGGGACAGATCCGCACGTTCGTGCCGGTCCAGCCGGTCCAGATCCTCAGCGAGAAGGTCCAGCGTCGTCTTCGGTTTCGTCGGGTTCGCGGCCCACATGAGCGCAATCGCCATAACCCACACCAGCGCTACCAAACCGGCCAGCGCGATCAGACCGGCGACGGCCCAGAGAAAGATGACCAGTGCGTGCAGCAGGATCGCTGCCCCGACCGTCATGCTTCGGCCCGGCCTTCGCCGTCGTCGGCGACGATGCCGACTGCCGCGAACATCAGCAGGAGGAAGCCCAAGACCGTGGCCCCGTTGGCCAGCTGGTACGTGGCCAGCCACAAGACGCCGGCCACGAGCGTCAACGGCGCCCAAAGCAGAGCACGACGACGGAACGCCGCCTCTACCGGTGTTGGTGCTCTCATGATGCTTCCCCTCCAAAGTTGAATGCCTCGGTCTCCGGCGCGGTGCGTGGGACAACAGGCGCGAACGACGCCGCGTCACGGCTGTTCACGAAGATCCGGCCGCAACAGGCCGACCAATGACCGCGTACCTCGACATCGATGCGCACGTTCCCCGGCCACACGGCCCTCGCCGCCATGGCTACCGACTTCCGCAGCTCGCCGCGGTCCTTGTAATAGACGAGCGGCCGGTCCTTGCGGGGCTTCTCCCCCGTCGGCTGGATGATGATCTGTCGTGAGACCCGAACCTGACTACTCACGACCCGCCGCCTTTCGACGGACCGCCCAGAACGTAGTCGTCCTGAGTCGCTTCGGCCACGCCGCGAATGAAGTCGACAAACGGCCGGAAGGCGTCCTTGATCCTCTGGCCCGCCCTTTGCAGCGCGAGTCCAGTCGCGTGATTCGGGCCGCGATGCTCGGCCACCAGGGTCCGGGTCTCCTCGATCAGGTCTCCAGCGCGGCGGACATACGTCGCGCAGAGCGCAGGCTGTCCGGTCCCTTCGAGGTGAGCTGCACGCTCCAAGTACTGCTGGGCCCGCTGCATCCGTTCCTGGACGGCGTTCACAACTCCACCAGCCCTGCCTGCTCGACAGCGGCCTGCGCCGTGTCCAGCTTCTTCCGCAGGTACTGCAGACCGGAGGGCTTCACCCAGGTCGTGTATGTCGGGTGGGTCTCGCCGTTGCGGTTGGTGTAGGTGCCGACCTTGATCTCGAAGTGGTGCATGACCTTCTGATACGGCAGGTTGTTCCCCTGCAGGACGCCCAGGCGACGCAGCTGACGAAACAAGATGTTGCGGCCGTAGCCCAGGGCCTTCGCTGCCGCTTCCATGCTGTAGAGGCCATCGGCGTCCATCAGCTCGTCGAACGCCTCGGCCTTCGGGCCCGCGATGGCCAGCTGCTCATCCTTCTCGTCGATCATCCGCTGCGCTTCCAATACGGCGAGCGCGAGGAGGTCCGAGCCGGTGGCTTGGATGGTCTGGGTGGTGGTGTAGCTGCCGGTGCGTCGGATACTCGGCAGGACTTCGTCGGTTACCCAGCGGCGGAAGGGCTTGGCTTCTGGCTTCCGCGAGCGGAGGACGAGTTGGTACATGCCTGACTCGCTGATGATGCTCATCTGTTGGGCGCCGCCAAGGGTGTCATTAGTGATGACCCCCTTCTGGTCCTCATCGAGGGCGACGAGTGCCTGGGCGACGTTTGCCAACCCGAGGATTGTGCAGACATCGCGTGAGACGAACCATGGTTGGCCGTCGATGTCGATGGTGCGGACCATGGTCCCGTCGAACTCGAATCTCTGAAGCTCATTCATGCTGCGGTCTCCGTTCTTGAGTTGAGGAAGCGGCGGAGTTCGGCTGCGGTGACCCGGTACTTGGTGCGGCCCTCCCCCAGGTCCGTGGCATTGAGCTCGCCGTCCTGAATGCGGGAGTAGACGTAGTGCTTGGATACTCCGAGTAGCTGCGCGGCTTCGAGGATGGTGTAGGCACGGATATCGGGGACGGCGTCCACTGCGATTGCTGGTGAGGGACCAGCCAACGGTGGCCTGATGTCAGGTATCGTTGTCATTGAAATTCCTTCTTCCTAGCGGATTTCTTAGCCCTCAGCCGTTGCAGCGGTTGGGGGCATTTTCTTGCCCGATTCAGGCTGCCTTTGCATGACGGCCGGCACTTGACCGGCGAGCCGGTGCGATCCGCCCCACGTCGGGGGACTTCTTGTCCACGAATATTGCGCCCTTGGGCACATTGAGTACCTCCTCGATGGCCAGGGCCAGCTTCGGAGTGCAGGACTTTCGCTGCCCGTTGAGTAGCTGGTAAATGAACTGCCGGCTGCAGTCCGTGAACTCGGCCAGTCTCGACTGGGTAATCCCGCGGTGCTCCATGTGCGCCCGGAGTATTGCTGGGCTGATGAGCTCCATCCAACTTCCCCTTGCTTGTAGTCGCCGCTTGTGTGTAGTCATCATTCTGCTTCCCCGCTTTCCTAGTTGTCAAGCTTCGCTGGACTTAGAGTCTCACGATGCTTGACGGTCCGTCAAGCACGACCTCACCCGTTATGGCCATATTTGGCGCGGTGAGTAGGCGCTAAACGTGTCTGGCTAGTTGACAGCGCCGCCCGTCAACTAGATTGGTACTGCTTGACAGTCCATTCCAGCGAGGTTGGACTACCCGCCTGACAGTCGATGAGAGTTGAACCATGCACGAACTTGGACGCTACCTACAGCGAGAGATGGACAACCGAGGCTGGAAGACCTCGGACCTAGTCCGTCGCTCCGGGCTGTCCAAACAGACCGTGTACAACCTGATCAATGACGCCAGGCAGTTCATGGACCAGACCCCTCAGCGCAAGACCGTCAACGGACTTGCCGAGGCGCTGGGAGTCAACCCGATCGAGATCCTTACGGCGAGCGCTCAGGCGCTCGGCGTCCCTGTTGAGGGGAGGCCGGCGAGCGCTGGCCTCGGGGGTGTTTCGAGCGAACAGATACTTCATGAGCTTTCACTTCGCCTGGCTGGACCAAGGAGCAAGCATGACGATTCGAAACGACCAGAAGCGTATCCATCCGGCGAGCGCGTTGCCGGTGAGGGTGGGCGCCGCGGTGGTGTTGGCGTTGGCGAGAAGAACGGCCTGATTGATTTCGTGAATCCAGTGGAGCCGGTGCCGTTGGAGGATTTGGCGGCGCATCCGGCGATGGAGTTGGAACGAGGCCGGTTCGAGAAGGATTATGGCGAGGCCGGCGAAGAGTCCCAGGCAACTCAGGACGAGGAAGACTAGGCCATCATGTTGGGGGGATGTAAATTGACAGTAGAGCGATGGACATTGGACACGCGGGGAGGGGGACTAGATGGACACCAAGACATACCGCAATCCAACGGATCTGCGCGTCTCCAGCCCAATTCTCACTTCACGGCAAGTAGCCGCACTCACAGCAGCTCCACTGAATTCGATTCGAAATTGGAGCAGAGGCCAAAACGGACTTGTCCACGCACTACCCAATCGCCGGGGTTGGCCAACGATTCCATTCATCGGGCTGGTCGAGGCCGAAGTCCTCACTGCGCTCTCGCAGACCCTGACTCCCCAGAAGGCCGCTGCCGTTGTGCGGTCGCTGCAGGAATCACAGGGAACGGAATTCGTCCTCTCGACCCCACACCTGGTCACCGACCTAACTTCGACGTTCCTCCAGGAGGGCACGGACCTCACCCGGTTGCGCGATCAACAGGGAGCTTTCCTTCCTGTAATCGAACGCGATCTTCGCTCGCTCCGATTCGGCGTGGACGGCAAGGTCGAATCGTTCGTTCCGGAACGTCTGGACATCACGTCCGTGGATCCGCGTTTCAACGGCGGGGCATTGTCGATCACGCGCAATCGCGTCCCGGTGCTCTCGATCGTCGGTTCCCTCCGATCCGGCGAATCCGCCCGCGCGGTAGCCGAGGACTACAGCCTCACGGCCAACGAGGTGGAACAGATTGAGCGCGACATCGACTGGGCAGAGGAAGCCGCCTAAGACCACCGTCTTCATCGACCGCAGCTTGGGCAAGCAAGTCGCCACCGCACTACGACGCTACGGACTGACCGTGAAGACCATGGCCGACGTCTATGAAGACGATGGCCAATACATCGAGGACACCGAATGGATCCGCGAATGCGCCAGCAATGGTTGGATCGTCTTCACCCAGGACGCGAAGATACGTGAACGCCCCTCGGAAATCGGCGAGGTCCTGAACTCTGGGGCCAAGGTCTTCTGCCTCCACCAACAGAACCTGTCCGCACCTGCGAAGACTCTCTACTACGGCCGGCATGTCCTCTCGATCATCCGACGGAGCCGCAGACCAGGGCCGTGCTTCTGGCGCATCCGGCCGGAGGCAACCGTCAAGGACTACCCCTAGCCGTATCCCCCGACAAATGAGTGAACACCGCGTAGCACTGTGGTCACACGTGACTTCGAACATATATTCGGGTCATGTTTCATCCTTGGGGGAAGTTACGCCGCCTAGCAGACGTCGTCGTGATCTGGGCCAGTCCCGCGCCGGGCATCCCGGCTGCCACCGACGGCGAGTGCCGCATCTGGCTGGATCCACGAATGTCCCAGCGTGAGCGCCGGTGTGCGTTGACGCACGAGCTGGTGCACATAGAGCTGGGGCATCATGGGTGTCAGCCGCCGGCAGTGGAGCGGCAGGTCCGGGAGGCTGCGGCGCGGGACCTGGTCAGTTGGGACGACCTGCAGTCGGAGATCCCATGGGCCATGAGTCTGGCCGAACTAGCCGATGACCTGTGGGTGACCGAGCTCGTACTGCAGGACCGGCTGCGGGCCTTGTCCACAGCCGAGGTGGCAACTCTTCGACAACTCTGCCGCCAGCACTAAGAATGAACCAGGGGTCCGCGGGCGCGGGCTGCATCCGGGATAGGGGTGGCCACCATGGCCGAAAGCAAGACACGACGGGCCAACGGTGAAGGATCGAAGCCGTACCGGACCAAGGACGGCCGCTACCGGGCCGAGTTGACGATCGGCTGGAAGATCGCGGACGGGAAACGCCGGCGGATCAAGAAGTCCGTCTACGGGACGACTGCGGCCGAGTGCAGCCGCAACCTACGCAAGGCCGTCCGGGAGCAGGAAGACGGGGTCGTTGTTGCCGGGCGAATCAGCACGGTCGGGGAATGGATGGAGCACTGGCTGGAGAAGATCGCCTCCCAGAAGGTGCGCCCTTCGACGCTGGCGTCCTACCGCTCCCTGACGAAAGCGTGGATCACCCCACGGATCGGGCACGTGAAGCTGGACAAGCTCACCCCCGAACACCTGGACGACCTCTACGGGGCCATGCGGTTGGCCGGCCGCGCCGACTCCATGGTCCTCAAAGCCCACCGGGTACTCTCCCGGGCCCTGACCGTCGCCGTCCGCCGCGGGAAGCTCGGCATCAACCCCGCCACCCGAGTCGACGCACCCACCATGAGCCGGCAGGAAGTCACCCCACTCACCCGCGACGACGCCAGGGCGGTTCTGGCAGCCGCGCACGGACGGGCCTCCCCAGATACCCACACAGCCAACGGCAGGCCCTCCCAGCGACTACGGAACGCCACCCGCTGGTCAGTGGCACTCGCCCTCGGACTACGCCAAGGCGAGGCACTGGGGCTGTGCTGGGACATGGTCGACCTGAAAGCCGGGACCTTGCGCGTTAGCCGCGCCTGGCTCCAACCCCGCGCCGGCCATCCGTCCCAGCTGGGCGACCTGAAGACCGACGCGTCACGCAGGACCATCACCCTGCCCGCCGGTATGCTCCGCGAACTCAAAGCCCACCGCCTCGAACAGAACCGCACCCGCCTGCAGGAAGGTCCGCACTGGACCGGCTACGAACAAGACGGGCGCCACTACGAACCCGTCTTCACCAACCGCCAGGGCAAACCAGTCAGCCACACCGTGGACCGGCAGCAATGGAAAGACCTCCTCATAGCCGCCGGCGTCCCCGATGCCCGACTGCACGACGCCCGCCACACCGCCGCGACGATGATGCTCGCCCAGGGAGTGCCGGCACGCGTGGCCATGGAGATCCTCGGCCACTCCACCATCAACCTGACTCTGGGGACCTACTCGCACGTGATTCCCGAGCTCACGCGGGACGCTGCCGAGAAGATGGATCAGGTGTTCTATGAGTGAACTACCCTCAGAACTACCCTCAAACCCGAACACCAGGGCAGTCGTGGACACAAAAGGAAAGGCCCCGATCCCCCGTCATTGCGGGGATCGGGGCCAATGGTGCCCGAGGTGGGACTCGAACCCACACATCTCTCGATATCGCATTTTGAGTGCGACGCGTCTGCCATTCCGCCACTCGGGCCTACTTGCCACTCGTACCTATGCGACCGCCCATGCCAAACGGGCAGAACATCACAGTCACGCGGTGCGCTAAACAACTCTACATGCCGATAGGCTTGTTACTGAATCCGAGAACCCACCGCCCCGATCTCCCGGGGCAGCCAGGAGAAGCACCATGACAGAAGACGCAGCCGAGGCAACGTCGTCGCCGGCCCGCCGGGTAGTTGTCGCCGAGGACGAAACCCTCATCCGGCTGGACATCGTCGAGATCCTCACCGGCGAGGGGTTCGAGGTCGTCGCCGAAGCCGATAACGGCGAGAAGGCCGTTGAACTGGTCCGTGAGCACCGCCCCGATCTCGTTCTGATGGATGTGAAGATGCCCGTCATGGACGGGATTTCCGCTGCGGAGATCATCGTCAAGGAGCGTATCGCCCCCGTCGTCCTGCTCACTGCCTTCAGCCAGAAGGAACTCGTCGAGCGGGCCCGCGAAGCCGGTGCGATGGCCTACGTCGTCAAGCCGTTCAGCCCGAACGACTTGATCCCGGCCATTGAAATCGCCTTGTCCCGTCATGAGGAGGTCATCGCGCTCGAACGGGAAGTCGATGACCTGCAGGAGCAGTTCGCCACCCGCAAACTGGTCGAACGAGCCAAGTCCGCGTTGACCACCAAAATGGGACTGACCGAACCCGAGGCCTTCCGCTGGATCCAGAAGACGTCGATGGATCGTCGACTGAGCATGCGCGAGGTAGCCGAGACCATCATCGCCCAGGTCAAGTAGGCAGGCACCTGCTGAGGTAGGCGACCGGCAGCCGCCTACCGGACCGTACACGGTCCATGACAAAAACGAAGTCCGACGGCGTTCGGCCCACCTCGGTGGGCCGACCGCCGTCGGACTTCAGTCGTCTCGGGCGCCTGAACTAGTCGGCGTCTGGCCTGGGCGGATTGGCCGGCTGGCCTTCGGCCGCCTGCGCCTTGGTCCGCCAGGGACCGACCTTCTCCCTCGAGGGCACCTGGTTCTTGCTGCCTTCCAGCAGCTGCCCCGCGTCGGCGATGTCCCCCACGCGGTGGATGCGCAGGGTGTTGGTCGAACCGGCCTGCCCGGGAGGGGAACCGGCAGCGATGACGACCATGTCGTTGACCTCGGCCAGTCCCTCGGCCTGCAACGACTCGTCGACCTGGGCCGTCATCTTATCGGTGTGGTCGGCATAATCGACGAGCCGCGGTTGCACACCCCAGACCAGCGTCAGGATGTTGTAGGTGTGCTTCAACGGGGTGAACCCAAGCACCGGCTTCGAAGGACGCAGGCGCGAAAGACGGCGTGCTGAATCACCGGATTGGGTGAACGCGACGATGAACTTGGCATCGAGCTGGTCGGCGATCTCCACGGCGGCACGGGTGATGGCCCCACCGCGGGTTCGTGGGAGGGTACCGAGCGCTGGAATGCGCTCCAGTCCGTGGTCCTCGGTCGCGGAGATGATCCGTGCCATCGTCTCGATGGTTTCGATCGGGTACTGGCCCACTGACGTTTCCCCCGAGAGCATGACCGCGTCAGCCCCGTCGAGAACGGCGTTGGCGCAGTCCGAGGCCTCGGCGCGCGTCGGTGTGGGTGACTCGATCATCGATTCGAGCACTTGGGTCGCGACGATGACGGGCTTTGCCCAGCGGCGGGCCAGTTCCACGGCACGCTTCTGGACCAGCGGAACCTGTTCCAGCGGAAGTTCCACACCCAGGTCGCCACGGGCCACCATGATCGAATCGAAGGCGTCGATGATCTCCTCGAGGGAATCAACGGCCTGCGGCTTTTCGATCTTGGCGATCACCGGCAGACGGCGGCCTTCTTCATCCATGATCTCGTGGACCCGTTCGATGTCCGAAGCATTGCGGACGAAGGACAAGGCGATCATGTCGACGCCGGCACGCAGGGCCCATCGCAGGTCGTCTTCGTCCTTCTCACTCAGCGCAGGGACGTTGACCGCTACGCCGGGGAGGTTGATGCCCTTGTTGTTGGACACCTCTCCCCCGGTGACGACCTCGGTGACGACCTTCCGGTCATCGACCTCGACAGCGCGCAGCGCGACCTTGCCGTCATTGACGAGCAGGCGATCACCTACTTCCACGTCCTGGGGCAAGCCCTTGAACGTCGTCGAGCAGATGTCCTTGGTGCCCTCGATGTCATCGATGGTGACGGTGAACCGGTCACCGGTTTCCAACATATGCGGGCCGTCGGAGAACCGTCCGAGTCGGATCTTCGGGCCCTGGAGGTCAGCGAACACGCCGACCGGGCGGCCGAGCTTCTCCGAAGCCTGACGTACATTGGCCAGGTTCTCGGCGTGGGTTGAATACTCGCCGTGGCTCATGTTCAGCCGTGCCACGTCCACACCGGCCTGGATCGCCTGGAGCGTCTTCTCGAAGGTTCCAATGGCCGGCCCGAAAGTGGCCACAATCTTTGCGCGTCTCATACCGAAAACCTATCCGCCTTAACTCGTCCGAAAACGGGGACGCGGACGAAACCGCGACCCTCACATCATGTCGATGGGTCGAACGCTCGGCGCCACGGGGGGGCGGGCAGCCGGGTCTCACCCATCAGGTACTTGTCCATCGCGGTGGCGCAGAAACGCCCTGCCGCAATGGCCCACACGATCAGCAACAGTCCGCGTCCGGAAATACCGGCCGCAAACGCGCCTGGCGTGTTGGTCATGTAGTAACCGTCGCGGGCGACATTGCCCCGGTCATCAAAATCGATCCCGGCCCGATCGTTCAGACCAGCGGGTCCCGGCCCGGTGGAATCCGGTGCCGGAAGCATGAGGACGGCGGGAAAGCATTCCGTTCAGGCCGGTGGCCTACGGACATTACCCATGGATTCCTCTTCGAAAGCCATGACGCCGGTCACACGACCGTCCTCACTGAGGAACTCTACAGCAGATGCGGGCCCGAAGCGTCCATGCCCGCCAACATGTGACGTAGCAGCTACGCCGCCGGCCCGGGATGGGACGACAGCTCATCGCCGTCGTCCCGCGGTCAGGACGCGGTAGGAGCGCTGCGCCCGCTCAGCTCGGCGGTCAGGGCGGCAACGGCTTCGACCCCTCCGTCGCGCAGGGCGGCCACCAGGGCGGTGCCGACGATGACGCCGTCCGCGTAGGCACCGATTTCACGCACGTGCTCCGCCTTGGATACCCCGAGCCCGACGCAGGCCCGGGGCGCCCCGGCGTCGTGCGCGGCGTTGACGACGGCCTGGGCAGCGGAGGAGACCGAGGTGCGGGCTCCGGTGACCCCCATGATCGATACGCAGTAGACGAAGCCGCGGCTGGCTTCCACGGTGGCACGCATGCGTTCGGGGGTGGAACTCGGGGCGACGAGGAAGACCCGGTCGAGGTCGTATTTATCAGAGGCCTCGAACCATTCGGAGGCTTCCTCGGGCACCAGGTCCGGAGTGATCAGGCCGGCACCGCCGGCTTCTGCGAGACGACGCGAGAATTCGTCGACACCCAGACGCAGCACCGGGTTCCAATAGGTCATCACCATGACGGCGGCGTCGCAGCGCTCGGTGATGCCACGGACGATGTCGAACACCTGGGCGACGCGGAACCCCTGGGCCAGCGATTGCACGGTGGCCGCCTGGATGACGGCTCCGTCCATGACCGGATCCGAGTACGGGATGCCGACCTCGATGATATCGGCGCCGTTTTCCGCCACGGCCACGGCCGCGTCGATGGTGGTCTGGTTATCGGGGAAGCCGGCTGGCAGATAGGCGATCAGCGCCGGCCGGCCTTGGCTGCGGGCCCGCTCGATGGCTGCTTCGGAGGTCGTGCGGATCATTCGGCTGCCCCTTCGTCCGTGTCGATGAGCTGGAACCATTCGGCAGCGGTCCCTACGTCCTTGTCACCGCGACCCGAGAGGTTCACGATGATCATCTTTTCGTGCGGGTCTCCCCCGGCCTCGGCAAGTTTTCGGCCGACGCGCAAGGCCCCGGCCAGGGCATGCGCCGATTCAATGGCGGGGATGATGCCTTCGGTACGTGAGAGCAGACTGAACGCATCCATGGCTTCGGTATCGGTGACTGGTTCGTAGGTGACGCGTCCGATGTCGTGCAGGTAGGAGTGCTCCGGGCCGACGCCCGGGTAGTCCAGCCCCGCTGAGATGGAGTGCGATTCGATGGTCTGGCCGTCCTCGTCCTGCATGAGGTAGCTGCGCGCTCCGTGCAGCACGCCGGGACGTCCCAGGGTGATGGTGGCAGCATGGCGGTCGGTGTCGACGCCGTCGCCTCCTGCTTCGAAACCGTAGATGGCCACGGATGGGTCGTCGAGGAAACCGTGGAAGATTCCGATGGCATTGGAGCCGCCGCCGATGCAGGCACAGACAGCATCTGGCAGTCGGCCGGTCTGGGCCAGGATCTGTTCGCGGGCCTCCTCGCCGATGACCTCGTGGAAGTAGCGGACCATGGCCGGGAACGGGTGGGCACCCGCGGCGGTTCCCAACAGGTAATGGGTGTTGTCGACGTTGGCGACCCAATCTCGCAGGGCCTCGTTGATCGCATCCTTCAGGGTCTGCGATCCGGCGGTCACCGGCACGACCTCGGCGCCCAGCAGACGCATCCGGGCCACGTTCAATGATTGCCGACGGGTGTCTTCGGCCCCCATGTACACCACGCATTCCATGCCCATGAGCGCGGCGGCGGTCGCACTGGCGACTCCGTGTTGGCCGGCCCCCGTTTCGGCGATGATGCGGGTCTTGCCCATGCGCTTGGCCAGCAGCGCCTGGCCGATGACGTTGTTGATCTTGTGGCTTCCGGTGTGGTTCAGATCCTCGCGCTTGAGGAAGACCCGTACACCCCCTGCGTGTTCGGAGAAATGCTTGGCCTCGGTCAGCAACGAGGGACGCCCGGAGTAGTTGCGGTTCAGTTCGTTGACTTCGTCGATGAACCCCGGGTCGGCCTTGGCCTTCTCGAACGTGTCGTTCAGTTCGTCGAGGGCTGCGATCAGCGACTCGGGCATCCACCGGCCGCCGAATTCACCGAAATACGGACCCGGTGCGTGACGCAGGCTCCTGCCTTCGGCCAGGAAGGCGTCGACGGGGTGTTCCGCGGAAGCCGCGGGATCTTCTGGGGTCTGGCTCATGCGGGGCCTTCCTTCGTTCAGGCGTGGTCGAGGGCTGTCCGTGGTGGGTCAGCGTCCACGCGGGGGCTTGGCCGCGCTGCCGGCCTCGATGAACGAGCGCAGAGCGGTGAGTGGGTCGTTGTCCTTGACCAGGGCCTCGCCGACCAGCACCGCGTCTGCGCCCTGGGACGCGTAGAGTGCGACGTCCTCGCTGCTGCGGATGCCCGACTCGGCGACGATGACCACGGAATCGGGGATGTTCCCGGACAACCGGGCGAAGGTCCCCCGGTCCACGTCAAGGGTCTTGAGGTTCCGGACGTTGACCCCGATGATGCGGGCACCCACGCGCAGGGCCCGCTCGACTTCCCCGGGGGTATGCGTCTCCACCAGGGCGTTCATGCCCAGCTCGTGGGTCAGGTCCACGAAGGCGCTCAACTCCTCATCGTCCAAGGCGGCGACGATGAGCAGGACCAGATCGGCTCCGTGGGCGCGGGCTTCGTGGATCTGGTACGCATCGACCGTGAAATCCTTGCGCAGCAGAGGGGTCTCCACGGCTGCGCGGACGGCATCGAAATCGGCCAGCGAACCGCCGAAACGGCGCTGCTCCGTGAGCACGGAGACCACCGATGCACCACCATCGCGGTACTGGCGAGCCAGGACGGCCGGTTCTGGAATGTCGGCCAGCGCACCCTTGGAGGGGCTGCGCCGTTTGACCTCGGAAATCACGTGGAGCACCGGATCGCGCTGGACCGGATCGCTGTGCCCGCCCAGGGCGGCGAAGGCATCACGGGCCGGTGGGGCGGCCTGGGCGCGGGCCCGGATGGCTGCGTCGCCGACCCGCAACCGACGATCGTGCAGGTCCTCGCGAACTCCGGAAATGATGTCCTCGAGAACGCTCACGACTAGTGTCCGTCGTTGTTCGACCGGTGTCCGCCGACGCCGAACCCGATCATGCGCATGACCAGGCCGGCGATCAAGCCGAGAATGACGATGCCGATGCCGATGTAGACGCCGATCTCGGCGTGCAGGGCGAAGGAGATGCAACCGACGAGGAAGCCGACGAAGATGACGCCGACGCCCGTCCAGGCGGCGATGCTGTTTCCGTGTCCGACGGGCTCGGTGAGAACCGGGTCCGGGCCCTGCTCGGTCTGGACGGTCGCGTTGCTTGCCATGATCTGATCTACTCCTCAGTGCCTCAAGTATCCCCGGTCTTATTCGGGGCCAAACTGTCTTCCATTCTGCCATTCTTTTGGCTGCCGCGAGGCCATGTTGCGCCTCGCGGAGCCGGGCGTGGCTACCCCGTGGGGTCCTCGCCCCGGGACAGACGGTCCCAACCGTCGATTTCATCCATCGAATCCTCGTCCTCGCGCCCTGTTTCCGAACGGGCCGCACCCAACGGGGCAGGATCCTGCGTCGTCCCCGACGCGGCGTCCACGGCCGAAGGGTCCGTCCCCGGTGTCGGGACGCTCTCCGTGGCTGGTGCCGGGGTGTATTTCCGGCTGGCCTTCCAGCGGTGACCGGCCAGGGCCAACCACACGGCCGTGGCCATGATCCAGACGCCGATGACCACGGTCAGCCACGGCCAAAGCGTCAATTGGTAGTCACCCTGGACCTTCAACGTCCCGGCTGCCGCACCCACCGTGGAAACCGAGGCTGCGACCGGATCCGACAGGGCGGTGATCGCCGAGGCGGCGATCCCCAACCCCGACAGGAGGATCAACAGGGCAATGACCAGGCGCGCCAGACGCCCGGCGATCGACGCGGCGACCGACCCGGCCAGCACGACGACGGCCAGGGCCGCGACGGCCGTGGCGGCATCGTCACCGGAAACATCGAAGGGCTGCACGTTGATGGCGCCGCTGGAAGGAATCACATGGATCCACGTCCGGGTGCTCATCGCCAGTGCAGCAACGGCCCCGATCACACCGGCGGAGACAACCATGCGTTTGGACATCCAGCGTCCAACGGCCTTTCGTGCCGGGGCCTTGTCGCTGGCGGGTGTGTTGGCCGGGCTCATGTGTCCTCCTTGGGTGCAGCCGGGCGCAGGGTCCGGGCCGCCCAGACGGCCCGCAGCGGTGCAGCGGCCTTGTTGATGCTTTCCAGCGATTCGGCATCTGGATCGGAGTCTGCGACGATCCCGCCACCGGCCTGTACGTAGGCTCTTCCATCCTTGAGCAGGGCCGAGCGAATCGCGATGGCCAGGTCCATGTCCCCGGCGAAATCCAGATAGCCCACGACTCCGCCATAGACGCCTCGGCGGTGCGGCTCGAACTCATCGATCAGCCGGAGGGCACGAGGCTTGGGGGCTCCCGAAAGGGTACCTGCGGGGAAGGTCGCCGCCAGCACGTCGTAGGCGGTGGCCTGTGGCTCCAAGCGCCCGACGACGTTGGAAACCAAGTGCATGATGTGGCTGAAACGCTCGACCTCCATGAACTGGGTGACCTCGACGGTCCCGGGTTCGCAGACCTTCGAGAGGTCGTTGCGGCTCAGATCCACCAACATGAGGTGCTCGGCACGCTCCTTCTCATCGAAGAGCAGGTCCTTCTCATGCAAGGCATCGTCTTCGTAGGTCTCCCCGCGGGGGCGTGACCCGGCGATGGGGTGGGTGACGACGTGGCGTTCGTTGACGGTGACCAGCGCCTCCGGCGAGGATCCGACGACGGCGTAGGTGCCGCCGTCGGGGTCTTCGAGGTTGTAGAGGTACATATACGGGCTTGGGTTGGTCGTGCGCAGGATCCGATACACGTCCAACGGGTCGGCGGTGCATTCGAGTTCGAACCGCCGGGAGACCACGACCTGGAAGACCTCCCCATCGACGATGGCTTCCTTGCCGCGCAGGATGGCTTGGCGATAGCCGTCTTCATCCCAGCTCTCGGTGACCGCCGCCATGAGCTCATTGGTGGGGACCCGGGTCCCGGAGAAGACGGACGCCGAACCCGACGCGGTATCGGTCAGGGCGGCCAGCATGACGCGTAGGCGGGACACAGCGTCGGCATAAGCCTCATCGACCCCCGTATCGGCGCCGTCCTGGTTGATCGCATTGGCGATGAGCGTGACCGTGGAGTCGCGGCTGTCCAGCACGGCCATGTCCCCCACCAGATTCATGGCCAGTTCCGGCAAGCCCAGATCGTCCTGTGGGGGGTGTGGCAGCTTCTCCCAATGACGCACACAGTCCCAACCGATGAAACCGACCATCCCCGAGGTGAACGGGGGCAGGCCGTCAAGGGGTTCGGTGCGCAGCTGGGCGATCGTGTCCCGCAGGACCTCCACCGGGGTGCCCTCGGTCGGCACTCCTGCCGGTGGTGTCCCGATCCAGTGGGCCTTGCCATCGCGTGTGGTCAGCGTCGCCGGGGAACCGCATCCGATGAAGGAGTAGCGGCTCCAGACACCACCCGCTGCGGCGCTTTCCATCAGGAAAGTACCCGGGCGACCGCCGGCGAGCCGTTCGTAAACGGCAATGGGCGTGACGGTGTCGGCCAGAACGCGCAGGTTCACCGGGATGACGCTGCGACCCCGCGCCAGTTCACGGAATTCCTCGAGAGTGGGGGAAACGGTCCCGAATTCATGCATGCTGTACTGGATTTCCTTGCGTCGTTGGAAGCTCTATGCGTCGGCCGGAGCCGGTCCTTCAACGGCGGGAAGAGCCCGGCCGTCGAAGCAGGTCCGAGTGCCTGTATGGCAGGCGGACCCGACCTGGTGGACCTGGATCAGCAGCGCATCCCCATCACAATCGCGCGCTGCTGAATGCACCAATTGCTGGTGCCCCGAGGTGTCCCCCTTGCGCCAGTAGCTGTGGCGTGATCGGGACCAGAACGTGACCCGCCCGCTGGTCAGTGTCCGGGCCAGGGCCTCGTCGTCCATCCAACCGAGCATCAGGACCTCGCCGGTGTCATGCTGTTGGATGATGGCGGCCACCAGACCGTCGGCGTCGCGTTTAAGGCCCGCGGCGATCTCTGGATCGAGTGCGGTGTCCGGACTCCGGGGGGCTGGGTTCTGCGGCATCGCCTCCAGTCTACTGGCCGCAGACACGCGCCACGCAGTCGAGGACTCGGCTACCCGGCCGTAGGCCTCGGAACGTGCTAGCTTCGGGGTAATGCGATACGTACACCCGTCACGTGAAGTCCTCGCCGAGGTCCTGCTGGCAGCCGGGCCCGGCGAGCCGACGTTGTGCGCCGGCTGGAAGACACAGCACTTGGCTGCACACCTGGTCCTGCGTGAGCACAGTCCCTGGGCTGCTGGGATCGTCTTAGGAGCGCTTCGCGCCCCCATGGAGCGGCGGCTGCAGCAAGCGGCACGCCGGGCCGAAGACCCGGGACACTACGCGGAGTTGGTGGACCGGTTCCGCCGGGGACCCTCTGCCCTGTCTCCGTTGGCTCTTCCTGCCGTGGGCCATGCCGCGAACCTCATCGAATTCTTCGTACACACCGAGGACGTCCGCCGTGCGGTCGACCGGTGGGCGCCACGTGTCCTGGACGCCGACTATGCCGATGTCCTGTGGGAGTCCTTGATCCGTCAAGCGGCGGTTTTGTACCGGGGTACCGACGTGGGCATCATCCTGCGCCGGCCGGAGGGCCAACGCCATGTGGTTCGCAAGGCCTCGACGTCGGTGGCCATCACCGGGGAACCGGGAGAACTGCTGATGCACGCCATCGGACGCCGCGAACACGCGTTGGTGACCTTCGAGGGCTCCCCCGACGCGCTGGCCTTGTTCTCCAGCTCCGAACGGTAGCCTCTAGGAATCCTCGAGGATCCTGGCTAGAACGGCTGCCTGGCTGTGGTCGATGTCCTTGGTGGCGGACAACAGCGTGAGCCGTTTGCCGCGGACGCAATCCTTCAGTTTCTTTAGTGCAGCACGTCCTTCTTCGGAGTCGAGTTCGGACCGGTATTTCTTGGCAAACTCCTCGAACTTCTCCGGATCGTGGCCGTACCATTTGCGCAATTCCGTCGACGGAGCCACGTCCTTGTTCCAGTCATCGAGCGCTGCATCTGTCTTCTTGATCCCGCGCGGCCAGACCCGGTCCACAAGGACCCTGGTTCCATCGTTGTGGCTGGGTTCTTCCTGGACTCGTCGGACCCACACACTCAAAGACATTGTTCCTCCTCGACTAGCTTTTCTCGGAGCATACCCCTCCTGATGCCCGGGATGGAGGGTCCCACCCAGTCCCTGGCTCGCTCCGTCCCACCAATCGAGCACCCGGGTTCCTCGGAGGGTCAGCCATTTCGATGCTTCGCCCGCCGGGACGTCGACGTCGAACCAGGTTTTTCCCGGCAACTGTGTTCCCTGGCGCCATGTGCCGTCCGTGGCCCGCGCAGCACGGACGACATCGACCGGCGCGAGCAACCGGGGATCCGGCGTCGTTCTCTCCAGAAGCGTCACGTCGCGGAAATGATCGAAAGCAGCCAGCACGCTGTACCTGCAGCGACGTGTCACCGGTGAACTACTCATAAGCGATCATTCCGCGAACGGCGTTGAGCCCCCATTCACGCAAATCCTTCAGCACCGAGGTCGTCACTGTCCAGAACTGGCCCGGTTGGTCGGCCTCAGGACTGTCGGAAAATTCCACGGGAACGTAGGCTCCTCCGGCCCACTGCCCATCCGCATCCTGCTTCGATGGCAGTTGGGCACCGTATCCCGCCGTCGCACCCTGCGCGCGCTTCGTCTCCCATGTCCCGGGCAGCGCTCCGGCAATAACCCGTTGGACCTGCCAACGCAGGGCAGGATCGAAGTCGAGCAGCCGCTCAAGTAGGCACGGCCCAGTCGCCAATCCTGCAGGCTACCGCCGGACGCAACTGCTCGGGAAGGGGAATCCGGCGGCAATCTCCGGCCAGTGATCCGTCGTCGTCACTGCGGATTTTTGGCGCTGTGGTCGTTGGGGCGTACCAATCCTATGTTTCGAGATTCCACATCCAGGGGGAGGCAATATGGAGGACTTCTCGTAGGCGTTGCCCTACCGCGCTGGAATGCTGGATGCGAACATCCTGCCCTTGGTAGTGCATCTGTTCGGTCGCCAGCAGACAAACCACGCGGAGGGTCCGGATCGAATTCGAGGCGAAGGCGGGGACGGGTCCTGGTTCACCGTGAAGGAATGCTTCTTCGATGGGATCCAACCACGCGAGGGCATCGTCCTGTGTGAGGCGCGGATTCGACAGCGTGATGGCTATGGCAAATCCCAGCCTGTCGTCTTCCTGGTCCCGCCAGATAAGATACCTGGCCCCTGGTTCAGCATCCTCCGTGCCTCAAGGTCAAGAACGGGGCGGGGCGACTCTTTCGAAGCCCATCCAAAGGCGCCTAGTGCGTCGGCACCGTGCGCCACGACATGGAGCCACCCGCGGGCCACGCCATACCCGGTGATCTCTTCCTCGGTTACGTACCAGGTTGCGAAATGTGGGAACCAACCAGGTTCACAGGCGTCGCGGAGAATGAGCACGATGAGCGCCAGCGCGGCGAAGCTCCGCACCTCCACGCGAGCGTGGGACAGTCTTTCCACCAACCTCGAGCCCAGGAGGGCCAACTGTGCTTCGGAAACGGGGCCCGAATCCACCATTTCGCAGAGCCTGCCCAGTGATTCCCCGTCCCTCACGGTCGGGTCCTGTGAGCTGATGTCTTCGAGAAGATCGGCGATCTCCACGTCTGAAATGCTTCCGATCGGCTGGGACATTCCTTGAAACTAGCACGCAGCCGACTCTTGGCACACCCCTTATTCAACAAGAAAATGGCGACTTGACTAGGTTGTGTCCAGAATCGCTGGTAGTGCCCACTAGCGTGGTGTAAGAAGCCAACCCATTGGGCGTGGCTCCCGAACATAAGGCGGCCACCGCGTGATTCTTGAAACGACCTACCAAAGTACGTTTCGAAAGAGAGTCCACGCGATGACCGCACCCCATATTATCGACCCTGCCCGATTCCTGTCCGAACAGCTCGAACAAGCCTCCCCGGACCTGATGCGCCAGATGCTCACCACGTTCATCAACGCTTTGATGAGCGCCGAAGCCGATGCTGTCTGCGGAGCTGAATACGGTGCCCGATCCGAAGACCGGAACACCTCCCGGAACGGCTACCGCCACCGCGACTTCGACACCCGTACCGGCACCTTGGACGTCGCGATTCCCAAGCTGCGGCAGGGATCGTATTTCCCTGATTGGCTCCTCGAGCGCCGCCGCCGCGCCGAGACCGCCCTGACCACCGTCGTGGCGACCTGCTACCTCCTGGGAGTCTCCACCCGCCGGATGGAAAAGTTGGTCGAAACCCTCGGCATCACCCGGCTATCGAAGTCTCAGGTCTCTCTCATGGCCGCGGACCTCGACGAACAAGTCGAACAGTTCCGCACCCGGCCTCTGGACGCCGGCCCGTATGCCTTCATCGCCGCCGACGCCCTGGTCCTGAAGGTCCGCGAAGGCGGCCGGGTGGTCAACGTCCACGCGATGATCGCCACCGGCGTCAACGCCGATGGGCACCGCGA